>NZ_JBNCLV010000006.1:0-353598 GCF_049844855.1 Tsukamurella sp. DT100
CGAATACGAGACCATCATCAACACAGCCGCCTCGGCGGCATAACACCGCAACTGTCACCTATCGGTGCAGCAGTCCCAACACCGCAACTGTCACCTATCGGTGCAGCAGTCCCGGATGCCAGCGCTTGCTGAGGCAAGCCGACGCTCGCTCGTAATGCGCCCGGTGCCAGGTTTCTAGGCGACCTTAGGTCGGGCTCAAAACGGGCTGCCTTGGCGCAGGCCGAATCGCTTGAGCAGCATTGCCGCGGGGCAGAAGCCGGTGAAGCTTGATTGGATGAGGTTCAGTGATACGAACCCCGACAGTAAGAGCCACCAAGGTGAGGCGGTGACGCTGAGGGCGACGCCGGTGAGGTTCAGGGTTCCGGCGAGGAGCAGGACTGCTTGGTCGATGTTGGGTTTGCGCATGCGGTGAGTTCGTTTCGTGTCGTCGATGTGGTTGGGCGCGCGTGGGTTAGAACCAGCGGCGTTTCGGGCGCGTGGTAGCGGGCTCGGAGTGGCCGGGGCACCAGTTTTCGGGTGGGACAGTCCGTCGGACGGCTTCGATGTGGCTTCCGCATCCGGCCCAGGTGGTTTTGTCGCAGGTTCGGCATCGGGTGGCGTGGCACATGGTGGCTTTCGCTCCTGGGTGGGTCAGTTGTTGTCGGGGTTGGTGAATCCGCGGAAGACGTCGTAGGCGCGGGCTCCGTGGATGGTGGCGGGGCCGCCGTGCATGAGGAAGGTCACGCCGATCGCTTCGGCGGCTTCTTGGTTCGTTGCGCCGGCGCGGGCTGCGGCTTGGCCGTGCGATGCGATGCAGCCGTCGCATCCTTCGACGACTCCGATGGCGAAGGCGATGAGTTCTTTGGTCTTGCGGTCGAGTGCGCCGTCCGCGAACGCCGCCGTACTCAGTGCGCCGAAGCCAGCGTAGACGTCGGGGATCGCTTTGCGCAGGTCCCGATGCTGCGGTTGTAGTCGCCGCAGGGTGGCTGCTCCTGATTCGGAGGAGTGATCGAGTGCTGTGGTTTCGGGCTTGTTAGTCATAGTTGCGCTCCTGTAAGAGGTAGGTGTTACTCGTGGGCGAAGCTGATGTTCGGCAGTATCCGGGCGAGCCATGCAGGGCAGGCCCATGCTGCGCGTCCTGCCAGGCGCAGTGCGACGGGGAGCAGGATCAGCCGGATGAGAAAGGTGTCGAGGAGAACAGCGACGCCGAGGATGACGCCCATCTCCTTCGGGGGCAGTGGCCCGGACAGGGCGAAGGTGAAGAAGACGGCGACCATGACGCCGCCGGCGGCGAAGATGACACGACCGGAGTGGGCAACGGCTCCGATCATCGCTTCTTTCGGGTCACCGGAGCGTTCCCAGTGCTCCTTGGCGGACGAGAGCAGGAACACGGTGTAGTCCATAGCGATCGCGAAGATCATCGCGAAGAAGAACACCGGCGCCCATGCATCGAGGAAGCCTTGGGATTCGAAGCCGAACAGGCCGGCGCCGATACCGTCCTGAAACACCAAGCGGGCCACACCGAACGCCGCCGCGGTGGACAGCAAGCTCACCACGGTGCCGATCAGGGCGATCAAAGGCGCACGTAGTGCGACCAGCAGCAGCGCGAAGCCCAACAGAAGGACCACAGCGATCACTATCGGGGTTGAGGTGTCGAGCTGTGCCTTCAGGTCGAGATTCTCCACTGCAGCGCCGCCGACCAGGGTGCCGTCGGGAAGATCGGAGCGGAGCCGGTCGACCGTCGCAGTCAGGCTCGAGTCTGAGGGGTCAACCTTCGGTACCGCGGAGATCAGTGATAGGCCGCTGTTATCTGCTGCGGCGACGGGCGGCATCGCGCCGGCGATTCCTGGATCAGCGGCCAGCGCCTGGTGCGCCTGCGGGGCGAGCGAGGACGGGGTGATGATTTGCAGGGTTCCAGGAGCGCCGGGGCCGAAGGCCTGCTTGACCTGGTCGTAGCCGACTCGCGCGTTGGCATCGGACGGTAGCACCGCGATCGACGGCATCGCGGTCTTCAGTCCCGCGAGGGGGATCGACAGCGCGATCAGGATCGCCAACGCCGCGGCGCCCCACGCGAACGGGCGCTTCCACAGTCGTTGTCCCCATCGCTCGAAGGCAGGTGAGCGGTGCTCACCGACTCGAGCCCACGGCAACGCCAGCGCGTTGATCCGCTTGTCGAGCTTGACCAGCACCAGCGGCAGCAGTGTCAGCGTCGCGGCGAGGACGAACACGACAGAGAGCATGATCCCGCCAGCCATCGACCGGAACGACGGCGACGGCACGAGCATCACCGCGGACAAGGAGATCAGCACGGTCGCCCCGGACAGCAACACGGCCTTACCGGCGGTGTCCATGGTCTGCGCGATCGCTTCCCGAGGTGACACGCCGTGTCCGAAGCGCGCTGCGCGGTACCGCACCACCAGGAACAGGGCGTAGTCGATGCCCAGCGCGAGGGAGAACATCATCGCGAAGTTCATCGCCCAGATCGATACGGGCACGATCTCGTTGATCAGCACCAGGGCCCCGGCCGAGGCAACCAGCCCGGCCAAGGTGAGCAGGAGCGGCAGGCCTGCGGCGACCAAGGTACCGAAGGCGATCACCAGGATTGCGAGAGTCACGGGCCACGACAGCATCTCCGAGGTGAGCATCGCCTCCAGGTTCGCCGCGTTGAAGTCCGACCAGAGCACCGACGAGCCGGTCGGATTCACCGACACCGCGTCCGTCGAGAGCGCACTGAGTGATCCCTTGAGGTCGGTCGCTGCCCGGACCATCTCGTTCGTATCTGCCCCGGCGCCGGCGAGGACGATCGCCGTCTTACCGTCGACGCTCAAGGTCATGCCCGGTTGTGGCGCGATGACCTGGGCGATCCGCGGATCCGCCTTCAGTTCAGAGGTCACCTGCGCGAGGATCTGAGGCCCCTGTCCTTCTGTCAACGCCGCGGTGTCGCTATGAACGACCACCTGGATTGCGTGACTGGCGTTGCCACCGAAATGTTGCTGCGCCAGCTCCCGCACCTGCACCGACTGCGAACCGTCCGCCTGCCAGCCCGCACCGGAGAGATTCTTCTCCACAAACGGCGCGAAAATCCCCAGCCCCACAACCAACAGCACCCACACCGCCGTGACAACCCGGCCATGCTCACTGACCCAGACGCCAAGGCGCCCCAGCGCGCCGGTCAACGATGACCTCGTTGCACCCGACGCCGATTTCGGCGCATCTCCGACTGTCTCTGCCATTGCCTTCACTCCTCGTATTAACCCCCTGGAGGGATCTTGGTTGCATCGAAGCTAACATCCCCCCGGGGGGTTATGCAATACTGGGTGCACAGCTCCCTCAGATATCGAAGAAAGACGAGTCCATGAACGAATTCACGATGACCAGGTCACTCCCGACGCCGTATACGCAGGCTGTAGCGCAGGTGCGGGAAGGGTTGGCGCGCGTCGGGTTCGGGATCCTCACCGAGATCGACATCGCCGCCACCCTCAAGGCGAAGCTTGATGTGGATGTGCCGCCGAAGTTGATCCTCGGCGCGTGCCGGCCGCAGCTCGCGCATCAAGCGCTTCAGGCCGATCCTCGGGTCTCCACACTGCTGCCGTGCAACGTCGTTGTCAGCGCGGACGGTGAAGGCTCCGTCGTTGAGATCATGAACCCCGACGTGATGCCAGAATTCACCGGAACCCCTGCCCTCAAGGCTGTATCTACCGAAGCCCGGGCGCTCCTCACCGCCATGCTCGATGCACTCACCGACGGCGGTGCCCAGTGAAGATCCCAGAGCAAGCCGCCAAGCCGATCCTCACCAGGCTCAAGCGCGCACACGGACACCTCGCCACCGTCATCAGAATGCTCGAAGACGGCAACGACTGCGAAGACGTCCTCACCCAGCTCGCCGCCGTCAACAAAGCCCTCGGACGCAGCGGCTACGCCCTCGTCGCCACCGGCCTACAACACTGCCTCACCACCGAAGGCCCCGATAACGTCGACCAACAAAAGCTGGAACGCCTCTTCCTCGCCCTCGCATAGATCCAACAATCCGGCAAGGTTGATCGAATGCAGCGAGCTGATTGCGAAGCAAGGGCCCAACGAGCGCTCTGCCCGCCAGCGTCAGGCTGGCGAGCAGAGCGCGCCAGTGAGATGTGCCGCTGACGCTGCGGCGTCTGGCGGAGGCTTACGTCAGAGGAACTTCTTGCGGAACGGGATCAGGTGGTCGAGTGCCTGCTGGACGGGCTCGGGCTGGTCATAGAGGTCGTAGTGGGTCCAGCCTTCGATGACGACGAGTTCCTTGTCCTTGGACGGTGCGCGGCAGGCTTGAAAGTCGACCAGTACACGGCGATCATCGACGCGGTTCTCCTTGCGGATCTCAATGCACCGCGTAAACAGCGGCACACCGTCCGCCGGATCCGACCAACGCCAGGTACACCCAATTCCATGATCAGCAGTGACGACTTCTACGACGGAGTGACCGTCCTTCCACCCTGGGTCGAAGCCTGGTTCGCGCAGCAGCGCGCGGCGCACCGCGCGACTCGAGGCGAACACCCCGCGCCTGGCGGGGACTTGGACTTGTGGGAGCTTCCCGACGACTGCGAGTAGACAACGCCGAGTCCATCTCGCCCCAAGTCCATCGTCCTAGGCACTACAGATAACTCTGTAACGAACAATGCTGCGGCAGAACATCACACCTACCGAGACAGTCTGAGACACCAACTGTTCCGGTACAGATAAGAAGGCCGCGGCCAGCTGGGCGTGGAGCGCCTCCCGGCCGAGGCCGCCGAGCGCCGCCAGCGCTTCGAGCCGGGCGGGCACCTCCCGCGGCGAGTTGGCGTGGACGGTGCCGGCACCGCCGTCGTGGCCGGTGTTCAGGGCGGTGAGCAGATCGACCACCTCGGCGCCGCGGACCTCGCCGACCACGATGCGGTCGGGCCGCATCCGCAGTGCCTGCCGCACCAGGTCCCGCACCGTCACCTCGCCGACGCCCTCGACGTTCGCGCCCCGCGCCAGCAGCGAGACCACGTGCGGGTGAACGGGATCGAGTTCGTGCGCGTCCTCCACGCACAGCACCCGCTCCGCCGGATCCACCGCGCCGAGCAGGCCGTTGAGCAGCGTCGTCTTGCCGCTACCCGTGCCGCCGACCACGAGGAAGGCGAGCCGGGCCGCCACCACCCGCCGCACGAGGTCTGCCACCTCGCCCGGCACCGCCCCACCGTCGATGAGCGTGTCGAGCGTCTGCGTCGCCGGCCGCAGCACGCGCAGCGAGATGCAGGTGCCGTCGTGCGCCAGGGGCGGCAGAACCGCGTGCAGCCGGATCCCGCTCCCGGCGCGGCCGCCCGGGCCGGCGGGCAGGTGCCCGTCGACCCAGGGCTGCGCGTCGTCCAGCCGCCGCCCCGCCGCCAGTGCGAGGCGCGCGGCGAGGCGCCGCACGGCGTCGTCGTCCTCGAAGACGACGCCCGCGGCCTCGAGCCCCCGGCCCCGGTCCACCCACACCTTCCGCGGGCCACAGACCAGCACGTCCGCGACCTCCGGATCCGCCAGTAGGGGTTCCAGCCGGCCTGCGCCGACGAGCTCCGTCTCGAGGTAGGCGAGCCCGTCCAGCAGGTCCGTATCGCCCAGCACGCCCCCGCATTCGGCGCGGAGCGCAGCCGCCATCACGTCGGGCGTGAGGACCGCGGCCGTGTGTGCGAGCCGCTCCCGCACCCGGGCCAGGAGGTCGCCGTCCGGGGACGTCACGCCGCACCTCGCCGCAGGCCGTCGAGCACGCGGCCCGCCGCCACGGCCAACGGTGTACCCCGGCGCAGCCGCAGCCCGCCGTCGTCGAGCTGCGCGGCCAGGCCGGGCTGCGGGCGCATCGACGCCAGCAGCGGTACCCCGACGGCCCGCTCGACGTCGCGCGCCGAGAGCCCGCCCGGCGCGGGACCGCGCACCACCAGTCCGACCTGCCGAGCCCGGCCCGCCACCCCGTCGGCCACCGTGCGCGCGGCCGCGCACCCCCGCACCGTGGCGGCGGCGACGACGACCACCACGTCCGCGACCTCGAGGCACGCGGAGGTCGCGGGGTCGTCCCGCCGGGGCAGGTCGACGACGGTGACGCCCACGCTGCGGCGGCCCGCGTCGATGACCGCGAGCAGGCCCTCGACCGGGATCTCGGGCGCCGACGCCCCGACACCGGCGTCGCGGGTCCCGGCGGGGACCGCCCCGCCCGCCGACAGCACCGCGACGGCACCGGCACGCCCGGGGAGCGCCGCGACCAGCGCCTCGGACGGCACGTGGCCGCCGCGCAGCGCCAGGTCGCCCCAGCGCAGGCCGGGCATGTCCGCGCAGCCGAGCAGCAGGTCGAGTCCGCCGCCCCACGGGTCGGCGTCGACGGCCAGGGCGGTGATCCCGCGACCGGGGGCCGTCACCGCGACGGCCGCCGCCAGGACCGAGGCGCCCGCACCACCGTGCCCGCCGACGACGGCGACGACGCGGGAGCGCGCACCGTCGTCCTGCTCCCGGGCGGCGAGGAAGCGTGCCAGGTCACGCACCTGCCCCGGCAGCACGAAGACCTGCGCCGCCCCCACCTCGACGGCCGCCGCCAGTTCCGGCATCCCCGCCTCGACCGCGACCAGGGCGACGCCCTCCCGGCGCGGCAGACCGCCGGCGCGCGCCGCCTCCGCCATCGCCGTCGCGGCCGCGAGGTCCAGCACCAGCCCGGCGGCCGATGCCCAGCACGCGCGGGGCCTGCCCCGGTCGATGTCCGTGACCGACCGCGCGGCCGCCGCCGCGGCCCGCCGCACGTCGTCGGCCAGTGCCCCGTCAGCCACCGCCATCCCGATCTCGATCCCCCGCATGGGCACAGCGTCACCCCGGAACCTGTCCGGTTCGCCCGATCCCGCCTCCACCTGTGGATGAACCTGTCCGATTCGAGAAAGTTGTGGAGGAATCCGGTCTCCGCTCTTGCGGGGTGCGCAGCGCCACCGCACCGGTAGGCTGATTCCCGTGAGCCCTACCGCGCCCGACGAGGCCCCGGTGCGCCGGGTCGCCGCCTTCTTCGACCTGGACAAGACGATCATCGCGAAATCGTCCGCGCTGGCCTTCTCGCGTCCCTTCTTCGACGAGGGACTGCTCAACCGTCGTGCCGTGCTCAAGTCGAGCTACGCGCAGTTCCTGATGATGCTGACGGCCGCCGACCACGACCAGATGGAGCGCATGCGCGACCACCTCACGCAGATGTGCGAGGGCTGGAACGTGGAGCAGGTCACGTCCATCGTGCGCGAGGCCCTGCACGACGTCGTGAACCCGCTCGTCTTCGCCGAGGCCTCCGAGCTGATCGCCGGCCACCACGCCCGCGGGCACGACGTGGTCATCGTCTCGGCCTCCGGCGAGGAGATGGTGAGCCCCATCGCGGAGATGCTGGGCGCCGACTACTCCGTCGCGTCGAAGATGAAGGTCGAGGACGGCAAGTACGCGGGCGAGGTCGAGTTCTACTGCTACGGCGAGAACAAGGTCGTCGCGATGGAGGCGCTCGCGGCCGAGCACGGCTACGACCTCGAGCAGTGCTTCGCCTACTCCGACTCGATCACCGACGTGCCGATGCTCGCCGCCGTCGGCCACCCCACCGCGGTCAACCCCGATCGCGGCCTGCGCAAGGAGGCGGCGGAGCGCGGCTGGCCCGTGGTCTCCTTCTCGAACCCCACACCGTTGCGCGACCGGATACCCACACCGTCGCGGAATTCGGTCCTCGCGAGCGCCGGCCTCGGCGTGGTGGCCGCGGGAGTCGGTGTCGCGACTTACCTTGTGCTGCACCGCAAGAAGCACTGATACCGATCAGTAGCAACTGATCCGAGATTTTTCCGCCCTACCCCTTGATGTGATGGCGCTCACAGGGTAGAAAGGAGTCACGGAGCGGCGCAAAGCCAAATCCTCACCGGAAGAGAAGGTCGGGGATTCCTGAGCGTCAAGGCTCCCAGCACGGACACCAGGCACCCACGCGGAGCTCGCCACCTATGGCGGAAAGCGCTGTGAGCCTGCGTCGCCGGGGAATCAGTGGTCAGCACAAGATCCGCGGATAGTGGATCTCTCCACCGGTAGACGCCGAGGCCGTAATACAGCCCACCCTCACGCACGCTTGGTAACCGGGATCCGTGCTAGCGAACGGCGATTCGGACCCGTTCTGAGGAAAGCACCTCGAGTGCCCCTTCCTCAGCTCAGGCCGGGTCGCCGTTGCGCATGTCCGGGTCCGTTCGACCGAATACCGGACCGCCGCAGCGGATTTCCCTGTCAGCGCTCCGCGAGCGCCAACGCCTCCCTACCGCCGGCCTCCAGTGCCTGACAGCACAGCACCACCCAGGCCACCACACCGTCGGGGTCGCCCATCCCGAACGCGTCCGCGGCATCGGCGTAGCTGGGCGCGAACTTCAACCACGTGGTCTCGGGAATGCCGAGCGCGTGCGGATCGAGGCCCGAGGCCACAGTCACCAGCCTCGACGCGGCGCGCGCGACCACGCCGTCGGCGACCTCGAAGGGCCGGAGCGACAGCAGTTCCCCGTGCACGATCGCGGCCACCACCGGCGCGGGAGCCTCCGTGCCGCCGGTCACGAGCTGCGCCAGCAGTCCGAGCCGCTCCCCCGCGCCGGCCCGCGGCCGGCCGAGCCGGGAGTCGTCGCCGTCGACGAGGTCCGCCGCCGCCAGCGTGTGCAGCCGGGCCAGCACCTGCAGCGGCGCGCGCCGCCACACCCCGACCGACGCGTCGAGCAGGTCACCGTCGATCGCCTGATAGGCGCGCATCGCCCCGGCGAGCACCGGATCATTGATCAGCTCGTCCCGGCTCAGCGCGACGGCCGCACCGTCGAGGGCGGCCGAGGCGCGGGCGCCTCGGAGCGACGACTCCGTCGCGGTGGCCCGCCACTCCCGGCGGTTCGCGGGATGCCGGTGCACCGTGGCGAGCGCCTCGCGGGCGGCGGCTGCCGCCTCCGCGACGGCGGGGACGGCGACGAGCGGGCTCAGCGGGTCGTTCACACGCCCCACCCTAGCCCGCTCGTCGTCAGTCCCTGCGGGTCAGCCCGCCAGCTCGATCGAACCGCCTGGGATGGCGTCGATCAGCTTGCGGGTGTAATCCGACGACGGGTTGTCGTAGACCTGATCGGTCGGCCCCGCCTCCATCACCTTGCCGCCCGCCATCACCAGCGTCTGGTGCGCGATCTGCTTGACCACCGCCAGGTCGTGCGTGATGAACAGGTAGGTCAGCCCCAGCTCCTGCTGCAGCCCCTCGAGCAGCGTCAGGATCTGCGCCTGCACCAGCACGTCGAGCGCCGAGACCGCCTCGTCGAGCACGATCACCTCGGGGTTCAGTGCCAGCGCCCGCGCGATGGCCACGCGCTGCCGCTGCCCGCCCGACAGCTCGTTCGGGTAGCGGTGCATGGTGTCCGCAGGCAGCGCAACCATCTCGAGCAGTTCCTTCGCCCGCTCCAGCCGGGACGCCTTGTCGCCGATGCCGTGCACCACCAGCGGCTCCGTGATCGCCCGGTAGATCGAGTACATCGGATCCAGGGAGCCGTAGGGATTCTGGAAGACGGGCTGCACCCGCCGCCGGAACGCCTTCGCCTCCGCGCCGCGGAGGGTGGTGACGTCCTTGCCGTCGAATTCGACGGTGCCGCTGGTCGGTTCGAGGAGGCCGAGCACCATGCGGGCCACAGTCGACTTGCCCGATCCGGACTCGCCCACCACAGCGGTGGTCGTGCCTCGGAGCATGGTGAAGCTGACGTCGTCGACCGCGCGGAACTCGCTGCTCTGGAACGGAAGCGAGCCGCGGATCGGGAAGTCCTTCACCAGGTTCGCGGCGACCACGACCTCCGCCGGACCAGTCGCGGCCGAGTCCTTCAACTCGCCCTTGACCGTCTCCAGCTCGACGCCCGACCCGCCCGCACCCGACTCCACGACGTCCGTCACCGCGGCGGCGATGGGCGGGATCTCGGCGCGGCGGGCCGAGAGCGAGGGTGCCGCCGACACGAGCCGCTTGGTGTACTCGTGCTGCGGGTCCTGCAGGATCTCCAGCGCGGGACCGGATTCCACGACGCGCCCCTTGTACATCACGACGAGGTGACTGGCACGCTCGGCGGCCAGGCCCAGGTCGTGCGTGATCAGCAGCACCGCGGTGCCGAGATCGGAGGTGAGCGTGTCCAGGTGGTCCAGGATCTGGCGCTGCACCGTGACGTCGAGCGCGGACGTCGGCTCGTCGGCGATGAGCAGCTTCGGCCGGCAGGCCAGGCCGATCGCGATGAGCGCGCGCTGCTTCATGCCGCCCGAGAACTCGTGCGGGTACTGGTTCACCCGCTTGTCCGGATCCTTCATCCCGGCCTCGGCCAGCAGCGCGATCGCCCGCTTCTTGGCGTCGCCCTCCTCGGCGTTGTTGGCCTTGAGGGTCTCCCGGACCTGGAATCCCACGCGCCACAGCGGATTCAGGTTCGTGTTCGGATCCTGCGGGACCAGTCCGATGCCGTTGCCGCGGATCTTCTGGAAGTCCTTCTCGGAGGCCTTCGACAGGTCCTGACCGTCGAAGACGATCTGCCCGCTCGCCACCTTGCCGGTGCCCTGGAGCAGACCCATCACGGCCGCTGCCGTGGTGGACTTGCCCGAGCCGGACTCGCCGACGATCGCCACCGTCTGGCCCGGATAGACCGTGAGGTTGGCGCCCCGCACCGCGGGGACCGGCTTGCCCTGGACCTCGAATTCCACGACCAGGTCGCGGATCTCGAGCAGCGGCGACGGCGACTTGCCGAGCGCCGAGGCGACCTTGTCCTTGACCTCGCTCAGGCCGTGCTTGCGTTCGTCGGACATCAGCGCTTCCTCGCCTTCGGATCGAGTGCGTCGCTCAGGACGTCACCGAGCATCATGAACGTGAGCACGGTGATCGCCAGTGCGGTCGCGGGGAAGAACAGGATCGGGCTGCCCTCACGCAGACGCGGCTGGCCCGAGGCGATGTCCATGCCCCAGGAGATCGAGCTCTCCGGCAGGCCGATGCCGAGATACGACAGCGTGGCCTCGGTGACGATGAACACGCCCAGCGCCACGGTGGCGACCACGATGACGGGCCCCAGGCAGTTCGGGATCACGTGCGTGAACAGCGTGCGGACCTTGGAGGAGCCCAGGGACTTCGAGGCGTCGATGAACTCCTCGTTGCGGATGGAGATGGCCGCCGACCGTGCGATGCGAGCGATCTGCGGCCAGCTGAAGATCGCGAGCACCAGCACCACCGAGTAGACGGTGCGCGAGGTGACCATCTGCATGACCACGACCGCCGCGAGCATGAGCGGGACGCCGAAGAAGACGTCCGACAGGCGCGCGATCAGCGAGTCGAGCCAGCCGCCGAAGAAGCCGGCGGTGGCGCCGAGCAGGCCGCCGATCACGACCACCGCGGCGGTGGTGAGCACTCCGACGATGACCGAGGCGCGAGCACCGTAGATGGTCCGGGCGTAGATATCGTGGCCCTGCATGTCGGTCCCGAACCAGTGCTCCCCGCTCACGGGGAGCATGGATCGCTCGAGGGTTGCGTAGTGCGGGTCCTTGCCGAAGGCGAAGACGCTGGGAAACAGGACGATCAGCAGGATGAGCGCGAGCAGCGCGACGCAGACCCAGAAGAGCGGTCGCACCTTGAGCTGCAACCATGCCGTCTTCCAGAAGCCCGTGGGTTCCGCGTCCTGGTCGACGGCGTCGATCGCGCCGACCACGACGTCGTCGGCCGCGGCGACGAACCGTTCCTGTCCGGGGTAGGTGTGCTTGTCATGCATAGCGGATCCTCGGGTCGAGGGCGGCGTAGAGCAGGTCGACCACCACGTTGCAGATGAGGTAGATGACGATGAGCACCGTCACGAAGGAGACCACCGTGGCGGCCTCGCCGCGGATGATGGCCTGGTAGATGGTGCCGCCCACGCCGGGGATGTTGAAGATGCCCTCCGTGACGAGCGCACCGCCCATGAGCGCGCCGATGTCGGCGCCCAGGAAGGTGACCACCGGGATGAGCGAGTTCCGCAGCACGTGCACCAGCACGACGCGCGAGCGCGGCAGCCCCTTGGCCGTCGCGGTCCGCACGTAGTCCGCGGTGAGGTTCTGCGAGACCTGCGAGCGGGTGAGCCGCACGACGTACGCGAACGACACCAAGCCGAGCACGATGCCCGGCAGCAGCAGGTGATAGAAGTCCAGGTTGCCGCCGACGGTGACCGGGAACCACTCCAGCTTGATGCCGAAGATGAACTGGGCGACGAAGCCCAGCACGAAGATCGGCACCGCGATGATGATCAGGGAGACGAACAGGATCGACGTGTCGAAGATCTTGCCCTTCTTCAGGCCGGCGATCACACCGAAGAAGATGCCCAGGATCGTCTCGACCGCGAGCGCGATGAGCGCGAGGTTCACCGTGACCGGGAAGGCCCGCTTCATCACGTCCCACACCGGCTGTCCGGAGAAGGAGGTGCCGAAGTCGAGCGAGAAGACCCCCTTGATGTAGTACCAGTACTGCACCAGGAAGGGCTGGTCGAGGTGGTACTGCGCGCGCAGGCCCTCGACGATCTCCGGCGGCAGCTTGCGGTCGCCGCCGAGCGCCGCGATCGGGTCGGCGGGCACCAGGAAGACGAGCGCGTAGATGAGCAGCGTCGCCCCGAAGAAGACGATCACGAGCTGCCCGAGGCGGCTCAGCAGATATCTCGCCATGGGCCTACTCCTTCGTCATGTTCGGGTAGTCGGGCCGGCCGTTCCAAGTGAGCTCGCCCCGGACGCCCTCGCCCACGACGGCGGCCTGGATGTAGTCCCACATGGGGATGATCGGCAGGTCGCGCAGCAGGATCTCCTGCGCCCGGTTCACCAGCTCGGTGGACTTCACCGGGTCGAGGGTGCTCTCCGCCTGGTCGATCAACGCGTCGAACTGCGGGTTGCTGTAGTCACCGTCGTTCGAGCCGCCGCCGGTCACGTAGTTCGGCACCAGGAAGTTCAACTGCGTCGGGTAGTCGCCCTGCCAACCGTTACGGCCCGCGGCCGTGAGCGTCTTCTTCGTCAGCTCGTCGCGGATCTGCTTGAACGTGGCGTACGGCTTGCCCGACGCCTCGATGCCCAGGGTGTTCTTGACCTGGTTCGTCACCGCGTCGACCCAGACCTTGTGGCCGCCGTCGGAGTTGTAGGCGATCTGGAAGGCACCGGTCCACGGCTTGATCGCGTTCGCCTGTGCCCAGCGCTGCTTCGCCAGTTCCGGGTTGTACTTCACGGTCTCGTTGCCGGGCAGGTCCGGCCGCCAGCCGGGGATCGCCTGCGCGGTGAAGTCGACCGACGGGTTGCGCATGCCGCGGAAGACCTTCTCGATGATCTGCGGCCGATTGATCGACATGGAGATCGCCTGGCGTCGCAGGCGACCCTCCTCGTCCGCCCCGAAGTGCTCGAGGAACTGCGGGATCACGAAGGACTGGGTCTGCGCGGTCGGCCGGGTGATCGCCCGGTCGCCGAAGGTCTTCCGGAAGGAGCCCAGCGCGCTGTCGGGCAGCTCGTCCTGCAGATCGAGGTTCCCCGACAGGATGTCCGTGTAGGCCGCGTCGTAGGACTCGTACATGATGAAGGTGATGCCGCCGTTCTTCGGCTTCGCCCCCTTGTACGCCTCGTTGCGCACGGTCTCGAGCTGGACGTTGTGCCGCCACTGCTTGAGCTTGTACGGGCCGTTGCCCACCGGGTTCTGGCCGAACTTCTCCTTGCCCTCGGTGAAGAAGACGTCGGGGAGCGGCGAGAACGGATAGAAGCCGAGCGCCAGCTTGAAGTCGATGTTCGGGGCCGCGAGCCGGATCGAGAAGGTGTAGTCGTCGATCACCCGCAGGCCGCGCAACTCAGTGGCCGGAGAGTCTTTGCCCTTGACCTCGTCGAAGCCGTCGATCGGCGCGTAGAAGTCCTGCTGCTTCTGCAGGTTCTTCCCCGCGGCACCGAAGTTCCACGCGCGCACGTAGTTCGAGGCCTTGACCGGCGTGCCGTCCGTGAACGTCCAGTCCCGCTTGAGCTTGACCAGGAAGTTCTGGTTGTCAGTGGTCTCCACCGTCTCGGCGTTCGCCAGTTCCGGCGTCCCGTCGGGCCGGTAGTCGTACAGCCCGTCGAAGAGCATCTCGATCACCTGACCGCCGCCCTTCTCGTTGGTGTCACTCGGGACGAGGCCGCTCTGCGGCTCGGTCGAGTTCACCCGGACGGTCGCGTCAGGCCCCTTGGTGTCGGCCGATTTCGCGCCGTCCATGCTGCACCCGGACACCGCCAGGCTCGCGGCGACGGCGACGGCGAGGATCGCCCGCGTCGTCGACCACCGCTTACTTCGTATTCTCACAACTACCTCCGCCGGAGTTGGTCAGTTCAGTGCTCAGCACTTTAAGCGCCCCTCACTACTCTGTCCCGGCAATCCACGCCGTCGGGCCCGCTCGGGGCGAGTCCGGCCCGAACATCCTCGTCTCGGGGTATAAGTGAAGGGCAACCCCGTGCAACCCCGCTTCGGCGTGCCCCAGATTCGGGAAAGCTCTGTTCGGGCCGCGGCGAGATCCCTACGATCAACCCATGACTGATTCCGCGACAGCCGCTTACCCGCCCTCCGCTGAATTCGCAGCTCAGGCCAACACGCAGGGCCGTGACCTGTACGACCGTGCCGAAGCGGACCGTCTGGGCTTCTGGGCGGAGCAGGCGAACCGGCTGCACTGGGACACCCCGTTCGGCGAGGTCCTGGACTGGAGCGGCGCCCCCTTCGCCAAGTGGTTCGTGGGCGGCAAGCTCAACGTCGCGTACAACTGCGTCGACCGCCACGTCGACGCGGGCAACGGCGATCGCGTCGCGATCCACTGGATCGGCGAGCCCGGCGACAGCCGCGACCTCACCTACAACGACCTCAAGGACGAGGTCAGCCGCGCGGCCAACTACCTGAGCTCGATCGGCCTCCAGGCCGGCGACCGGGTCGCGATCTACATGCCGATGGTGCCCGAGGCCATCGTCGCCATGCTCGCGTGCGCGCGCCTGGGCCTGACGCACTCCGTGGTCTTCGGCGGCTTCTCCGCCGCGGCCCTGCGCTCGCGCGTCGACGACGCCGAGGCGAAGGTCGTCATCACCACCGACGGCCAGTTCCGCCGCGGCAAGCCCGCGCCGCTCAAGGCTAACGTCGACGAGGCGCTCGACATGGACATCGACGGCGCGACTGCCACGTCCGTCGAGAAGGTGATCGTCGTCCAGCGCTGCAAGAACGACATCGACTGGCACGACCGCGATGTGTGGTGGCACGAGTCGGTGGGCGCGGCATCGTCGGACCACACCCCCGAGGCCTTCGACGCCGAGCACCCCCTGTTCCTGCTGTACACGTCGGGCACCACGGGCAAGCCGAAGGGCATCGTGCACAGCTCGGGCGGCTACCTCACGCAGGCGGCGTACACGCACTTCTACCTCTTCGACCTCAAGCCGGAGAAGGACGTGTACTGGTGCACGGCCGACATCGGCTGGGTCACCGGGCACACCTACATCGTCTACGGGCCGCTGGCGAACGGCGCCACGCAGATCGTCTACGAGGGCACGCCGAACTCGCCGAACGAGCACCGCCACTTCGAGGTCATCGAGAAGTACGGCGTCTCGATCTATTACATCGCGCCCACGCTGGTGCGCACGTTCATGAAGTGGGGCCGCGAGATCCCCGACGCGCACGACCTGAGCTCGATCCGCGTGCTCGGCTCGGTGGGCGAGCCGATCAACCCCGAGGCGTGGCGCTGGTACCGCGACGTCATCGGCGCCGGCACGGCCCCGATCGTCGACACCTGGTGGCAGACGGAGACCGGCGCCGCGATGGTCGCGCCGCTCCCCGGCACCACCACGCTCAAGCCCGGCTCGGCGATGGAGCCCGTTCCCGGCATCAGCGCCAACATCGTCGACGACGACGGGAACACCCTGCCCCGCGGCGAATCCGGCCTGCTCGTGCTCGACGAGCCGTGGCCGGCCATGCTGCGCGGCATCTGGGGCGATCCGGAGCGCTTCGTGGACACCTACTGGTCGCGCTACGCCGATCAGGGCTGGTACTTCGCGGGCGACGGTGCGCGGTACGACGAGGACGGCGCCCTCTGGGTGCTGGGCCGCGTCGACGACGTCATGAACATCTCGGGCCACCGCATCTCGACCGCCGAGGTCGAGTCGGCGCTCGTCGGGCACCCCGCCGTGGCCGAGGCGGCCGTCGTGGGTGCCTCCGACGCGACGACGGGCCAGGCCATCGCCGCGTTCGTCATCCTGCGCCAGGGCGTCGACGACTCGGATCCCGACAAGCTGATCGCCGAGATGACGGCCCAGGTCTCCAAGGACATCTCGCCGATCGCCAAGCCGCGCGAGATCAACATCGTGCCCGAGCTGCCGAAGACCCGCTCCGGCAAGATCATGCGCCGCCTGCTCCGCGACGTGGCCGAGGGCCGCGAGCTGGGCGACACGTCGACGCTGGTCGATCCCAGCGTGTTCGAGAACATCCGCAAGCAAAAGGGCTAGCAGCCCACCGACGAGGGCGGTAACGTCCGGTAGCTGTGTCGTCGCCAACCGCGGCCGCAGTCCCCGGGCGTGCCGCCCTCCTCGCTGTCCGCACCGCCCTCCGGCCCTACGTCCGCCTGACGGTGGCCGGATTCCGCCAGCAGTCCACGTATCTGGGCGCGGCGGCCGCCGGCGTGTTCACCAACGCCGTCTTCGGCTTCGTCAAGATGGCGATCCTGCTCGCGACGCTCGCCGGCGCGGGCGGCGTCGCCGGCGGGTACACGCCGGAGCTGATGGTCAGCTACATCTTCCTGTCGCAGGGCATGCTCACGGCGATCGGCGCCTTCGGCGGCGACGGATCCCTCGCCGAGCGGATCCGCTCGGGCGACATCGCCGTCGACTTCCTCCGCCCGCTCGATGTGCAGTTCGCCACGCTGGCGACGGTGCTCGGCGGCGCGGTCTACTCCCTGATCCCGCGGGCCCTGCCCCTCGCGGCGATCGGCGCCGCGACCTCGATGATGGCGTGGGCGAGCGAGCCCGCCGCCTACCCGCTGGCCGCCGTCAGCGTCCTGCTGTCGATCGTCCTGGCGCAAGCGCTGCTCTACTGCGTGCAGATCCTCGGCTTCTGGGTCGTGGACACGCGCGGCATCCAGATGTTCTACGTCGTCGCGGGCACGTTCCTCATGGGCATGTTCGTGCCGGTGGGCCTGTTCCCCGGCTGGCTGGCCAAGATCGCGGAGGTCACGCCCTTCGGGTGGATCCTCATGCCGCCGTGCGACATCCTCTCCGGCCGCATCGACGCCGCGACGGGCCTGGCCGCCGTGGGGATCCAGGCGGGATGGACGGTGGCCGTGCTCGCGGTCGGCGCGCTGCTCACGGCGGCGGGCCGCCGCCGGTTGGAGGTGCAGGGTGGCTGACACCGCCGCCGAGGCCCGTCCCGGCCCGCTCGCGCCGTACCGCGCGGTGCTGACCTCGCGCGTGCAGGCGCAGGTGAGCTACCGCGCCTCGCTCGCGATGGACCTGTTCGCCGCGCTGCTGCTCGGCCTCGTCGAGCTCGCGGAGGTATGGCTGCTGTTCCACAACGCGAAGGTCATCGGCGGCCTCACCTTCTCCGCCGTGCTCCTGGTCTTCGCGCTCGCCGACCTCTCCTTCTGCGCCGCCGACATCCTCTTCGGGCACCTCGACAAGCTGCCCCGATACGTGCGGGCCGGGACCATCGACGTCTTCTACCTGCGCCCGCAACCGATCCTGCTGCAGCTGATGACCAGCGACATCCGCATCCACCGGCTCACCCGGCCGGCGGTCAGCCTGTTCGCGCTCGGCTACGCGCTCACGCACAACGCGATCGCCTGGGGCCCGGGCACCGTCGGCATGCTCATCATCGCGCTGGTCTGCGGCCCGATCATCTATTCGGCGGTCTTCGTGATCGCCGCCGGGCTCCAGTTCGTGCTCGTCAACGGCGCGGAGTTCACCAGCTCCTTCGTCTACGGCGGCCGCTACGCGGCCTCGCAGCCGGCGTCGGTGTGGCCGGGCGCGATCAAGGTGACCTTCGGCTTCGTCCTGCCGCTCGCCTTCACCGGCTACCTTCCGGCCCTGTACATCCTGGGCCTGCCCGGCGACGGGATCTTCCGGCCGGAACTCGCGTGGGCGCTACCGTTGGCCACCGCGTGGGTCGTGCTCCTGGCGGGCGCGACGTGGCGCTGGGGACTGCGGCACTACCGGGGAGCGGGCGGATGACCGAGCACATCATCGAGACGACCGGCCTGACGCGCACCTTCGTCAAGCGGGGCTGGAACGGCCGTACCAGGACGGTCACGACCGCCGTCGACCACCTCGACCTGCGGATCGCGCCGGGCGAATCCGTCGGCTACATCGGCGCGAACGGCGCCGGCAAGTCGACCACGATCAAGATGCTCATGGGCATCCTGGTGCCCACGTCGGGGACGGTGCGCACCGTCGGGCTCGATCCCCTGGCCCGGCGGCGCGACGTGGCCCGGCGGGTGGGCGTCGTCTTCGGGCAGCGCTCGCAGCTGTGGTGGGACCTGCCCACCGGCAGGTCGCTGGAGATCCTGGCCGCCGTGCACCGCCTCCCCGACACAGTGGCGAAGGAACGTTCGGACCGGCTGATCGAGCAGCTGGAGCTGGGCGCCTACCTCGACCGGCCGGTGCGCCAGCTCAGCCTGGGCGAGCGGATGCGGGCGGAAGTCGCCGCGTCGCTGATGCATTCGCCGGAGCTGCTGATCCTCGACGAGCCCACCATCGGCCTCGACGTGCTCAGCAAGCAGCGGCTGCGCGAGTTCCTCATCGCCGAGCGCGCCGAGCGCGGCCTCACCCTGCTGCTCACCACGCACGACATGGGCGACGTGGAGCGGCTGTGCGAGCGGATCCTCGTCGTCGACCACGGGCGCACCGCGTTCGACGGCACGCTCGACGGCCTCGTCGGCACCGTCGGAGCGCCGCGCGTGCTGGTGCTCGACCTGGACCGGCCCACACCGGATCTCGAGGTCGACGGTGCGCGGCACCTCGCCAGTGAGGGCGGGGGCCTGCGCCAGCGGCTTGAGCTGAGCGCGCCGCTGCCCCAGGTGCTCGCGGCCGTCGCCGAGCGGGCGACGGTGCGCGACCTCACCGTCGACGAGCCCGACATCGAGGACGTGGTGCGGCGGCTCTACGAGCGCTCGCGCCCGAACACCTGAGCCCGCAGCACGTCCAGCGGATCGCCGCCGCCGCGCGCGGGCGGCGGACCGGCCTCGGGGACCCCGAGCGGCCCCGTGAGGTCCTTCTCCCACCGCGTCCAGTCGGTGACCGCCCACCGCTCGGCGATCGCCCACCGCCCGTCCCGCCGCTCGAACCGGTCGACGTACCGCAGGCCCAGGGTCAGGTAGGCCTGCAGCTCGGTGTCCGGCGCGGACCAGTGCGTTGCGGTGCAGTAGGTCTCGACCACCGCGGCGTCGCCCGCGATCTCGGACAGGTGGTTGCCGATCTGGTGGTGCGTGCCGCCGAGCGACTCCAGCTGCCCGCGCACCCAGGGCACGTACTCCTCGACGGGGCCGTCGAAGCCGGTGTGGTGATCGACGGCGCCCGGGTGGTAGCAGGCGCGCACCGCCTCCGGGTCGAGGCGATCGATGCCGCGGCAGTACCGCAGCACCACGTCCTCGATCTCGCGCCGGGCCAGGAGTTCGTCGACCGTCATAGCGCCAGTGGACCACGGGAGGTGGACCACGGGGGCGTGAACCGGTAGGCAGTATCCATGGGTTTCACCCGCGAGCAGCTGCTCGCCTACTCGGATACGACGGTGCCCGACCTCCTCGGTCCCGGCTGCCGGCTGCTGTTCTCCGGCATCAACCCCGGGCTGTGGACCGCGGCGACGGGCGCGCACTTCGCCCGGCCCGGCAATCGCTTCTATCCGGCGCTGTACGAGGCGGGCATCGTCGACCACGTCATCGACGCCGCCGACGGGATGAGCTTCGCCGACCGGAACGCGCTGGTGGACGCGGGGATCGGCATCACCAACGTCGCGCCGAGGGCGACGGCGAAGGCCAGCGAGCTCACCGCGGAGGAGCTCCGGGAAGGCGGCGAGGCGCTGGTCGAGCGGGTGCTGCAGGTGGCGCCACGCATCCTCGCGGTCCTCGGAATCACCGCCTACCGCACCGCTTTCCACGAACCGAAGGCCGTTCCCGGCCCGCAGGAGCGCACCATCGGCGAGACGCAGGTGTGGGTGCTGCCCAATCCGAGCGGGCTCAACGCCCACGAGACCGTGCCGACGCTCGCGGCGGCGTACCGTCGGGCCGCCGAGGCGGCGGGGATCACCCTCGCTGCAGCGCGTCCGCCCGGACCTGCACCAGCGTGAGGTCGAGCAACGGCGTCGCGACGCCCAGCTCGCGGGCGCGCGCCGCGAGGTCGCCGAGGATGTGCTCGGCCTCGTTCGGCAGGCCCGCCACCAGGTCCCGGTAGAGCGACGAGGTCATCGCCGACTCCGGGTCCAGCAGCGTCGCAGCGGTCCGCTCGTGGGATTCCGCGGGCACCGGGTGGCCGGCGGCGGCCGCGACCGCCTCGGTCTCCGCGATGATCGCCCGCACGTGCGGCTCCCCGTCCGCGGCGATGACCGGCCCGACGGGGCTGCGGAACAGGCAGCAGAGGATGCCGGTGGCCGCGATGAACGCCCACTTCGCCCACAGCGCCCCGGCGACGTCGTCGCTCACGGTGAGCCGGATGCCGGGCACGTCGAGCGCCCGCGCGACGTCGGGCGCACCGTCGCCGATGGTGAGGGCCGACCAGTCGGTCATCTGGACCACCGCCCCGTCGTCCAGCGTGGCGACGATCATCGCGAGCGCGCCCAGCACGCGCGGCCCGAATGCGGCCTCGAGGCGGTCCATGTGCGCCATGCCGTTGAGGATCGGCAGGACGACGGTGCCCTCCCCCACCGCGGGGCCCAGATCGGCGATCGCGGCGTCGAGCGCCGGGGCCTTGACCGTGAGGATCACCAGGTCGAAGACCTGCGGCGCGGCCGCGAGCTCATCGGCCGTGAGCGCGGCGACCTGGTGCGTGCGGGTCCCGGCCGGATCGGTGAACCGGAGCCCGTCGCGGCGCAGGGCCGCGGCCCGGGCCGGGCGGACCAGGAAGGTCACGTCCCGGCCCGCCTCGATCAGGCGGGAGCCGAAGGCCCCGCCCGTCGCGCCCGCACCCACGACGAGGATCCGCACGACCTACACCTTGTCGAGTTCCACGTCGCGCGTCTCGTGCATCACGAGGAGGGCGATGAGGGTGGCGCCGCCGGCGATCGCGAGGTAGACGCCCACCCAGCCGACGCCGTACGAGCTGACCAGCCAGGTGGCGATGAACGGGGCGATGGCGGCGCCGAGGATCGACGCGAAGTTGTAGGAGATGCCGCTGCCCGTGTAGCGGACGTTGGTGGCGAACAGCTCCGGCAGCACGGCGCTCATCGGGCCGAAGGTGAGGCCCATGAGCGTGAGGCCCGCGATGAGGACGGCGAGCATCGTGCCCTGCGTGGTGGTCGACGGGTCGAGGATCCACTTGAAGGACAGGCCGTAGACGATGATCGCGATGGTCACGCCGATGAGCAGCTTGCGGCGGCCGACGCGGTCGGCGAAGTAGCCGGAGACCGCCACGAAGGCGGCGAAGAAGAGCACCGCGATGAGCTGCATCTCGAGGAAGTCGATGTACGAGATGCCGAGCTTGATGCCCGACTTGTCGACCACCTTGCCCGTGCCGTAGGAGACGATCCACGTGGTGACCAGGTAGAACAGCGTGTAGGTGGCGACCATGACGAAGGTGCCGATGATGAGCGGCCGCCACGCGGTGCGGAGCACCTCGCCCAGCGGCGCCTTGACCTTCTTGCCGTCCTTGACGGCCTTCGCGAAGACCGGCGTCTCGGTCAGCTTGAGACGGACGTACAGGCCCACGATCACCATGACGGCCGAGGCGAGGAACGGGATGCGCCAGCCCCAGGTCATGAACGCGTGGTTCGAGGTGGAGGTCTTCGAGTCGAAGTCCATCAGCTGCATGATCACGAGGAAGGTGCCGTTGGCCAGGAAGAAGCCGAAGGGGGCGCCCAGCTGCGGCCACATCGCCGCCCAGGCGCGCTTACCGGGAGCGGCCGTCTCCGTCGCCAGCAGCGCCGCGCCCGACCACTCGCCGCCCAGGCCCAGGCCCTGCGCGAAGCGCATCAGCGCGAGCAGCGCCGGGGCCCAGTAGCCGACCTGGTCGAAGGTGGGGAGCACGCCGATGAGGAAGGTCGCGACGCCCATGGTGAGCAGCGAGCCCACCAGGGTCGCCTTGCGGCCCACCCGGTCGCCGAAGTGGCCGAACAGGATCGAGCCGAGGGGCCGGGCCGCGAAGGCGAGGCCGAAGGTCGCGAACGAGGCGAGCAGCGCCGCGGTGTCGTCCCCCTTGGGGAAGAACAGGGTGGGGAAGACCAGCACTGCTGCGGTCGCGTAGATGTAGAAGTCGAAGAACTCGATGGTGGTGCCCACCATGGAGGCGACGACGATTCGCCTGCGATTCATTGGCAGGAGATTACGCGGAGCGGCACCGGCAGGATGCGGTGACCCGGGTCACCGTGGACACCTGCGGTACGGTCGACCGATGAACGACGCACCGCCCCGGTTCCGGGCCTCACGGGCGTTGATCCGCTTCCTCCGCACCGAGACCGTCGGCGGCACAGCCCTTCTCGTCGCGGCAGCGATCGCGCTCCTGTGGGCCAACTCCTCCTGGTCGGAGAGCTACGCCCACCTCGCCGAGATCAAGATCGGCAGCGACGACTGGACGATCTTCGGGCAGTCCCTCCACCTCCGGCTGACGCTCGCCGACTGGGCCAAGGACGGGCTCCTCGCGATCTTCTTCTTCGTCGCCGGCCTGGAGCTCAAACGCGAGCTCGTCGTCGGCGAACTGTCGACGGTGCGCGGCGCCGCGCTGCCCGTGTTGTGCGCGGTCGGCGGCGTGGTGGTGCCCGCGATCATCGCGTTCGGCATCGCCCGCGACAACCCGTACATCGGCAGCGCCTGGGCCGTCCCCATCGCCACCGACATCGCCTTCGCGCTCGGCATCCTCTCGCTCATCGGCTCCCGCCTGCCGTCGGGGGCGCGGGTCTTCCTGCTCGGGCTGGCGGTGGTCGACGACCTCATCGCCATCGCGGTGATCGCCGTGCTCTTCGCGGGCGACCTCAAGGTCGGGTGGCTCGCCGTCGCCGCCGTCGGCTGCGCGCTCTACTGGTTCGGGCAGCACCGTCGGATCACCACGCCCCTCTATTACGTGCCCATCGCGATCGTCGTGTGGGTGGCGATGCTCCAGTCGGGCGTGCACGCCACGATCGCGGGCGTGGCGCTGGGCCTGCTGACCCGCGTGAAGCCGGACCGGGGCGAGCGCGAATCGCCCGCGGAACGACTCGAGCACCGGATCCAGCCGGTCTCGGCCCTGTTCTGCGTGCCGATCTTCGCCTTCTTCGCCTCCGGCGTCGCCGTGAACGGCGAGGTCTTCCGCGAGCTGTTCACCGACGAGCTCGCCCTGGGCATCATGATCGGCCTGTTCTTCGGCAAGATCATCGGCATCTCGGGCGCCAGCGTGATCGCGGTGAAGCTGCGGCTGGCGGAACGACCCGAGGGCCTCGACAACCGGGACATCCTGGCGCTCAGCGTGCTCGGCGCGATCGGCTTCACGGTCAGCCTGCTCGTCGCGGAGCTCGCGCTGCCCGAGGGCGAGGCCGATCTCGCCAAGGCGGCGGTGCTGCTCACGTCGGTCGCGGCGTCGGTGATCGGGGCGCTGTTGCTCATGCGGCGTGGGAGAGTGCACGAGGCCAGGTGACGGGCCGAGCGCGCGGCGCAGAGGTCGACACGTCGTGGTCGCGCGGACACGCCGGGGTGACCTCTGGCACGATGACTGATAACTAGAGGAGGACCAAGTGAGCTTGGACAGCACACCCACCGGCGGGACCCCGCGGACGCTTTCGGCGATCCCGCTCACCGATCCCAACGTGACCGCCTCCGGCGATCCGACGATCGGCAGCCTCGTCCGGGACGCCTCGACGCAGGTCTCCTCGCTGGTTCGCGCCGAGGTCGAGCTCGCCAAGGCCGAGACCATGCGGGACGTCAAGAAGGCGGCCACCGGCTCGGCCTTCTTCGCCGTCGCGGGCGTCGTGGCCCTGTACTCGTCGTTCTTCTTCTTCTTCTTCCTCACCTGGCTGCTCAACGTGTGGCTGCCGATGTGGGCGGCCTCGCTCATCGTCTTCATCCTCATGCTGGTCGTGGCCGGTGTCGCGGCGTTCCTCGGCTACCTCAAGGTCAAGCGCATCAAGGGCCCGCAGAAGACGATCGCCTCGCTCAAGGAGTCGCAGTCGCTGCTCTCGGCCGGCGAGCGCGATGCGGCGGGCGCACCGTCGACCGTCGCGCGACGCTGACGGCACGACCCTGAGGCACCACCGGTGACCAGTCCCGATCCGTCGAGCGTCCGGTTCCCCGGCCCGTGGGAGCACCTCGACGTGCGCGCCAACGGCATCCGGCTGCACGCCGTCGAGTACCGGCCCGAGGGCGCCGATCCCGCCCCGGACCGGCCACTCGTGGTGCTGCTGCACGGTTTCGGCGGCTTCTGGTGGAGCTGGCGGCACGTGCTACCGCAGCTGCACGAGGCCGGCTACCGGGCCGTCGCCTTCGACCTGCGCGGCTACGGCGACAGCGACAAGCCGCCGCGCGGCTACGACGGCTGGACCCTGTCCGGCGACGTCGCGGGGCTCGTCCGCGCGCTCGGCCACACGTCGGCGGCGCTCGTCGGGCACGGCGAGGGCGGCCTCGGCTGCTGGGCCACCGCCACCCTGCACCCGCGCGTGGTCTCCGCGATCGCGGTCATCTCGTCCCCGCATCCCATCGCGCTCAAGCGGTCCGCTCTCCGGAACAAGGAGCAGCGCTCGGCGATGCTCGGCCCCATCACCTTCGCGCAGCTCCCCCGCGTCGCGGAGGACCGCATGGTCCGGGACGACGGTGCCGAGATCGGCGCCGTGTACGCCGCCCGCAGCGGCGCGACGTGGCGGCGCAGCGCCGACTACGCCGAGGCCCTGCCCCGCTACCGCAGCGCCATCCAGATCCCCGGCACCGCGCACAGCGCCCTCGAGTACGCCCGCTGGGCCTGGCGCAGTCAGTTCCGGCCCGACGGGGCACGGTTCCTCAGCAGCATGAACCAGCGGCTGCACATCCCCGTGCTCGCCTTCCGCGGCGAGGTCGACCCGTACGTGCTGCCGCAGCCCGTCTACTCCAGCCACGACTGGGCGACCGACTACCGCGTCCGCGCCGTCGAGAACGCCGGGCACTACGCGCACGAGGAGGCGCCCGGCACCGTCGGGCCGCAGCTCGTGGACTTCCTCGCGGGCCTGCCCGGGCCCCGCCTGCTCCCCTGACCTCCCGCGCCCGACGGTGCCGCCGGCCCGCGCCCGGCGGGCCTAGCGGTTGACGCAGGCCCCCGTCGAGACACCCGCGGTGGCGGTGGTCCCCGCCTGCAGAGCGGGCTCGACCTGCTTGGCGGTGAGCGCGAAGGCGGTGTCGGCGTCGTCGACGGCCACGCCGAAGATCACGCCGACCACGTTGCCCTCGCGGTCGAAGACGGGGCCGCCCGAGTTGCCGGGGCGGACCTGCCCGCGGAGCAGGTAGACGTCGCGGCGGACCTGCGCGTCGCGGTAGATGTTGCGTCCCTCGAGGGTCTGCTGGCTGCGCACCCGCGACGACGACAGCGTCAGCGGGCCGCCGCCGGGGTAGCCGAGCACGAAGCCGGGATCGCCGGGCTTGGCGCCGTTGAAGACGATCCGCAGCGGCTTGGCCTGCAGCCCCGGCACGTTCAGCACCGCGACGTCGGTCTGCGCGTCGAAGTAGACGACCTGCGCGCTGTACTTCTTCGTCCCGTCGACGGTGACCTGCACGCTGCGGGTGCCCGCGACGACGTGCGCGTTGGTGACCACCCGGCCCGGCGTCGCCACGAAGCCCGAGCCCTCGAGCGCGCGGCTGCACGACGGCGCCTGGCCGTCGATGCGGACCACGGACGAGCGGACGCGCTGCACAGCCGGGTCGGTGAAGTCGACCCGGTCGGGCGTCTCCACGCTGACCACCGGGGTGTTCACGAACGGGCCGAGCGCCTGCGGCAGCCCGGAGTCGTCGATGATCGCGGAGAACTTCTGCGGCAGGCCGTCGGCGCCGACGACCTTCGCGAAGTCGTTGACGCCGCCGAGCACCGCCGAGCCGTTGACCGACCGCGAGACCTGCGGCGCGGCGGCCGAGGTGAGCGGGATCGCGACCAGCCAGGCCGCCACCAGCAGCGCGCCGACCTGCACCACGGCGCCGACGCCCGAGTCGACGGTGCGCAGGCCCGTGCTGCGGATCGAGCTGCGCACCGCGCGCCCGAGCACCATGCCGGAGAGCTCGCCGATGATCACCAGGCCGGCCAACAGGCCGACGCCGAGAATGAGGCGGCCCTTGGCATCGTCGACCGAGCCGAGGACGTGCGGGGCGAGCAGGACGCCGGCGGCGGCGCCGAGCACCACGCCGATGAAGGCGAGCACGGACGCGGCGGCGCCCTGCCGGTAGCCGGAGATCGCGGCCAGGATCATGAGGACGACGACGATCACGTCGACCCAGGTCGAACCGGTCATCGAGCGCTCTCCTGCCAGGTCTGGGCGCGGGCGGCCGCGGCGCGCACCTCGTCGGTGAGCGGCCGCACGTCGTCGGTGTCCCAGGGCTGCTCCCAGCCCGCCGCGCCGATCAGCGCGTTCACCAGGCCGCCGGTGAAGCCCCACACCAGCATCGGGCCGGCCGCGAAGGCCGGGCCGCGGTAGAAGGACTTGCGCACCATGAACCGGTGCGCGGGGTCGATGAGCTCGGCCAGCGGCACGCGCCGGACCAGCGCCGTCTCGGCGGGGTCGACGGCGCGGACCTCGGGCGGGCTCGCCGCGTAGCCGATGACCGGGACCACGCGGAAGCCCGAGACGGGCACCTCGATCGGGTCCAGCTCGGCGACGATCTCGACCGATTCGGGGTCGAGACCGGTCTCCTCCCACGCCTCGCGCAGCGCGACGGCCACGTCGTCGGCGTCCTCGGGATCGCGGGCGCCGCCGGGGAAGGCGACCTGCCCCGCGTGCTGCCGCATCGCGGAGGCGCGCTGGGTGAGCAGCACCGTCGCATCCTCGGGCGGCGTCGCCCCGGACGCGGACGGGTCACCGTCGAACAGGATGAGCACGGACGCGCGGCGCGGGTTCCGCACACGCTGCAGGGCTGCGACGGCGCCGCCGCGCTGCTCGATCTCGCTCGCCACGTCGCCCAGGTTGCCGAGCAGCGGGTCCAGCCACCGCGGCGCGCTCACAGGGTGACTCCGAGCTCGGTCCGCAGCAGGGCGGCCACCTCGTCGACGGACGTGAAGGGTTGGGCGTGCACACCGGCCACAGTGCCATCGGAACGCAACAGAACGGTCACGGGGTAGGCCCGCGGCGCGCCGAGGGCCGTCGCGACGACGCCCTGCGGGTCCTGCACGGTGGGCAGCGCGACCTTGAGCTCGGCCAGCAGGTCCAGCCCCGCGACCGCGTTGGGGTCGGCGTGCACGCCGAGCACCGTCAGCCGGTCGCCGGCGCGCGCCGCGACGTCGGCGAGCACGGGTAGCTCGACGCGGCACGGCCCGCACCACCAGGCCCAGATGTTGAGCAGGACGGGCTTGTTCCCCGGGATCGCCAGGTCGACGGGCGCGCCGTCGCCGAGGCAGGTGAGGTTCCTGCCGGCGAGGGCGGTCGCGCCGATGCCCGCCGGGCAGGGCGGCAGGGCCGCCCGGGTGCGCGCGGCCGCCAGCTGGCCGGGGCTCGTGCTGGTCGACGGTGCCGCCGCCGGCGTCGTCGGGGCCGCAGCACCGTCGTTCCCGCGGGGCCAGATGGCCACGGCCAGGGCGACGGCGACGATCGCGCAGACGATGATCCACCGCACGCCGGCGGGGATGCGGCTCCGCTCGCCGGGCAGCAGGGGCGCGGGCTCGCGCCCGGCGTCGGGCTTCTCGGGCTCGGTCACCGGGCGGCCCCCGGCTGGACGCGGCGCCGACGGGGCGGGGGCGGCGCGATCTCGAGCAGGTGGTCGCGTTCGGGGCCCTTGACGAGGTCCGCGGCCTCGGCGGGGTCGATCGGTCCGGTCCCGAACGACGGGCAGTCCTTGGCGAGCACGCAGACGCCGCACGCGGGCTTGCGGGCGTGGCAGACGCGGCGGCCGTGGAAGATCACGCGGTGGCTCAGCAGGGTCCACTCCTTGCGCGGGATCAGCTCGCCGACGGCGTGCTCGATCTTCACCGGGTCGTTCTCCTCGGTCCACTCCCAACGGTGCACGAGCCGCGAGAAGTGCGTGTCGACGGTGATGCCGGGGACGTCGAAGGCGTTGCCGAGGATCACGTTGGCGGTCTTGCGGCCGAAGCCGGGCAGCGTCACCAGCTCCTTCATGGTGCGCGGCACCTCGCCGTCGAAGCGGTCCACGAGCGCCTGCCCGAGCCCCATGATCGACGTGGCCTTGTTGCGGTAGAAGCCGGTCGAGCGGATGTACTCCTCCAGCTCCGCCCGGTTCGCCCCGGCGTAGTCGGCGGCCGTCCGGTAACGCGCGAACAACGCCGGTGTGACTTGATTCACGCGCACGTCGGTGCACTGCGCGGACAGGATCGTGGCCACCGAGAGCTCGAGCGGATCGGTGAAGTCGAGTTCGCAGTACACGTGGGGGAAAGCGGTGGCGAGTGTCCGATTCATCCGCCGGGCACGGCGCACCAGTCCGAGGTGGGTTTCCGGCTCCGGGGGCATGGGAACCGATTCTAACGACGGTGCCGTGGCTCGTTCGTTGCCGTATCGAGACCTTGGCTGTGTTTACTGTCCGGCATGCAAGGATTGCTCGGGTTGCTGTTCCCGGTGGTACTCATGCTCTTCGCTCTGGCCATGGAGCGGATCGAGACGCGGGTGACCGCCGAGCCCGTCGCGCCCCCCGCGACCGGCGACGACGAGGCGCCCGACGTCGAGACGCTGGCGCGCATCGGCCTCCCCAAGGCCGTGGACAGCCTCGACCTCGACGGTGGAGCGGAGCGCCGCGCCAGCTGATCCGGAGGAGTACGGTCGGGGCCCGAGCGGCCCGAATGCGGAACGCCGTCGTGCCCTTCGACATGTGAACGGGTAACCTTTCCAGTAGTCGTCTGTGCGATTTCCCACATCTGCACGGAACGCTGCATAAACTCACACTTCAGGTCGCGGCGATGTCCGCCTGCGACGGTCGTCGATCAAGGAACGAGGTACCCCGTGGACGAGGTCCTGGCGCGGGCCGGCATTTTTCAGGGTGTCGAGCCGGGCGCGGTCGATGCGCTCACCAAGGATCTGCACGAGGTCGACTACCCCCGTGGCCACGTCATCTTCAACGAGGGCGAGCCCGGCGACCGGCTGTACATCATCCTGTCCGGCAAGGTGAAGCTCGGCCGTCGCTCCCCGGACGGCCGCGAGAACCTGCTGTCCGTGATGGGCCCGTCGGACATGTTCGGTGAGATGTCGATCTTCGACCCCGGCCCCCGCACGTCGAGCGCGACCTGCATCACCGAGGTCCGCGCGATGACGATGGACCGCGAGGCCCTGCGCGCGTGGATCCGGGACCGGCCCGAGATCGCCGAGCAGCTGCTGCGCGTGCTGGCCCGCCGCCTACGCCGCACCAACAACAACCTGGCCGACCTCATCTTCACCGACGTCCCCGGCCGCGTCGCCAAGCAGCTGCTGCAGCTCGCGCAGCGCTTCGGCACGCACGAGAACGGCGCACTTCGGGTGACGCACGACCTCACGCAGGAGGAGATCGCGCAGCTCGTGGGCGCCTCGCGCGAGACCGTGAACAAGGCGCTGGCCGACTTCGCGCACCGCGGCTGGCTGCGCCTCGAGGGCAAGTCCGTGGTGATCACCGATTCGGAGCGTCTGGCGCGCCGGGCTCGCTGACCGTTTCCACCCGGGATGGGGCGGAGAATCGCTGCTCACTAGGCTTCGCGCCCTCGGCTATCGCCTCGGGAACTGCAGAAGCGTTCGCAGCGTTTCCCCGCCCCATCCCTGGTTTCGTGGTCGTGCGCGGCCCGACCGTGCCCTCGCTCGTCCGGTCGCCCTGTCAGCCGTGCTCGGCTAGATACGTGAGCTGGACCTTGACCGACATGCGGGCGGCGGGCCAGGCCTTCTTGTCCACGTCGCGGTAGACGTGCTTGACGACCTTCATGGGCTTGGCGTCGGCTGCGCTGACGCCCATCTCCGTGAGCGCGTCGCGGACCTGCTGCAGCCGGTCCTGACGGTGCGCCGCGTACGCGGCGACGACGGGCGCCGCGTCGGGCAGGTCGGGGCCGTGGCCGGGCAGCAGGACGCGGCCGGCGGCCACCGTCGACAACGACTCCAGTGAGCCGAGGTAGTCGGCGAGGGTCCCGTCGCTCGCGTCGAGCACCGTGGTGCCGCGCCCCAGGATGGTGTCGCCCGAGACCAGTGCGCCGGGCTCGCCCTCGGCACCGTCGACCAGGAAGCTCAGCGAGTCCGCGGTGTGCCCGGGCGTGTGCAGCACCGTGATCCGCAGACCCGCGACCTCGATCACCTCGCCACCGGTGAGCGGCGTCGCGGTGTTGATGCAGTACGTCGGGGAGAAGGCGCGGATGGGGCTGCGGGTGAGCTCCTCCCAGCGCTTGAGGCCGCCGGTGTGGTCGGCGTGGCGGTGGGTCACCAGGGTGAGCGCGACCGTGCCCGCCGCCTTGGCGACCCGCTTGAGGTGCTTCTTGTCGCCCTTGGGCCCGGGGTCGACGACGACGGCCTCCTCGCGCCCCGGGGCGCGCAGGATCCAGGTGTTGGTGCCCTCGAGCGTCATCACCGACGGGTTGTCGCAGAGCAGCACCGCCGCGTAGGGCGTGACCTGCCGCAGCTTCCCCGGCGCCGGGTGCTCGGTCATACCTGGACCGTGAGCTCGACCTCGACGGGCGCACCCAGCGGCAGCTCCGCGACCCCGACGGCCGACCGGACGTGCACGCCCGCGTCGCCGAAGATCTCGCCGAGCAGCAGCGACGCGCCGTTGAGCACCTGCGCCTGGTTGGAGAAGCCGGGCGCCGAGGCGACGTAGCCGGTGACCTTGACGATCCGCTTGACCGAGTCGATGCCGACGAGGGAGTGGATCGCCGCGAGCGCGTTCAGCGCGCACTGCCGGGCAGCGAACTGCGCGTCCTCGAGGTGGACGATGCCCTCGCGGTTCTCGCTGACCTTGCCCTGCGCCACGAGCTCGCCGTCGCGCATCGGCAGCTGGCCGGAGGTGTAGACGAAGTCGCCGACCTGCGTCGCGGGGACGTACGCGGCCAGCGGGGGCACCACGTCGGGCAGGACGATGCCCAGCTCGGCGAGGCGCGCGGAGGCGGTCACGACGTGGCCCGCTTCATGTACGCCACGTGCTGCTCACCGGTCGGGCCGGGGAGCACGGTGACGAGCTCCCAGCCGTCGGCGCCCCAGGTGTCGAGGATCTGCTTGGTGACGTGGGTCAGCAGCGGGATGGTGGAGTACTCCCAGGTGGTCTTCTCGCTCATGGCATCACCCTATCCACCGCGGGCGCGGCGCGACAGGCGCGATCCCTACGCCGGCGCAGAACGTGTTCTCGGTCGCATTGCCGGGGAAGGTTCACGTTAACGGCCCGGCCGTGTACGGAGGTATGGATATGCTCCGAACGTGGTGGTGAGTGAGGCGGACCCCGGCGGGGTCGCGCAGGACGCGGGGACGACCTGGCCGGAAGGGCTGCGGGAGTCCCGGCTGCACTTCGTGTCGGGCAAGGGCGGCACCGGCAAGTCGACGGTGGCCGCGGCACTCGCCCTGGCCCTCGCCTCCGGCGGCAAGAAGGTCCTCCTCATCGAGGTGGAGGGCCGCGGCGGCATCGCCCCGACCTTCGAGGTGGACGAGCTGCCCCCGACCGAGACGAAGATCGCGACGGCCGACGGCGGCGGGGAGATCCACGCGCTGGCGATGGACGTCGAGGCCACGTTCCTCGACTACCTCAAGACCAATTACGGCATGGGCCTGGCGGCGCGGGCGCTCAAGTCGATCGGCGCCATCGAGTTCGCGACGACGCTGGCGCCGGGCCTCAAGGACATCCTCATCACCGGCAAGATCATGGAGTGCACGCAGCGCCGCGCGCGCGACGGGCGCTACACCTACGACGCGATCGTGGTGGACGCCCCGCCCACGGGCCGGATCGGGAAGTTCCTCGACGTCACGCGGGCGATGAAGGAGATCGCGAAGGCCGGGCCGATCGCGGGCCAGGCCGACCGCGTGGTGCGCCTGCTGCACTCCCCCGACACCGTCGTGCACCTGGTGACGCTGCTCGAATCCCTTCCCCTCCAGGAGACCGCGGAGGCCGTGAAGGAGCTGCACGCGCTGGACCTCAAGGTCGGTGCCGTGATCGTGAACCGCTCGCTGCCGCAGCTGCTCTCCGACGCGGAGCTCGACGCCGCCGCCGACGGGACCGTGGACGGTCCGGCCGTGCGGGCCGCGCTCGACGGTGCCGGGCTGCCGCTCTCCGACGACGACCTGGCCGGGCTGCTCACCGAGACCATCCAGTTCGCGCGGACGGTGCGCGGGCAGGACGAGGCGCGCGAGGATCTGGACGCGATCGACGCTCCCGGCCGGCTGGAACTGCCGCTGCTCACCGGCGGCGTGGACCTGAACGGCGTCCGCGAGCTGTCGGGCGCGCTGGTCGAGGCGGGAGTCCGATGATCGACCTGAAACTCGGCCCGCAGCTCCTGGATCCGGGCACGCGCGTCGTCGTGTGCTGCGGCAGCGGCGGCGTGGGCAAGACGACGACGGCCGCGGCGATGGCGCTGTGGGCGGCGGAGCACGGCCGACGGGTCGTGGTGCTGACGATCGACCCCGCGCGCCGGCTGGCGCAGGCGCTGGGCGTCGCGGACCTGACGAACGAGCCGCAGGCCGTGACCGTCCCGGGCGACGGGACGCTGCACGCGATGATGCTCGACATGAAGCGGACCTTCGACGAGATGGTCACCTCCAACGCCGATCCCGTTCGGGCGCAGGAGATCCTGGCGAACCCGTTCTACCAGACGGTGGCCTCGTCGTTCTCCGGCACGCAGGAGTACATGGCGATGGAGAAGCTGGGCCAGCTCACCGCCGACGACCGCTGGGACCTCGTGGTGGTCGACACCCCGCCGTCGCGCAACGCCCTCGACTTCCTGGACGCCCCGAAGCGCTTCGGCTCGATGCTGGACTCGCGCCTGATGGGCCTGATCGCGGGGCCCACCCGCGGCATCGGCCGGCTCGTCTCCGGCGGCATGGGCATCGCACTGAAGCTCGTGTCCACCATCGTGGGCAGCCAGATGCTCTCGGACGCTTCGACGTTCGTCTCGCAGATGGATTCCCTGATCGGCGGCTTCCAGGAGCGGGCCGACCAGACCTACGCACTCCTCGCCCGCCCCAGCACCCGGTTCGTGGTGGTCGCCTCGCCCGAGGAGGACACGCTCCGCGAGGCCACCTACTTCGTGGAACGACTCGCCGGCGAGTCGATGCCGCTGGCCGGGCTCATCGTCAACCGCACCCATCCGGGGCTGGCGGCGATCGGCGCGGAGCAGGCCCGGGAGGCCGCGAGCCGCCTCGGGTCCGACGATGCCGCGCGCACCGCGGAGGGTCTGCTGCGGGTGCACGCCTGGCGCGCGGAGATCGCGGCGCGGGAGGTGCAGATGCTCGGCGCCTTCGTCGGCCGCTGCCCGACGGTGCCGGTGGTCGGGGTGCCCTCGCTCCCGTTCGAGGTGGCGAACCTCGAGGCGCTGCAGGCCGTCGCCGAGCAGATCGTCGGGTCCTGAGCCCCGGTCGGCTCGCACGACGAAAAGGGTAGCTGGACAAACGAAAGGGCCCCGCACCGTCGAGCGGTACGAGGCCCTGGTCACTCCCGGACGGGAGCCGGGGAATCAGCCCGCGGCGACGCGCTTGCGGTCGCGCTGGGCTTCGAAGAAGGAGCGCCAGCTGGTGACCTCGGGGTGCTGGCGGAGGAGCGCGCGGCGCTGACGCTCGGTCATGCCGCCCCAGACGCCGAACTCGACGCGGCTGTCGAGCGCATCGGCGCCGCACTCGAGCTGGACGGGGCAGTGACGACAAATGGTCGCGACCTTGCGCTGCGCGGCGCCGCGGACGAACAACTCGTCGGGATCGACCTCGCGACACTTGGCCTTGGAAACCCAAACCAGGCGGTCTTCGTCGTCGACCAGAACGCGTGCACTTGTCATGTGACTCCCCTTTCGCGTGGTGCGGCCCGGACCCGGTGACGGCCCATCCCGGAGGTGTGCGGGGGGCCGATCGAGGTGCTCGCCACATCGTCTGCAATAGTGTTACCTGAATCACACGACGGACACAAGTCGAGGGCCGAGGGAAATCGAACAGTGGTCCAAGAAATCCAGCACGCCCGTACCGATCGCCTGGTCGGCGCGTCGGGACCGGGGTTCACGGCGGGTCGGCACGTATCCTGGTGACCGTGTCGAAACCCGGAGTGATCGCGAAGCTGGCCGGCTGCGTCCTGCTGGCCGGACTGCTGGTCGCCGGCGTCCTGTTCCCCTACGTCGGCGGGCTCGGCCTGATCTCGAACCGCGCCGCGGACACCGTCGACAACATCAGCTCCGAGCTGCTGGAGGGCCAGGTCCCGGAGGTCACGACGGTCGCCGACTCGACCGGCGCGCCCATGGCCTACCTGTACGACCAGCGCCGCGTGCAGGTCCCGTTCGATCAGATCTCGCCCGACATGGTGCGCTCGATCATCTCGATCGAGGACAAGCGCTTCATGGAGCACGACGGCGTCGACTACCAGGGCACCGTGCGCGCCTTCCTCAAGAACCAGTCCGCGGGCGAGGTGCAGCAGGGCGCGTCCACGCTGGATCAGCAGTACATCAAGAACTACCAGCTGCTCGTCCTCGCGAAGTCGGACGCGGACCGGCGCGCGGCGGTCGCCACCACCCCGGCGCGCAAGCTCCGCGAGGTGCGGATGGCGCTCACCCTCGAGCGCACGCTCACCGAGCGCGCCAAGCAGGAGCACGGGGTCGACGACGCCAAGGCCAAGGTGATCGCCAAGGAGCAGATCCTGGCGCGATACCTCAACCTGGTCCCCTTCGGCAACGGCGCCTACGGCATCGAGGTGGCCGCGCAGACCTACTTCGGCAAGCGCGCCTCGCAGCTGAACATCCAGGAGTCGGCGATGCTCGCCGGGATGGTGCAGTCGAGCTCGTCGCTCAACCCGTACGCCAACGCGCAGGGCGTGATCGAGCGGCGCAACACGGTGCTCGACACCCTCGTCGCGAACTTCCCGGACAAGGCGGCGGAGTACGAGGCCGCGAAGCGGACGCCGCTCGGCGTGCTGCCGCGCCCCAACACTCTCCCGGGCGGCTGCATCTCCGCGGTCGCGAACCGCGGCTACTTCTGCGACTACGTGCTGCAGTACCTCTCCGAGGCGGGCATCCCCAAGGAGACGGTGATGCGCGGCGGCTACACGATCCGCACCACGCTCGACCCGCGGGTGCAGGACTCGGTGCAGGCCGCGCTCAACGCCACCGCCAGTCCGACCCTGTCGAACGTCGCGCAGGTCATGAACGTGATCAAGCCGGGCGAGACGTCGCACGACATCGTCGCGATGAACTCCTCGCGGGTCTACGGCCTGGACGTGGGCAAGCGGCAGACCGTCCAGCCCGAGCCCTTCGCCCAGGTCGGCGACGGCGCGGGCTCGACCTTCAAGATCTTCACCGTCGCGGCGGCGATGGAGAAGGGCATGGGCCTGGACACCAACGTGACGGTCCCGTCCACGGTGCAGGTCAAGGGCATGGGCCACGGTGGTTACGCCGGTTGTCCGTCGGACTCCTACTGCGTGAAGAACGCCGGGCCCTACCCGTACTCGATGTCGCTGACGCAGGCGCTCGCCACGTCGCCGAACACCCCGTTCATCAAGCTCATCGAGCAGGTGGGCGTGACCCCGGTCGTCGACATGGCGGTCAAGCTCGGCCTGCGCTCGTACACCCAGCCCGGCAGCTCGGGCTTCGGCAACGACAGCCTCGCCGACATGTTCAAGAAGCAGAACCTGGCGTCGTTCACGCTCGGCCCGACCGCGGTGAGCGCGCTGGAGCTGACCAACGTCTCGGCCACGCTGGCCTCGGGCGGCGTCTGGTGCCCGGCGAACCCGATCCAGTCGATCACGCAGCCCAAGCGCAACAGCGATGGCATCCAGACCGTCGGGCCCGACGGGAAGCCGGAGACCACGCCGGTGCCCTACAAGTCGGAGAAGTGCGAGCAGGTCATCGAGAAGGGCCTGGCGAACACCCTCGCCAACGCGCTCAGCGCGGACGACCGCGGTGCGGGTACGTCGGCCGGCGCGGCCTCGCGCGCGGGCTGGACGCTGCCGCTGTCCGGCAAGACCGGCACCACGGAGACCTTCCGTTCCTCGGCCTTCCTCGCGTACACGAACCAGTACGCCGGTGCCAGCTACGTCTACAACGACGGCAACTCCCCCGGCCCGATCTGCACGAGCCCGCTGCGCCCGTGCGGCGACGGCAACGTCTACGGCGGCAACGAGCCGGCGACGGCCTGGTACACAGCGCTCAAGCCGATCTCGACGATCTACGGCCCGGTCTCCCTGCCGCCCGTGGATCCGAAGTACAAGGACGGCTTCGGCCCCGGCAAGATCCCCAACGTCATCGGGCTCACGCAGGCGGCGGCGAAGTCCCGCGTCGAGGCGGCGGGCTTCAAGACCACGGTGGCGTGGGTCAACAACTCCGCGGCCAACGGCACCGTCGTGTCGACGTCGCCGTCGGGATTCAGTCAGCCCGGCTCGACGATCACGCTGAACCTGTCGAACGGGATCGCGCCGGCACCGTCGAACCCGTCGGCACCGGGCGTGCAGACGGGGCCGGGCGGCACCACCATCACCATCCCGGGCTTCGGCCAGTTCACCATCCCCGGCGCGGGCGGCCGCGGCGGCGGCCCGGTGGAGACACCGGCGCCGGAGCCCCCGGGCAACTGACGATGGACGCACGCCGGGTCGCCACCGGTCTCCTCGTCGCGGCGACGGTGACCGTGGTGACGGCGTGCGGCGACCGCCCGGCCGAGCCCGCCGGCACGACCGGTGCCTCCGCCGGTTCCGTGGTGGTCTCCGCCGGCCCGTCCACGACCTCGCCCGCGTCGGCGGCGACCGTGCCCGCCCGCGATGGGTACGCCGCGGGCACGGAGCGGCGCACCGGCACGGACGGCCCGGTGACCTTCGACGTCGGGATTCCGACGGTGAGCGGCGGGTCGCCCGCGGTCGCCGAACGGTTCAACTCGTCGATGCGAGCATCGCTCGAACCACAGCTGAAGCTCCCCGATCGGATCCAGGGGACGATGACTGTCCGGGACGGGAGCCTGGCGGACGGGCGTCGTTCCGGCGTCACCCGTCTCGGGCCGGGCGTGGTCGCGGGCGTACTCCTGACGAGCACCTACATCTCGCGTGGGGCCCACCCGACCACCCTGATCGGCACGGTCGTCATCGCGACGGAGACCGCGCGCCCCGTGCTGCTCACGGATCTGTTCGCCACCCCGGACGCCGGGCTGGCACGGCTCGCCGCGCTGGTGAAGCAACACGCGGCCGCGGTCGGGACCGTCCCGTTCCTCTCGGACCCGGCGCGCGACATGGCCGATTGGATCCCCGGCACGGACGGGCTCGTCGTGTTCGCCGGTGTATCGCACGCCGAAGGCGACTACCGAGGGATCACCGTCCCGTGGGCTGAGCTCAAGGACGTCATCGCTCCGGCGATGTGGCCGATACTGACCTCATGACTCGGGAGCGTCAGCGCGACGCTCGGAACGTCGAAACGGTCTCCCACAGACCGATGATCACGAGCAGAAGCCCCAGTGGTCGCCCCTGGAACCACAGAAATCTGAGATCGGGGAACGCCACCGCGAGCACGGCTCCGACGAGGATCAACGCGGGCCCCAGTGATCGGTGGAGTTGCGATGCAGGCGAACGACGGCCGCGCGTCGTATCCGGTTGCCGTGGTGCGGAATTCTCCATGCTTCGCATTGAAGCGGGTATCGCCGGCGTTGTCGTCCCCCGTTCGACGGACCCGGGAGCCGTGCCCGGTCGCACGACCGTCGATCGGTCGGGGCGCGCGACGGTCGATCCCACCGGAGCCTTCAGCCGACCTTCGGCGTAGCGCGGTCGAGGATCGCGGCGGTGTCGACGCCCTGCGGGAGGGTGCCGAAGACGTCGCCGCGGTCGCCCGCGAGGCGGGTGCGGGTGTAGGCATCCGCGACGGCGGGGTGCCCGTAGCGCACCAGGAGCGAGCCCTGCAGCGCGGCGGCCATGTCGCCGACGAGGCGGCGCGCGCCGAACTGCATCGCGACCTGGTCGGTGAGGTCCAGTGCGCCGAAGGAGCCCTTGAGCTTCGCGACGGCCTCGTCGTACGCGGTGTCCGCGCCGGTGGCGGCGTCCAGCTCGGCGAAGAAGGCCGCGACGGCCTGCGGCTCGCGGGCCATCGCGCGCAGCACGTCGAGGGCGGCGACGTTGCCGGAGCCCTCCCAGACCGAGAGCAGCGGCGCCTCGCGGTACAGCCGCGGCATGCGCGAGTCCTCGATGTATCCGTTGCCGCCCAGGCACTCCAGTGCTTCGGCGGCGTGGATGGGGCCGCGCTTGCACACGTGGTACTTGGTGACGGCCAGGGCGATCCGGCGCAGCAGCGAGGCGTCCTCGTCTCCGGCGACGGACCGGTCGGTGAGGCCCGCGAGCCAGAGCCCCGCGGTGGTGGCGCCTTCGGCCTCGACGGCGAGGTCGGCGAGCACGTTGCGCATGAGCGGCTGGTCGATGAGGTCGGCGCCGAAGGTCTTCCGATGCGCGGCGTGGTGCGTGGCCTGCGCGAGCCCGGCGCGCATGCCGGTGGCGGTGCCGAGCACGCAGTCGAGGCGGGTCATGTTGACCATCTCGACGATGGTGCGGACGCCGCGGCCCTCCTCGCCCACGAGCCAGCCGACGGTGTCGTCGTACTCGACCTCGCTGCTGGCGTTGGAGTGGTTGCCCAGCTTGTCCTTGAGCCGCTGCAGGGCGAAGACGTTGCGCGTCCCGTCGGGCAGCACGCGCGGGATGAAGAAGCAGGAGACGCCGGATTCGGTCTGCGCGAGCGTGAGGAACAGGTCCGACATCGGCGCGGACGTGAACCACTTGTGGCCCGTGATCCGGTACGTCCCATCGGATTGCGGGATCGCGCGCGTGGTGTTCGCGCGCACGTCCGAGCCTCCTTGCTTCTCCGTCATCGACATGCCGGCGATGAGGCCGCGCTTGCCCAGCGGCGCCCGGAGGCCGAAGTCGTACTCCTTCGCGGTGAGCAGCGGCTCGTACTGCGCGGCGAGTTCGGCGTTGGCGCGCAGCGCGGGGACCACGGCGTAGGTCATGGAGATCGGGCAACCGTGCCCGGCATCGACGTGACCCCAGACGCTGAACTTGGCGGCGCGCACCAGGTGCGCGTTCGGGTCGGCCTCGGCCCACGGCGCGGCGTGCAGGCCGTGCTCGACGGAGACCTTCATGAGCTGGTGGTAGGCCGGGTCGTAGACCACCTCGTCGACGCGGTTGCCGTACCGGTCGTGCGTCTTCAGGACGGGCGGGTGCGCCTCGGCCAGGTCGCCCCATTCGAGGGCCTCGGCCGTGCCGCCGAGCGCGCCGAGCGCGTGGATCGCGTCCAGCTGCGCAGCGTCGACGTGGGCGCGCCGCAGCGCATCGTCGATCATCGGGGTCTCGGCGGTGTTGAAGCCGATCAGCGGCGGCGCCTGATTGGTCACGTCATGGGTCGGCACGCCTGCTCCTTCGTTCGACGGTGCGCGGCCCGTCCGGGCCGTCACCCCAGTGTTGCATATCGGCGACAGTCGCACCAGATATGCAATGAACTCGTGGTGGGCGGCCCAACCGAGCACCCGACCGCCCGCCGTGCCGCGGGGGACGAGGGGCGTGGGGCGTGGGGCCGCGCCCTTGCCTTCGGCGCTCACGCCGCTCTCGGATTCTGTCCGATTCGGACACGGCCCAGGTCTCACGTCTGGAACATTCGGACGAGCAGCGCGGCACCGCGCGGAGGACGGCTGAGGGCACGCGGCACGCCACGGGGAATCGGCGTTGGGCGTGGGAGAGCTGGCTTCTCGTGCGGGAATCGGTGCCGCGCGGGGGACGACTGGTCCCCCACCTCACGCACGACGTTCCGTAGGGAAGCGAACGCCGGAGCCTCCTTTCGGCGCCGCGCGGGGGACGACGGAGCCTGCATCGACGGCACGGTGGCCGGTGCACTATGCGCCGCCGCGCGCCGGAGACCGCCGACGGATCGACCGCTCTGACCAGGGCGGGCGCCGCACATCGCCCGCCGAGCCGCACGCATCCGAGGCGCGGCCGCCCGTGCACCGCACTTGTCCGAACCGGACAGAATCCGAGAGTCACGACCACGCAGCACCGTCGCCCGCCCCTGCAGTTCCGCAGGGCCACCGACGGCGCCGGCTCGCACACCGCTGACCCGGCGACCCCACCCCCGCGGTGTAGCGTCGACGCCGATGTCCACGCCCCTCACCACGACGGTCTCGGCGCGCTCGGCCGTGCTGAGCCTGCTGCTGGGCGCGCACCCGCCGGAGCTGGAGGGTCGCGAGATCGTGGCCGCGATGCGGCTGTTCGGAGTCTCCGAATCCACGACGCGAGCGGCGATGTCGCGCATGGTGTCCGCCGGTGATCTGGTCCGCGACGGCGGGCGCTACGCGCTGTCGGACCGCCTCGCCCGGCGCCAGGCGCGCACCGACTCCCCCGTGACACTGCCCTGGGACGGCACCTGGGAGACGGCGATCGTCACCACCAGCGGTCGCAGCGCCGGCGACCGCGCCGAGCTGCGCACCGAGATGACCCGACTGCGCCTCGCGGAGCTGCGCGAGGGCGTGTGGATGCGGCCCGCGAACCTCGACCGCATGCTCCCGACGACGGTGCGCCAGGTGACCGCGCGCTTCACCGCGCGGCCGGACGACGACCCCGTCGACCTGGCGCGCACGCTGTGGGACCTGCCGGAATGGTCCCGGCACGGGCGCGCGCTGCTGGGCGCGATCGCCGACGCCGGCGACGACGGGCAGGCGCGCTTCCTGACGATGGTCTCGGTGGTGCGGCACCTCTACCGGGATCCGCTGCTCCCGCCGGAGCTGCGGCCGGCGGACTGGCCGGCGGACGAGCTCACCGCCGCCTACGCGGACTTCCGCGCGTGGCTGGCCGCGATGCGGATCGGCCGGGGCTGATCAGGCGAGCGAGTCGACCACCTTCGTGATCCGCGCCTGCAGGCGGCGCAGCTGCAGCCCCTGGTCGTCGAGGCGGCGGGCGATGGAGTTGACCGCGTCGCACGAGCCGGTCTCGTGCAGGCTGCGGGCGTCGATCTGGAGGTCGTCGCCGGTCCGGCCGATGGACGCGGCGATGGTCGTGAGCTGAGTGGTGAGATCGTTGAGTTCGCTGCGGACGCCGGCGAGCCCCATGATGTTCCCTTCTGCGCGGCCCCGAGCGGGCCGTTCACCTGCACACTAGGTGGCTGCTGTGACCGGTGTGACGAATTGCAGGTGACCGTTGCGTGTCCGTTACCCGACGAATCGTCGCTATCGCACAGGTCCTTCGTCGCGGAACGCGCCGTGCCGTCCCGCACCGTCGGAGAACCGGGTGGCGCCCGCGACGGCGCCGTCGGCGAGGGAGGCGAGCCCGTACCGGTACTCGATCCCGAGCGCCTCGGCCTCGGACTCCGCCTCCCCGTCGAGCATCGAGAGGCGATCGTTGCGCAGGCAGGTCTGCGGAAATCCGGCGAGCTGCAGCCCCAGCTCGACGGCGGCCTCCAGGGCCGTCCCGGGTTCGACGGTGCGGTTGACCAGGCCGATCGCCTCGGCCTCGGCCGCGTCGACGGGCCGCCCGGTGAGGATGAGGTCCATCGCGCGGCTCGCGCCGATGAGCCGCGGCAGGCGCACGGTGCCGCCGTCGATGAGGGGCACGCCCCAGCGGCGGCAGAAGACGCCGAGGACCGCGTCGGTCGCGGCGACGCGGAGGTCCGCCCAGATGGCGAGTTCGAGGCCGCCGGCCACGGCATGCCCCTCGATCGCCGCGATGACGGGCTTGCTCAGCCGCATCCGCGAGACTCCCATCGGCGCGTCCCCGTCGGGCTCCACGCGGTTCGGGGTGCCGGCGGCGACGGCCTTGAGATCGGCTCCCGCGCAGAAGGTCCCGCCGCGCCCGTGCAGCACGGCGACGGCGGCGTCGGGGTCGGCGTCGAAGGCGCGGAAGGCGTCGGCGAGGGCCTCGGCGGTGGCGCGGTCGACGGCGTTGCGCACGTCGGGCCGGTCGATCTCGACGACGGTGACCGGTCCGCGCCGGCTGACGACGACGCTCATGACGACGTGGGCCCGTGGACGGCGGAGCCGGTGGCGATGCCGGTGACGGTGCAGACGCCGAACCGGCCGTCGCGGTCGAACATGCTGGCCGAGGAGATGCTGATGCCGTCGACGATGACGAACTGATCTGCCTCCAGGCCGATCTCGTCGCCGCGGGGCGCGCGGGCGATGGCCATGGAGACGTCGCCGTTGATGGTCTCGACGCCGCCGGTGCCCATGCCGGTCACCAGGTTGGTGCAATCGGAGACCATCGCGGTGCGGGCGAAGGGCGTCGTCTCCTCGCCGTCGAGGACGCGCCAGCCGCGGGTCCAGACGCGCTTGCGCTCGGCGGTGGCCCAGTGCTCCGGGGTGTCCGACGAGACGTATTCGCCGCTGCCGCCGGCCATCGCGAGGCGCGGGGCGCCGGGCGGCGGCGGGGCGGGGACGTGCGGATCGGACCAGACGGCACCGTCGGGCTGCGGGGCCCGGTGGTAGAAGGTGACGGCGGCGCGGACGACGGTCTTGTCGTTCTGGATGATCTCCGCCTCCGCAACGCGGATGCGGCGACCCGAGCGGACAAGGCGGGTGCGCACGTCGAGGTGGCCGGAACGGACCATGCGGAACATATCGCAGTGCCAGCGGGTTCCGACGAGGCCCTCGCCGAACTCGGTGTCGAGGACCTGCGCGAGCAGGCCGGCGATCGCCGGCCCCGACAGGGTGCCGGGCGCCCACCGGCCCTCCGCGGCGGGCAGCGAATCGAAGCCGCCGCCGCTGCGGGCGAACTGCGCGGGTACCTCCGGGGTGGTCATTCCATTGGGTTTACCAGGCGCCGCCGCGCGCCCTGTACTCGCATCCACCGGAACGCCGCCGCGGAGGCGGCCATGGGGTACTGATGGAGCATGGGCGATTCGTTCTTCGTGAAGATGTGGCCGCGGCTGGTGCGCAACGAGCCGCCGCTGCTGACCGAGCTGCGGCGACGCAACCTGGCCGGGCTGTCGGGACGGGTCCTGGAGGTGGGCGCGGGCACCGGCACGAACTTCGCGCTGTACCCGCCGGAGGTCACGACGGTGGTCGCGCTGGAGCCCGAGGACGCCCTGCGCGCCGAGGCGTCTGCGGTGGCGGACGCGCGCGTCGAGGTGCGGCCCGAGCGGCTCGACGAGTACGTCGCCGCGGAGCCCTTCGACGCCGTGGTGTTCAGCCTGGTGCTGTGCTCGCTGCCCGACCCCGAGGGCGCGGTCCGGCAGGTCCGCGGATTCCTGGGGCCCGACGGCGAGCTCCGCTTCCTCGAGCACGTCGCCGCGCGGGGCGGGATGCTGGAGGGACTGCAGAAGGCGGCGGACGCCACCGTCTGGCCGCGGCTGTTCGGGAACTGCCATGCGCACCGCGACGCCGTCGGACTGATCAGCGGGGCGGGTTTCGCGGTGACCACGGTGGAGGACCGGATGCTGGCGCCCGCGTGGGTGCCGATCCCGACGTCGCCGCTGGTGCTCGGTCGCGCGCACGCATGACGATCGACGCCACCGCGCTGGGCCTCGACACCCGGCTGACGCTCCTCGCCTCCGGTCTCGTCTTCCTGTGGGCGCTGGCCCTCGGGGTGTGGAAGTACCACGGGATCATGACCTCCCCGGAGCACCACGCGCACGTCTACGTGGACATCGCCCACCGCGCCGCGCTGCTGTACTCCTTCGCCATCGCACTGGCGGCGGTCTTCGTGGAGCTCAGCGCGTGGCCGCAGTGGGTGGACCTGACCGCGGCCGCGATCCTGGTGTTCTTCTTCGTCGCGGCGATCGCCAGCTACTGCTGGCACGGCGCGCGTCGGGACACGGAGAACCAGCTCGCGCCGCCCGCGCCCGGGGTGCGGGGTTTCATGCTGGCACTCATCGTCGCCGAGATCGGTGCGTTCGCAGTCCTTCTCGCGGGGTTCGTCGCGGCCTGGTGACCGCCGCCGGCGCTGCGGCGGTCAGGCGGCCTGACCGCAGGTGCACTGGCATTCGGTGAGCGTGCCGCCTGCGGCAGCCGTGTGCCGCCAGGCGGGGCTGCCGGGCACCAGGTCGGGCTCGCGCTCCGGCGTGCGGTCCTCCGTGCCCGACGGTGCCGCGACGGTCGCGCCCGCGGTCGTGGGCGCGGGGAGCGCGACGGGACCGCGGCGCCACAGAGCGGGCGCGAGGATCGCTCCGGCGGCGGCGATTCCGGCGAGGAGCGCCCAGGCCGGGACGAGCCCGAAACGGTTCGCGCCCCAGCCGGCGATCGGGTAGGCGATGAGCCAGGCGAGGTGCGAGAGGGAGAACTGGGCGGCGAAGACGGCGGCCACGTCGCTGGGTGCCGCCGCGGCGCGGAGCACCTTGCCGGTGGGGGTGATCGCCATGGCGGAGCCGGCGCCGCTCGCGAACCACACCGCCGCGGTGAGCGCCCACGACGGGGTGTCGGCGGCGGCCATCGCGACGGCGCCGACCGCCGCGACGGTGAGTAGCACTGCGCCCGTGAGCATCACGGACCGCTCCGAGAACCGGTCCAGCAGGCGCGGGACGGCCAGCGCCACGAGCAGGGTGCCGCCGCCGGAAGCGGCGAGCATCCATGCTACCTGGGACTCGCTGCCGCCCAGTCGATCGCGGACGTAGTTGACGGTGTTGACCACCACGATCGAGCCGGCGGCGGCCACCGCGAAGTTCACGGCGAAGACGCCCCGCAGGCTCGGGGTGCGCGCGAACAGCCTGACGCCGGAGAGGATGCGGTCGGCGGGACCGCCCGCGGGCGCGCGGCGCGCGTCGGGCACCGTCGCCCTGAGGACGAGGAATGCGGAGACGACGAATCCGACTGCGGTACCGAGGAACAGGACGTCGAAGTCGATGAGCAGGAGCGCGAGCGCGGCGAGGACGGGGCTGACCAGGCTCTCCATCGTGTAGGCGACCTGGGACGCGGACAGCGCCGTGGTGTAATCGCGCTCGTCGGTGATGATGTCGGGGATGACGGCCTGGAAGGTGGGCGTGAACGCCGCCGACGCCGCCTGCAGCGTGCCGATGAGCACGTAGATCTGCCAGACCTCGGTGACGAAGGGCAGGGCGAGGACGATGCCCGCGCGCACGACGTCGAGCGCCACCAGGAACGCCCGCCGCGGGAGCCGGTCGACGTACGCCGCGGCGAGCGGCGCGATGACCACGTACAGCACCATCTTGATCGTGAGCGCGGTGCCGAGCACGACTGCGGCCGAGGAGCCCGCGATCTCGTAGGCGAGCAGGCCCAGCGCAACGGTGGTCAGGCCAGTGCCGAGCAGGGCGACGATCTGCGCGCTGAACAGCAGCCGGAAGTCGCGGTTCGCGAAGGGACCCACGGTATCTCTCCTGAGTTCGGTGCCGAAGTAGTGGATGCGGGTCAGTGGTGGTGCGCGGCGTGATGGCTGCTGTGCGGGCCGCCGTGCGCGACGGGCTCCGCGCCGTCGACCGGCGCCTCCGACGCCGCGGACGGAGCGGGCTCGCCGGCGACGAGCGTGAAGTCCGCGGTCCGGACGGTGCCGGCGTGCTGGAAGTCGAGGAACAGCCGGTACGTGCCCGCCGACGGGGCCATCGCGTGGAACCGGATGTCCGGGCCGGCAGGGGTGGCGGGGTCCGTCGGGTCGCCCTCGGGGTGGACGTGCAGGAAGGCGAGGTCGCCGGCGCGCAGCGCGACGAGGTGGCCGTAGGCGGCGAGGTACGGCTGCAGGTCCGTGACGGGGATCCCGCCGCGGGTGATGCGGGCGCGGAGCTCGGCCCCCTCGCCCGGCAGGAGCGCACCGTCGAGCGTGACGACGTAGTCGTCGACCGTCGAGACGGTGCGGCGCTCGAGCAGGTCGCGGGGCCGGTAGTCGCCGGGAACGGCGACGTCGGCGCCGAGGACGATGCCCGCGCCGAGCGCCGTCGGGGCGATGTCGGCGAAGAAGCGCCACACGCCCGGCGTCAGGTCCAGCTCGACCGACCAGGTGCCGGCCGCGTCCATGACGGGGTGCACGTGCTGGAATCCACTGGTATCGCGCTGGACGGCGATGAAGTGCAGCTTTCGATCGTGCTGCACGTCGAAGGCGGTGACCGGCGCGTCGTCGGGGCCGAGGATCGCGAACTCGACGCGGGTGCGGCCGGCGTCGATGATCGTCAGCGCCGGGGTGATGCGGTAGCCCTGCTCCGCGGTCTGCAGCCCTTGCGGGAACGGTGCGGCGGCGTGTGCGCTGTGGTCCATGACGTGCTCCTTCGGTGTGCGTGCGCGGCGGATCCACCGTCGTGCGGGTACCCCCTGAGGGTACTTGGATTTATACCCCCTGGGGGTATCCGCGTCAACCGTCTTCACGAAACAGACACACCGATGGATCCGTCCGCCGGCGGTGGATTCACGCGGCCTCAGTCGTTGGGTACCGCCGCGAGCCGCGGCTTCGAGTAGTAGAGCGTGAAGCTGAGCCAGCTCCCGTCCTCGGTGATCTCGTCGTGCATCACGAGGTCCTCCACCTCGACGGTGCCCAGCGCCTCGACGGTGTCGGCGAACCGACGCAGCAGCGCCGGCAGGTCGCCCTGGCCGGCGCCCCTCGGGTTCGCCTGCGAGATGGATCTCAGCAGCGTGTGGTCATCAGCCATACAGCGATGGTGTCACGGTCGTCGTGCCTGGTCGAGGAGGTTTCGCAGCAAGCCGACCCGGCGAACACTTCCAGGCGCCACGCGCCGAATGCACCTTTCACGAACTGGATAGACTCCCACCATGCGACGTCGATCGTCGGCCGCACTGATCGTGGCCACCATTGCACTGGGAGGTGCGAGTTGCAGCCTCATCAGCGGAGATGACGAAGGGCTCCCCAGTTGCGCGTCACTCGGAGACGTGCAGAACCCTTCGTACGAGGAATTGAACGGCGCGTTCAGCCGACTGGTCGAGAAGGACTGGCAGCGGATGACCTCGCCCGCCTACGCGGGCGACGCCGACTGGAAGTCGCAAGAGGAGTTCACGACGTCGTGGCGGATGCAGTTCGACGAGACGAACTGGGACCAGCTCCTCCCGACGCTCCAACCGGGCGCCGTCGGTAAGCACCGCGTGCTGCTCTGTGAGCAGAACCGGGAAGTCCTGCACCGAACGAAGAGCGACACGACCAAGGAGCAGGTGCGAGTCACCAACCGGCTCATCGGCGACGAGCCCCTGTACGCGCTCTACGTCAATGGACGAGCGACCTGCCGGTTCACCGCGACATCGTCTCCCGCGACACAACGAGCACTGCACGAGACTCTCTGCCCCAACGCGCAGTAGCCCGACGACGGTCCCGCCGCTAGCTCAGCCGGAGGATCTCCGTGCCCTCGGCGGCGCGGGCGATCACCGCGCTCGGTGCGATACCGAGCTGCGCCACACCGTGATGACAGACTGCGCTCGCCGGTGGCGGCGAGCCTGCGCAACAGCGAGGTCACGCCTCCATTACGACGAACAGGAACGCGAGGAACCGCGGATCGTCCTTGTCCGCGAAGAAGTCGGGGAACCGCTCCAGCGCCTCGGGCGCGGGGCCGGGTTCATCCATGTGGGTGACGCGGAATCCGCTCTCGACGAACGTCCGGAACATCGTGGCGAGCGATCGGTCCCAGAAGGTGAGCTCACCGGTGATCCCTGCCATCTCGGACTCCGTGCGCGGCCGAGTGTCGAAGTAGTTCGGCGTGTGACCGGCCTGGAGTTGGGTGAACAACATGACGAACGGGTGCTCCACGGAGAGGATGACCCGGCCACCGGGCTTGAGCACGCGGCGGAACTCCGCGAGCGGGGCGTGCCAGTCCTCGAGGTAGTGCAGGGCGAGCGAGCAGACCACGTCGTCGAAGACGGCGTCGCCGAAGTGCAGAGGCGCGGCGAGGTCAGCAACCTGCAGCTCCACGTCGTTGCCGACGCGCTCGCGGGCGATATCGATCAGGGCCGCGCTGCCGTCGATGCCGACCGCCGTCGCGCCATCCTCGACGAGGTCGACGAGCGTCGGACCGGAACCACAGCCTGCATCGAGGATGTGCTTACCCGCGACATCGCCGAGCAACGCTCGGATCGCCGGCCGGTTGTAGTACTCGTTGAGGAGGCTCGTCGCGTTCTCCTGCGCGTACGCCTCGGCTATCGGGTCGTACGCTGCGGCGGTACCCGATCCGGGCGGTGGCGTCGAAGTCCCCATGCTTCGACGGTACCGACGCAGGATGCGGGCGGCACTGGGACCGAAAGTCGATCAGCATGTCCGACCTCCTCGCTACGCTCCTCCCATGACGCCGACTCTGGATGATCTGCACCAGGCGCTTCGCGCGTCGTGGGGCCCGGATACCTGCGCTCCGGAGGATGTCCGCCAGTGGTCGACGACTAATGTCGCACGCGGCCAATGCGGCACTTCCGCCCTCGTCGTACACGACCATTTCGGTGGACGCCTCGTGCGCGGTGAGGTCCATATCCATGGCGAACGAGTGGACTATCACTGGTGGAATCTGCTCCCGAGCGGCGAGGAGGTCGACTTCACCCGCGCACAGTTCGACACGAAGGAGGTCGTCGTCGGCGGCAATGCAGTCGAGCGTCCAACTCAGCCAGGACGATTGGACACCGAGTACAGGATTCTTCGGCGCCGCGTCGATTGCCTGCTCGCGCAACGGCACGCCTGAACAGACGCTGATCTCAGCCGGATCAGGAAGAGCTGCTACACACTGCAAACCACCGTCCAAGAACGACGATCCCTCCGCTAATTGAGCCTGTGGAGTTCCGCGCCCTCGGCGTCGCGGGTGACCACCGCGCCGGGTGCCCAGACGGAGACCCCGCCCTGCCAATGATCTATCTCGAGTTCATTGCCATAAGGATTCACGACGTCGGCCAGCATGAACTGCCCGCCGCCGAGGTCGTACGTCATCCCGCTCGGTTCGAACATGACCGTGAAGGGCGCGTCCCCGTCTGCGGTGAGCTTGATCCGCAGGAAGGGCTCGGGTTCAGCGTTCATGCTCTTCCCCTGCATCGACTCGACCCAACGCCCGGGCCATTGAGGAACAAGTAAGGCCCCTGGCCAGTGTTTCCACTGATCAGGGGCCCTGCTGTCGTCTCAACCAACGAGTCGGGGTGGCGGGATTCGAACCCACGACCTCTTCGTCCCGAACGAAGCGCGCTACCAAGCTGCGCCACACCCCGTGGTGACAACCTGCAATAGATTACTACAGCCACCGTCGGGCAGGAAATCGCCAGGTCAGGCCTGTACCGCCTCCGGCGCGATGACGGGCCCGAGCTCGACCTCCCGGTCGCGCACCGGCGCGCCGACGAGGGTGAGCAGCGAGGCCTCCGGCCGGCAGAAGGTGCGGAACGGCGCCCACGGCGACGTGCCGAGCCCGGCGCTCACGTGCAGCTTCATGTGCGCGCCCCACGCGGAGGCACCCTTCACCCGCGACCGGTCCAGCCCGCAGTTGGTGATCAGGGCGCCGTACACCGGCAGGCACAGCTGCCCGCCGTGCGTGTGGCCGGCGAGCGCAAGGTCGTAGCCGTCGTCGGCGAACCGGTCCAGCACGCGCGGCTCCGGCGAGTGGGTGAGCGCGAGCCGCAGGTCGACGGACTCGTCGGCGCGCCCGGCGATGGTCTCGTACCGGTCCCGCTCGATGTGCGGATCGTCGACACCCCCCACCTGGATCGTGACCCCGCCGGCCTCGAGCCGCCGCCGCTGGTGCGTCGCGTCCAGCCAGCCGCGCTCGGCGAACGCGGCCCGCAGGTCCTGCCAGGGCAGGGGCTCGCCGTGCTTGCGCTCGTGATCCTTGTCGAAGTACTTCGCCGGGTTCTTCGGCGTGGGCCCGAAGTAGTCGTTGGAACCGAAGACAAACAGGCCCGGGCGGCCCAGCAGCGGGTTCAAGGTCTGCACGACCGACGGGACCGCCCGCGGGTGCGACAGGTTGTCGCCCGTGTTCACCACCAGGTCCGGCTTGAGCGCGGCGAGCTCGTGCACCCAGGCCTGCTTGAGCCGCTGGCCGGGCGTCATGTGCAGGTCCGAGATGTGCAGGATCCGCAGCGTGGGCGTGCCCGGCGGCAGGATCGGCAGCGTGTGCTCACGCAGCGTGAAGGCGTTGCGCTCGAAGACTCCCGCGTAGGCGAGGGACGCGACACCCGCGCCCGCCAGCCCGGCGCCGGCCTTGAGAAGAGGATGAACTGCCATTCCCCCAGGATACTCAGCTGCCGCACCCTCGCACACCGCGTAACTTGGACGTCATGTCAGAAGTGAAGGCCGCTATCCGCGACGACCTCAAGACCGCGATGAAGGCCAAGGACGTCCTGGTCACCGGCACGCTGCGCATGCTGCTGTCGGCGATCCAGAACGAGGAGACCTCCGGCACGGCGCACGCGCTGACCGACGAGGAGTTCCTCAAGGTGGTCGCGCGCGAGGTGAAGAAGCGCGGCGAGGCCGCCGAGATCTTCGACGCGAACGACCGCGCCGAGCTGGCCGCCAAGGAGCGCGCCGAGGCCGAGGTCATGTCCCGCTACCTGCCGAAGCAGCTCGGCGACGACGAGCTGAACGCCCTCGTCGACGCCGCGATCGCCGAGGTGACCGCGGAGCTCGGCGAGGCGCCGACGGTGCGCCAGATGGGCCAGGTCATGAAGGTCGCCAACGCGAAGGCCGCGGGCGCCGCCGACGGCAAGCGGCTCTCGTCCGCCGTCAAGGCCCGGCTGGCCTGACGGTGGCGAGCGTGCGCCGGCCCGGCGCGATGTGGCTGTGGGTCCTCGTCTCGCTCGCCGCGGGCGCGGGGGCCATCGCCCTGTACGTCACCGCGATCATCCAGTGCTCGGCGCTGCTCGGCACCACGGGCTACCCGGGGAACTTCCCCTCGTCGCCGCTGGGCGTGCGCACGATCACCATCCTGGTCATCGCGATCGCCGGGCTCGTGGTGGTCGCGGCCATGGCCTTCACCGGCCTCTTCGCGCTGTTCGGACAACGCTGGGCGACGGTGCTCTACGGCCTCGCAGTGTTCGTGGGCTTCCTCCTCGCCGCCGCGTCGGTGCTGCTCGGCAACGAACGCGACTACAGCGATCCGGTGAGCCGCTTCGGCGTCGACCACAACGGCGCACCCCTGGCGGGCCTGCCCATGTGGGGCGCCCTCATCGTGATGTTCCTGATGCTGATCTCGCTGGCGCTCACCCGGCCGGTGTACCGGTACGCGGTCGAGCGCAACGGCGCGTGACGATCCTCGGTGCGTGTCGGCGACGGAACGCCGGACACGCATCGCAGAGTCGCACCGAAGGTCACAGCGCGCCGAGGGCGTAGCCGCCCCACACCGCCACGACGCTCGCGCCGAGCGTCACCAGCCCGTACAACGCACCGTCGCGGTAGTGCTTGTCCCGCAGGAGCGTCAGGGTCTCGACGGTGGCGGTACTGAAGGTCGTGTAGCCGCCGCACACGCCCGTGCCCAGCACCGCCAGCGCCGTCCCGCCGAGCCCTCCCCCGGCGACGGCTCCGGCGAGCAGTCCGAGCACGAACGAGCCCGAGACGTTGATCGCCGCCGTGGCCCAGAAGGAGAGGCGGGCGCGGAGTGCACCGTCGACGAGGTAGCGCAGGACGGCCCCGAGGCCCCCGCCGACGGCGATCAGGAGGGTCGTCATCGTCGTGTCACCGCCGCCCCGGCGAGGGCCGCGACGAGGCCGAGGAGCACCGTCGCACCGGCGTACAGCGCGCCGACGGCCGGGGCCGCGTCGTGGATGTCCAGCGCGAACGCGCTGTAGGTGGTCAGGCCCCCGCAGAAGCCGGTGCCGAGCAGCAACCGGATGCGACGGTGCCGCTCGTCGTCGGGCCGCTGGGACAGAGCCTCGACGATGCCGCCGAGGAGGAACGCGCCGAGCATGTTCACCGTGAAGGTGGACCAGGCGAAGGGGCTGTGCGGCAGCCAGTGCCCCACCTCGGCGCGGACGAAGGTGCCGGCCGCGCCGCCCAGGAAGACGAGCCCCAGGGCGGCGGGCCGCAGTAGCGTGCTCAGGCGCCGATCAGACCGCGGTGGTCAGGTCGACGTCGATGTTGCCGCGCGTCGCGTTCGAGTACGGGCACAGCTGGTGCGCCTTGGCGACGAGGGTCTCGGCGTCCGCTTGGGCGAGGCCGGGCAGCGTGGCCTTGATGGCGGCGTTGATGCCGAAGCCGGACTCGGTCTTGCCGAAGCCGACGGTGACGTCGACGGTGGTGTCGTCCGGGACGGCGACCTTCTCGTTGCGGCCCACGGCGCGGATCGCACCCAGGAAGCACGCCGCGTAGCCGGCCGAGAACAGCTCTTCGGGGTTGGTGCCCTCGCCGTTGCCGCCCATCTCCTTCGGGGGCCGGGTGTCCAGGTCGATGCGGCCGGTGGCCGACTTCACGTGCCCGTCGCGACCGCCACCGGTGGCGGTCGAGGAGATGGTGTAGACGACGTCCAAGCTCATATCCGGCGCTCCTTCGCGTTGTGCCCGCCCGGTCCGGGCGGAGTTCCCTCCCGACAGTAGTCCGAATCACAACCGGCCTCCGGCCGATGGTTCGATCCGCCGCCGGGCGGTGGATCAGGGGGCGCAGTCGGGGCAGTAGCCCCAGAAGGTGACCTCGGCCTCGTCGATGACGAAGCCGTGGTCGTCGTCGGCGGTAAGACACGGCGCGGCACCGACGGCGCAGTCGATGTCGACGATCTTCGCGCACGACCGGCACACCAGGTGGTGGTGGTTGTCGGCGACGCGGGCCTCGTAGCGAACGGCGGAGCCCGCGGGCTCGATGCGGCGGAGCAGGCCCTTCTCGGCGCACACCCGCAGCACGTCGTAGACGGTCTGCGTGGCGACGGTGCCGAGCCTGCCGCGCAGGTACTCGGCCACGTCGTCGGCCGTGGCGTGCGGGTGCCCGTCGAGGTAGCCGAGCGCGGCGACGCGGGGCGCGGTGATCCGCAGCCCCACGCCCCGCAGCCGGTCCTCGGCGGTGTCCACCTCAGTCATGCGAACTAGACTACGCCCGATTTTGGAATGATTCCAGGGTCAGTCGCCGGGTGTGAGCAGTCCGGCCACGCGGCCGCGCCACTGCCGTTTCCCCAGATGGGGCGTCCCCAGGAAGTCCTCGATCACCGGGGCCAGCTGGTCCGCCCGCGCGACGAGATCGACGTGGCCGCCGTCGTGCGCGTACAGCGTGGCCCGCGGCATCAGCTTCTTGAAGATCTTCCCGTTGATCATGGGGATGATCGGGTCGTCCTCGCCGAACACGAGCAGGGTCTTCTGCCGGATCGCCGGCAGCGCGAAGATCGACGTCCACACCGCGCCCGCCAGCAGCTGGTGCAGGTACCCCATCTTCGAGCCCGCGTGCAGCTGCCGGATGAAGAGGTCCGCCACCTCCTGGCCGTCCTCGCGCACGCTGCCCCCGTACAGTTCGCCCGCGATCTGCGCCCCGTACTCCGGATCCTTGAACCGGCGAGGAGTGACCATCTTGGCCAGGACCAGCGGATTGCCCGGCACCATGATCGCGCCGGTTCCCGTGGACACCAGGATCAGGCGACGGCAGCGCATCGGGTTCTGGAAGGCGAACTGCTGTGCCAGCGCGCCGCCCCAGGACAGGCCCAGGACGTCGACGACGCCGATGTCCAGCTCGTCCAGCACCCGGCCCAGCACCCACGCGAGGTACGGAAAGCCGTACGGCAGGATCGATGTGGGCGATTCACCCGTGCCGGGCACGTCGAAGCGCAGCACCGGGCGCTGCGGATCGAGGGCGTCGACGAACGGGTCCAGCACCTCGAGGCTCGCGCCGATCCCGTTGCACAGCACCAGCGGAACGCCCACTCCGGGCCGGTAGCGCACCCGGATCCGCTGGCCGCCGGTGGCGATCAGCTCGTCGGGCAGCTCGACCTCCGTGGTCGTCGTCTCGTCGCTCATCGGTACAACACCACCGTCTCGGCGATGCACGCCGGGCGGTCGGCACCGTCGACCTCGTAGGTCAGCCGGATGACGGCCTCGATCCCGGCCGGCTTCTCCTGCGCCCCTGCCAGTTCCACGGCGGCACGCACGCGCGCTCCGACGGGGACCGGCGCGGGGAAGCGCACCTTGTTGAGGCCGTAGTTGACGCCGGCCTGGACCTTCTCGATCACCAGCGCCTCGGCGATGAACAGCGGCGCCAGCGAGAGGGTGAGGTAACCGTGGGCGATCGTGCGTCCGTACGGCCCCGCGGCCGCCTTCTCCGGATCGACGTGGATCCACTGGTGATCACCGGTGGCGTCGGCGAAGAGGTTGACCCGCTCCTGATCGATCGTCATCCACTCGGTGGTGCCGAGCGGCTGCCCGACGAGGCCGAGCAGGTCCTGGGGGGTGGAGATCGTGGTGGTCATGGGTGTCCTCACTTCTCGTGCACGAAGGTGCCGGGTGCGGGCGCCAGCGGCTCGTAGCCGGGGGCGCCGAGCTGGGTGGGCGCGTCGATCTCAGCGCCGTTGCGCTCGTTCAGCCAGGCCAGGTGGTGCGGCCACCACGAGCCGGCCTGCTTCTCGGCCGCCTCGAACCACTCCTCGGGGGTCTGGTCCTGCAGCACCGGGCCGGTGCGGAACGACGACTTCGGGTTGCCGGGCGGGTTGACCAGCGCGGCGATGTGGCCGGCGGTGGACAGCACGTAGGTGTTGTTCTTGCTGCCCAGCAGGGCGGCGCTGCGCTCGGTGGCCTGCCACGGGCAGATGTGGTCCGAGATGCCGCCCAGCACATAGGCGTCGCACTCGACCTTCGACAGATCGACGGGGGTCCCCATCATCATCTGCTCGCCGGGCGTCACCAGGGTGTTGTGCAGGCCCATGGTGACCATGTCCTTGTGCAGGTTCGCCGACATCCGGGTGGTGTCGGCGTTCCAGAAGAGCACGTCGAAGGGCGAGGGCGACTTGCCCTGGATGTAGTTGTTCACCCAGTAGCGCCACACCAGGTCCGTCGGGCGGAGCCAGGCGAACATCTCGGCCATCGCGGCACCGTCGAGGTAGCCCTTGCTCGCGGACGAGCGGATGGCCGCCTCGGCGCCGCGCTCGCTGGCCAGGGCCGAGCCGAGGCCGGCGTGGCTCTGATCGAGGACGGTGACGCCGAGGGTGAGCCCGGCGATCCGATCGCCGTGGCCCGTCGCGAACAGGTGGGAGATCATCATCGAGGTGAGGATGCCGCCGGAGCAGGTGGCGAAGATGTTCGCCTTGTCGGCGCCGGTGATCACCTCGAGCGCGTCCAGCGCCTTGACGATGGATTCGCCGTACTCGTCGAAGCCCCAGTCCCGGTGCCGCGCCGACGGATTGCGCCAGGAGATCGCGAAGACCTGCTGGCCGCCCTTGACGTAGTACTCGATCAGGCTGCGACCGGGCGCGATGTCCATGATGTAGAACTTGTTGATCACCGGCGGCACCAGCAGGATCGGCACCTCGCGCACCTGCTTGGTCTGCGGGGCGTAGTGGATCAGCTCGAACATCCGGGTGCGCAGGACGACGGTGCCCTTCGTCGTGGCCAGCGTCTCGCCCACCGTGTACGCGTCGGGGTCGATCATAGACGGGATCCGGGGCGTGCTCGCCATGTCGCGGGCGAAGTTCTTCGCGCCGCGCAGCGCCGACAGGCCGCCGGTGTCGATGAGCGCCTTCCAGCCCAGGGGGTTGAGCAGCGGGCTGTTGGTCGGCGAGAGGCCCTCGATCGCGTTGTCGAGGACGAACCGCATCTTCTCGGCGTCCTTCCAGTCGAGCTCGGCGTCCTCGTACAGCTGGTCGGCGGTGTCGGACGCCGCGAGGTAAGCCTGCTCGACGCGACGCAGAAGCGGGTTCTCCTTCCACGCCGGGTCCGAGAAGCGGAAGTCGCCCTTCTTCGGGGCGCGCTGGCTCTTGCCCGCGGCGATGAGCCCGAGCTCCTTGACCAGACCCGCGCCGCGCTCGGCGACGGTGACGGGCTTGCCGGCCAGGGACTGCGCCATGCGCGCCCACGCGGCGTTGGGCATCATGCGGGAGGCGAAGGACTTCGTCGAGTTGACGAGCAGCATGTCGAGCGGGGCGCCGAACTCGTCCTCAGGTGTGCGATCGGTGTCGGTGGTGGTCATGGCAGTGCCTCGACTCTCTGGAGGTTCGGATTCAGGCGGAGTACTCGGACGGGATGCTGATGTCGCGCTTCTGGACCTTGCCGGTGGCGCCCTTGGGCAGCTCCGTCAGCACCCAGACGTGGCGCGGGTACTTGTAGGAGGCGACGCGCTCCTTGACGAAATCGCGGACGGCCTCGGCGGTGAGGGTGCTGCCGGCCTTGAGCGCGACGGCGGCGCCCACCTCCTCGCCGAGCGAGGAGTGCGGGATGCCGACGACCGCGGCCTCCGCGATCTCGGGGTGGCTGTAGAGCACCTCTTCGAGCTCGCGCGGGTAGACGTTGAGGCCGCCGCGGATGATCATCTCCTTCTTGCGGTCGACGATCGAGAAGTAGCCCTCCTCGTCGACGATGCCGATGTCGCCGGTGGAGAACCAGCCGTCGGCGTCGATCGAGGCGGCGGTGGCCTCGGGGAGGTTCCAGTAGCCCTTCATGATGTTGTGGCCGCGCACCTGCACCTCGCCGCGCTCGCCCTGCGGGACCTCGTTGCCGGCGTCGTCGACGACGCGCATGAAGACGCCCTCGATCGGGGTGCCGATGGTGCCGGGCTTGCGGGGCTTGTCCGGGTGGTTGAAGCAGGCCACGGGCGAGGTCTCGGAGAGGCCGTAGCCCTCCATGATGATCGCGTTGAAGGCCTTCTCGAAGTCGGCGATCACCTGCAGCGGCAGCGCCGCGCCGCCGGAGCCGCAGGCCCGCAGCGAGGAGACGTCGTCGCCCGGCTGCAGCGCGGCGACCAGCGCGGCGTACATGGTGGGCACGCCCAGGAAGACGGTCACGCGATCGCGCCCGATGACCTCGATGGCCTTGCGCGGATCGAAGCGCGGGATCAGTGTGAGCGTCGAGGCGAAGCGCACCGCGGCGTTGAGGCCGCAGGTGAGGCCGAAGACGTGGAACAGGGGCAGGCAGCCCATCACCACGTCGTCGGTGGTCAGGTGCAGCAGCGTACGGCCCGAGATCTCGCAGTTCATGCCGAGCCCCTGATGGGTCAGCTCGGCGCCCTTGGGCTTACCGGTGGTGCCGGAGGTGTGCAGGATGACCGCCGTGTCCGACGGATCGCGGGGCTCGACCGCCGTGGTCGGCTCGTACTTCGCGAGGAGAGTGGCGAGGGCGGCGTCGTCGCCGAAGTGGCACGCCGCGCCGGCGGCCTTCGCGCCGGCCTCAGCGTCGTCCGCGAAGACCGGGGTGGCGAACAGCGCCTTCGCGGAGGTGTTCGCGAGGTAGTACTCGACCTCGGCGGCCTTGAGCAGAGGGTTCATCGGGACCGCGACGGCGCCGCGGCGCATGATGCCGTAGAAGACGATGGCGAACGCCGGGGTGTTCGGGAGCATGATCCCGACGCGGTCGCCGGGCTCGATCCCCTGCTCGGCGAGGTAGGTGGCGAACCGGGCGGACGCGTCGTCGAACTGCGCGTAGGTGAACTGGAGATCGTCGCACTTCAGGGCGACGGTGTCGGCGTGCGAAGCAGCGGCGGCGGTGAGGTTCTCGGCGAGGTTCGTCATCGGAGGTCCTTCGTGGGCGGGTGTCGGATTCGTCCTTTACAGAGTGACCCGGAACACCCTGTCGCGTCGATGGTGACGCAAACACCGTTCCGCCCGCTGGGGTGTCACGAAACACAATCACCACAGCTTGGTATTGCAGTCTTGCGACTACGTGCCTTTGTCAGCCTTTATTCCTGAACGGGCCCGGAGGCGGTGAGCGACGGCCGGCGCCGGTGGAAGTCGGTGACGCCCTGGTAGGCGTGCCCCGCCTGCAGGACCAGCTGCTCGGCGAACTCCCCGCCGACGAACTGGAAGCCGAGCGGGGTGCCCCGATCGGTGAAGCCGCCGGGGAGGGTCAACGACGGCAGCCCGGCGATGTCCAGGGGCGCGGTGGGAACGAGGAGACCGGCGAGGAGGTCCTCGTCACTGCCCAGGTTCGCCATCTGCGCGAGGGTCGGCGAGGCGATGCCCGTGCCGGGGAGCAGCAGCAGATCGACGGTGGCGAACAGCCTGCGGCAGCGACCGATGAAGTCGCGCCGCCACTCCAGCATCCCCTGGTACTCGACGCCGCCGATGCCCTGCCCGAGGGTGATCAGGTCCCGGAGGTCGGGCCCGTACTCGGACTCCCGCCCGGGGAAGGTCGCGCGGTGCTCGTAGGCGGTCTCCACGGCGCACAGCGGCGCCCAGTGCTGCGCCGCCGCGGGGAAGTCCGGGGTCTCGACCTCGACCACGAGGAAACCGAGGTCGCGCACCGTCTCGACGACCCCCTCGAGCATGGCGCGCGTGGGCGCGTCGAAGGTCTCGTTGAGCCGGGGGTCGACGCCGAATCGCGGGGCGCGGCGCAGGGTGATGTCGCGCAGGTAATCGGGGACGGGGAGCAGCGAGGCCGTGGGGTCGTTGACGTCCTGGCCGGCGATGACGCCGAGGATGGCGGCGCAGTCCCGCGCGCTGCGCGCCATCGGACCGACGTGATCCATGCTCGCGGCCAGCGCCGTGCTGCCGTAGCGGCTCACCCGCCCCCAGGTGGGCTTGAGGCCGGTCGTGCCGTTCGCGCTCGACGGCAGCCGGATCGATCCGCCGGTGTCGGTCCCCAGCGCGCCGAAACACAGCCCGGCGACGGGCGCCACGCCCGAGCCGCTGGACGAGGCGCCGGACCAGGTGTCCGCGTCCCAGGGGTTCACCGGCGTCGGCAGGTCGGGATGGTGACTCGTGTAGGCGCCCTCGGTCATCGTGAGCTTGCCCAGGATCACGGCGCCCGCCGCACGCAGGCGCGCGACGACGGTGGCGTCGTGGTCGGAGCGGTGTCCCGCGTGCACCGTGCTGCCCGACGCGGTCGGGGCGTCGGTGGTGTAGAACAGGTCCTTCACCGCGACGGGGACGCCGTGCAGCGGCCCGCGCCACCGGCCCCGCGCGAGTTCGGCGTCCGCCCGCGCGGCGGCCTCGAGCGCCGCCTCCCGACCCACGTGCGCGTAGCTGTGCAGGGCCGGATCGAGGGCGTCGATCCGTGCCAGGAGCGCCTCGGTCACCGCGGTGGAGGTGATACGTCCCGAGCGGAGCAGCTCCGCCACGTCGGTCAGGTCGAGGTGGGCGAGATCGTCCGTGTCGGGCATGGAGGCTCCTCCGGTCGCTGTGGCGCACGTCACCGTGCCGCGATCTCAGGTTGTCACATCGCGCGAAGCCCCCACCTGGAAACGGACACGGGCGTCGACCTCGAACGCGAGGCACAGCTCCGCGACCTCACGGGGCGAGCCCACCGAGCGGCCCGTCAGCTGTTCCACCCGCCGCAGGCGATGCCGGACGGTGTTGGGGTGCACGAACAGTGCGGCCGCGGCGTCCTTGACGTTGCCGTCGTGCGCGACCCACGAGCGGAACGTGGCGAACAGCGGCTCGCGGTCGTCGTCGGGCAGGTCGTAGAGGCCGCGGAGCACGCCCCGCGCCAGGTCGACGGTGGTCTCGGGCGCCGCGATCGCGGCCGTGCCGAGCACGGAACCGTCGAACACCGAGACGCCGATGCCCGGCCCGACCAGCTCGCGGCGTGCGAACGTCAGTCCCTGCGGGGTGTCGCGCAGGTCTCCGAAGGGCGCGCTCACGCCGACACGGGCGACGGCCACGCGGCGCAGCAGGTCGATCACCGCGGTGCGCACCGCGGGCGTCGGGGCGTGGATGATCCCGATCTGCTGGTCCGGCAACAGTCTCCACGCCGAGTAGGCGTCGATCGCGCGCAGCCGATCGGCGATGCCCGGCAGCGGCGCCCGCCCCACCTCGACGGTGGCCGCCGCCACCGCGAGATACGGGCCCGTCGTGGGGATGCGGAGGATCGTCGCGATCTCCCACAGACTCTGATCGCTCGGGATACGCCCCTGCAGAAGGTATTCCGCGAGGGCCGCGCGCTCGGCGGCGTCGTCCAGCGCCTGCTCGGTGGTCCGGTCCCGGTGCGCCCCGGCCATGGCGTCGACGAACTGGTCCTGCGCCTCCCACATGTGCTGCGTCGCGGAGAGCAGGGCCTGCCGGCTCAGCCCGGGCCGCGCCTCCGCGATCGCGTGCACCTCCTGCCAGACGCGGTGCACCCCGATCCGGTAGGCGTGCATGACGGCTGCCAGCGGCACCCCGATCTCGGCGCGGGTGCGGCCGGTCTCCGCGGCCGGGGCGGTGTCGAAGGACGTGGCGGTGAGCGCCCGGACCATGTAGGTCAGGTTGTCCCGCACCGCCTCGGTGACCATCTCCTCCGAGACGGCGCCCGCGTCGGCGTAGAAGGGGATCTGGCGCCGGATCGACGCGACGACGGAGACGGTGATCTCGCCCATCCGCGCGGTCAGGGCGTCCCGGATCTGCGCGATCTCGGCGTCGACGGCATCACTCACGCCTGTCGATTGTGCTGCTTCCCGTCGCGGCGCGGGCGCGATTGGGCTGGCTAGACTCCGGCGCATGGATCTCATCCGGCACCTGCGCTTCTTCGTAGCGGTCGCCGAGGAGCAGCACTTCGGCCGCGCCGCCGACCGGCTCGGGATCACGCAGCCCCCGGTCTCGGCGGGCCTGCGCCGGCTCGAGGAGGCGCTGGGCGTCACCCTCATCGACCGGAGCCGACGGGGCGCCGACCTCACCCCGGCCGGGCGCGAGCTGCTTCCCCGGGCCCGGGTCATGGTCCGCGACGCCGACCGGTTCGTGGCCGAGGCGGCGCGCCTCGGCGCCGGGGCCGGGGAACGCCGGGTCGCCCTCTGCGATGCGCTCGGCGGAGCGGTGGCCGCCGCCTGCGCCGCCGCCCTGGCCCCCGGGGTCGACGGTGCGCCGCTGACCCTCTCGGCCGGCGCGTCGCCCCAGCTCGCGCGGGCCGTTGCCGAGGACCTGCTGGACGTCGCGGTGGTCGAGCACCCCGTGCTGGGGGACGGCGCACCGTCGGGGCCCGTGATCGCTCTGCCGCGGGACTTCCTGGTGCCCGAGGGATTCCGGTCGCCGCGCCTGCGCGACCTGTCCGCGCTGGCGGTGGCGCTGCCGCCGCGCGCGGCGAATCCGCCCGCGGCGGACCTGCTGCTGGACCGGCTCACGGCGCGGGGCATCACGTCGACGGTGCTCATCACCGAGACCGAGGCCGCCGCGCACGCCGCCGTGGCCGCGGGGCTCGCGTTCACGCCCGTCGCCGCCGGGGACGACGTCCCGGCCGGTACCGCGCGCCGCGCTGCGACCGACTTCCCGTTGCGGGTCAAGGTCCTCGGCCGCCGCGACCACCCGGACGCGGCGCGGCTGGAGTCGGTGCTGTGGCGGCTCGCGCGGTGACCCCGGCCGAGCGGATCGACGCCGTCTTCGCCGACGCGGGATGCAACGGCTGGCTGCACGCGCGCGTCGTGGGGTCGCCGTTCGGCCCCGCGGCCGTGCTGTCGCTCGGCGGCGAGCAGCCGGTCGTCCCCGCGTCGGTCTACAAGGTGGTGCTCCTGGTCGCGGCGGCGCGCGCCGTCGACGCCGGGCGGCTCGATCCCCGCGCGCGGGTCGTCGTCGACCCCGCGGCCGCGACGCCCGGGCCGACGGGGATCGCGACGCTGTCGGATCCGGTCGAGCTGACCGTGCGCGACCTGCTGCGCTCGATGGTCGCGGTCTCCGACAACGCGGCGGCGGGCGTGCTGATGGAGCTGGTGGGGCTGGACGCGGTGCAGCGGACGGCCGACGACCTGGGACTGCGCGGCACGCGGATCGTGGGTGGCGACGCCGAGATCCAGGCCGCGATGATGGCCGAGACCGACACGCACACCGTCGCCGAGGCCTTCGCGGCGCTCGCGGACGACGACCTCGCGCGCCCCGTGCGCGCCTACGATCCGACCTTCGGCAGCGCGACCACCGCCGCGGACATGACCGCGCTGCTCGCCGCGATCTGGTCGGACACCGCGGCGTCCGCGGAGCAGTGCGCCTTCGCCCGCTCGGCGCTCGCGGGGCAGGTCTTCCGGCACCGCGTCGCCTCGGGCTTCGGCTCGGCACCGTCGATCGCGGGTAAGACGGGGACCCTCGGCGCGCTCCGCAACGAGGTGGCGGTGGTCGCGTACCCGGGCGAGCACCCCGTCGCGGTGGCGGTGTTCACGCACGCGGCGCGCAACGATCCGAGCCTGCCGCGCGTGGACGCGGCCATCGGCACGGTTGCGGCGATCGCCGTCGACGCGCTTCGCATGCCGCTCGACCTGCACTGATAGCGAATGACTATCGTCGGCGCCGGTTTCGCTCTTTGGCGGGTATCGCCGCTCGCGGGTTGACTGGGCGCATGCGCTCCACCCTGCACCGGCCCGCCCGCCCCGCCCGCGGCGGCGCGGCGATCCTCGCGATAGCCGCCCTCGCGGCCTCGCTCGTCGCCTGTTCCGAGGACGACGTGGTGACCAAGTTCGCGACCGCCCTGTCGGGTCGGGACGCCTCGCAGGCCGCGGGCCTCACCTCCGATCCCGAGTCCGCCACGACCGCGCTGCAGGCCACGTTCGACGGCATGGGTGATGCGAAGCCGACCGTCACCGCCGGCAAGGACGGGGAGGAGCGGACGCTCACCTGGTCGTGGGCGCTCCCCCGCAAGCACGGCGTGCGGTTCACCACCAAGGTCGCCGCCGGGGGCGGCAAGGTCACCTGGAAGCCGACGGTCGTGCATCCCGACGCGACGTCCGAGGGCGCGCGGCTGCTCTACGCCGACGAGAAGCCGTACAGCACACCGGTCGTGGACCGGAAGAACGCGCCGTTCCTGACCTGGCAGACGGTCACCGTCGTGAACCTGGACCCGGCGAAGGCGACCTCCGCGGCGGACGCCCTCGCCACGCGGCTCGCCGCCGCCGACCCGACGGTGACCGCCGCCGGCCTGCGGAAGACGGTGGAGGGCAAGGACTCCCCCACCGCCGTGATCTCGCTGCGCGCCGCCGACGCGAAGAAGGTCGGCAGGCTCACCGGGATCGACGGGGTGACGGTCCGCGAGGAGGGCCGCCTGCTGACCGCCGCGCCGGTGCTGCGGTCGCCCGTCGTCGCGGGCCTGGAGGAGAAGTGGCGCAGCGCCGTCGACGCCGCGGCGGGCTCCTCGGTCACCGTCGTCGACGGGGAGGGCAAGCCCCTGCGCCTCGTCGACTCCTTCCCCGCCGCGCCGGTGCAACCGGTACGCACCACGCTCGACGCCGGACTGCAGCGCGCCGCGAACGCCGCCGTCGCGGGTGAGAAGCGCGCGACGATGCTCGTCGCGATCCGTCCGTCCACGGGCGGCATCCTCGCGGTCGCGCAGAACGCGGCCGCCGACAAGCAGGGCCCCGTCGCCCTGACCGGCCTCTACGCGCCCGGCTCGACCTTCAAGACCATCACCACGGCCGCAGCGCTGGACGCGAAGATCACCACCCCCGACGCGCAGCTGGCCTGCCCGGGGCGCGCCACCTTCGGCGACCGCACGATCCCCAACGAGAACGAGTTCGCGCTCGGCACCGTGCCGTTGCACACCGCCTTCGCGAAGTCCTGCAACACCACGATGGCGGGCCTGGGCACGAAGCTCGGCGACACAGCCCTCACCGACACGGCGAAGCGGTTCGGGCTCGGCGTGGACTTCACGATCCCCGGGATCACGACGGTGACCGGCTCGGTCCCCGCCGCCCGCACCCCCGCCGAGCGCGTCGAGGAGTCGATCGGGCAGGGCAGGGTCACCGCGTCGCCCTTCGGCCTGGCCGTCGTCGAGGCCTCGCTCGCGGCCCGCACCATGGTCCGGCCCTCGCTGTTCGACGGTGAGCCCGCCCCTGCGAACGCGCAGCCCCAGCCGATCGACCCGGGCGTCGCGGACGCGCTCCGCACCGCGATGCGCGAGACCGTGACCTCGGGCACCGCGACGGCGCTGCGCGACATCGAGGGGCTGGGCGGCAAGACCGGGACCGCCGAGTTCGGCGACAACACCCACGCGCACGGCTGGTTCGCCGGGATCGTCGGCGACCTCGCCTTCGCGACCCTCGTGGTCTCCGGCGAGAGCTCGGGCCCCGCCGTCGCCGTGAGCGGCGCCTTCCTCCGCGGCGCGGGCGGCGACCTTCCCTGACCCGGAACAGCGATTGCCTTTTGTCCGTTTCCTAGGGCAGCATCGCCGGGTGACGAATCGATTGAGAGGCCCGGCGAGCGCACTCGCACTCCTCGTGCTCGCCCTGCTCGCCTGGGGAGCGATCGCAGCGGTCGCCCCGCCGGCACCGGCGCCCGCCACCGCGCCGGCGGACACCTTCAGCGCCGAGCGCGCGCGGGTCCACCAGGAGCGGGTCAGCGAGAAGCCCCACCCCACGGGGTCGCCCGCCGCCGCTGACGTCCGTCGGTACATCGTCGATCAACTCGGGTCCGCGGGGATCGACACCCGGATCCAGGACGCGGTCGGCTCGACCACGGCGTTGGGCGGCGCGTCCTCCGCACGAGTGCAGAACGTGATCGCGACTCTCCCGGGCTCCGATTCGTCAGGAACGCTCTTCCTGGTCGCTCACTACGATTCGGCGACGATCTCGCACGGCGCGGGCGACGACGGAGCCGGCGTGGCCACGCTCCTCGAGACCGCGCGCGCCGTCCGCGCGGGGGCCGCGCTGCGCAACGACGTGGTGTTGCTGTTCACCGACGCCGAGGAGGCGTGCCTCTGCGGAGCAGAGGCGTTCGTCACCCAGGACGGCCTGGCCGCGAAGGGCGGCGTCGTGCTGAACTTCGAATCGCGGGGGTCGTCGGGGCCGTCGATCATGTTCGAGACCAACCGGGGCAACTCCGACCTCATGTCGCTGTACGGAGCAGCGGTCCCGAGTCCTGTGGCCACCAGTTTCGCGGTCGAGGTCTACCGCAAGTTGCCGAACGACACGGACTTCTCGCCCTTCCGCGATGCGGGCGGGTTCACCGGGCTCAACTCGGCGTACATCGACGGCTCCGCCACCTACCACCAGCCGCAGGACGACGCCGCGCACCAGTCACCGGCGTCGCTCCAGCACATGGGCGCCAATGCGCTCGCCATGACGCGGGCGTTCGGCGCCGCGGACATCGCGACCCTCAAGGAACCGACGGGCGCGGACGCCACCTACTTCCCGGTTCTGGGCCGGTTGGTCCGGTACCCCGGTGGATTCGTCTGGCCGATCGCGCTGCTCGCCCTCCTCGCCGTCGGCGCCGCCGCCGTGGTCCTCCGCCGCGAGCGCACGACCACGCCGCGCCTGGTCGGCTGCGTCGCGTGGGGCGTCGTGCCCTTCGTCGGAGCCGCCGCGGTCTCCCTGGCGCTCTGGAAGGGGCTGGTCCTCGTGCAGCCGGAGTACGGACGGTTCGCCGACCCGTGGTCGCCGGGATGGTTCCGAGTGGCGGTCGTCGCGCTCGTGCTCACCGTGGTTCTGGCATGGATCATGCTGCTCCGCGGGCGATTCGGCGTAGGGGAATTGACCGTGGGAGCACTCTTCTGGCTCGCCGCCCTCGGTGTGGTCCTGGCCGCACTCGCGCCCGGCGGTTCCTATCTCGCCGCTCTGCCCGCCCTGGCGGGAGCGCTGGCGGTGATCGTCGACGTCCGCACGCGGTGGGGTCTCCCGGCTCATCTGGCCGCGGGCGCCGCGACCGTGGCGGTCCTGGCACCGACGGTCGCGCTGTTCTTCCCCGCGATGGGCCTGCGGATGGCGGCTCCGTCGGCACTGCTCACCGCCGTCATCGCCGTGGTGCTGCTGCCGCTGGTGGACGGCCTGTTCCCGGCGGCGACGGACGGGCCGCGCGCGACGGTTCGCGCGATCCCGGCGCTGTCCGCCGCGCTGGTGGCGGTGGTCGCCGTGAGCGCGGGCGTTGCGGCGAACCACCCGACCGCGGCGCATCCGACACCGGTGAACATGCAGTACGCGCTCGACGCCGACGCGGGGAGGGCGTACTGGGTGCGATCGGGCGACGATCCGACGGGGTGGAGCGACGCTCTCGTCCGCACCCGCGCGGACCTGTCGGCGGAGTTCCCGATGCTCGACGAGGAGACGACGGTCGGTGACGCTCCCGTCGCCGCACTCACCCCCGCGGACGTCCAGGTGGTGTCCGAGCGGGTCGAGAACGGCGACCGGGTGCTGCAGGTGCGCATCCACTCCACCCGTGGAGCGCGGGTACTCCAGCTGACGCAGCAGGAAGGGGTCGTGCGGGCGGCGTCCGTTCGGGGGCGCGACGTCCCGGTCGGCGACCGCTTCTCGCTGCTGTTCCACGGCCTCCCCGAGGAAGGACTGGATCTGTCGCTCACCGTCCGGGGAACGACGAAGCTCCGTCTGCGCGTGGAGGACGCGAGCGACGGGATCGACGCAGTGCCGGGCTTCCTCCGCCGCCCGGACGGGGTCGATGCGCAGGGGGACCACACCGCGGAGATGGCGATCGTCTCGCGCACGGTGACGATCTGAGCTCCGGGCGCGCCGCCCTCGCCTAGGATCGACGGGTGTTCGTCAAGGTGTGTGGACTGCGGACGCCCGAGACCGTGGACGCCGCGGTCGAGGCGGGCGCCGACGCGGTCGGCTTCGTCTTCGCCCCCGGCAGCGTCCGGCTGATCGAGCCCGCGGACGCCGCGGCGCTCGTCGCACGGGTCCCGGACGGAGTCGAGGCGGTCGGCGTGTTCCGCGGCCAGCCGATCGAGGAGGTGCTGCGCCTCGCCCGCGACGCCGGCGTCGAGACGATCCAGCTGCACGGCGACGAACCCGACGATCACTTCGCGCGCGCCGCCGGCGCCGGCTTCCGCACGATCCGCGCGATCTCCGCCTCCCGGTTCACCGAGTCCGGCCACGCGGGCGACGAACGCCTGCTCATCGATGCGACGGTGCCCGGGTCCGGCGCGACCTTCGCCCCCGCGGACCTGCCGGTACCGCCCGCCGTCGACTGGCTGCTCGCCGGCGGCCTGCGCCCGGACAACGTCGCCGCGCTGATCGCCGCCTTCGGGCCGTCGGGCGTGGACGTCTCCAGCGGTGTCGAGTCGGCACCCGGGGTGAAGGATCCCGCGCTGATCCGCGCGTTCGTCGCCGCCACCCGGTCCTGACCTGCGGTTCCCGCTCCGGCACCGTCCCCTACGGGGAGTAGTATTCCGCCTGTGTTCCGACCCGCCCACCCCGAAGCCGCGCTCCGTGGCGCCGCGGTGGGCGCGGTCTCCTTCGCGGCGAGCCTGACCGCGCACGCGTTCGCCATGCGCGGTGCCGGTTCCGCGATGTCGGGCCATTCGATGCCCGGCCACGACATGAGCGCCATGGCGGGACACGACATGTCGACGATGACCGGGCACGCCATGGCCGGGCACGCGATGCACTCGATGCCGGCCATGGACGCCCCCTCCGTTGCTACGGCACCGGCGATCCCGGCGACCTCGGTGCTGCTCCTCGCCGCCGTGTGCACGCTCCTCGGCGTGCTCGCCGCGCGGCCGCGCACGGCCGGGCCGCGGGCCGCCACCGCACTGCTGCTGCTCGGCCAGGGCGCCGGCCACCTCGCACTCGGCCTGACGATGGGCCACCTCGCGCTGAGCCCGACCATGGCCGCCGCGCACCTCGTGGCGGCGGTCGTGGCCGGCGCCGTGATCGCCGGAGCCGAGCACGCGCTGCGCGTCGCACTGGCGACGCTCACCCCGCTGACCCCGACCTGGCGGGCACGGTCGCGCACCGTCGTCACCCCGGTCTGGACCTTCCGCGCCGTCCCGCTCCCCGTGCTCGCGCGGCACGGGGCGCTGCGCGCGCCGCCCGCCTGACACCCCACGCCCCCTTCATCACCCGCCCGGATCGGCCTTCGCCGCCCGGGCTCCCCGCGCGTACGCGCACTACCTCGTGAGGTGTCCCCATGTCAGTGACCGATTCGGCGGCCGAGAACGCGCCGCCGACCGAACCGACTCCACCCGCCGCCCCGCCCGCCCGGGCGCGGCCCGGGTGGCGCGCCGCGATCCTGCGGCTGCACTTCTACGCGGGCCTGCTCGTCGGCCCGTTCCTGCTCATCGCGGCGATCAGCGGCGGCCTGTACGCCGCCGCGCCCACCGTCGAGAAGTTCGTCTACGCCGACCAGCTCGAGGCGCGGACGGACGGCCCCGCCCGGCCGCTGGCCGAGCAGGTCGCCGCGGCGCAGGCCTCCCGTCCCGGCCTGCCGGTCGCGGCGGTGCGGACCGGCGACGGCCCCGGGCTCACCACCCGCGTGCTGTTCGACGATCCGGCGCTCACGGCCGACGGCCGCCAGCTCGCCGTCTACGTCGACCCCGCGTCGGCGCAGGTCCAGGGCGCGCTGCCCGTCTACGGCTCCGTCGAGGCGCTGCCGATCCGGTTCTGGATCGACCGGCTGCACGTCGACCTGCACCTCGGCGACGTGGGTCGCTTCTACAGCGAGCTCGCGGCGTCGTGGCTGTGGGTCGTCGCGCTCGGCGGCTTCTACCTGTGGTGGCGGCACCGTCGGGGGAACCCGCGGCGGATGCTGGCCTACGACCGCAAGGCCAAGGGCCGGGGCGGCCGGATGAGCCGGCACGCCTCCATCGGCACCTGGCTGCTCCTCGGGCTGCTGTTCTTCTCCGCGACGGGCTTGACCTGGTCGAAGTACGCGGGCGAGAACATCGGCCAGTTGCGGACGGAGCTGGGCTGGACCAAGCCCGCCCTGTCCACGTCGCTGACGCCGGGCGGCGAGCACGGTGGCGGCGGTGAACACGCCGATCACCAGATGCCCGCCGCTGCCCCTGCGGTGGCGCCGGAGGTCGCGGAGCAGACCAGGGCCCGCAACATCGCGGTCCTGGACCGGGCCGTCACGGAGGCCGCCGCCCGCGGGGTCGACGGTGCCGTCCAGGTCTCCATCCCGACGGATCCGGCCGTCGCGATCACGGTGGCCCAGACCCGGCAGCCGTGGCGGATGGGGATCGACTCCGCCACCGTCGATCCGAACACGGGGCAGGTGATCACCGTGCTCGCCTTCGCGTCGTGGCCGCTGCTGGCGAAGGCGACGGAGCTGCTCATCAACACCCACATGGGCTGGCAGTTCGGTCTGCTCAACCAGATCGCATTGGTTGCGTTCGCAGCGCTTCTCGTCACCGTGATCGTGCGCGGCTACCTCATGTGGTGGCAGCGACGGCCGAAACGCGGCGGGCTCCCGAAGCCGCCGGCGCGGGGCGCGATCCGGAAGGTCGAACCGTCGCACGCGATTCCGGCGATTCTGGGCATCGCGTTCCTCGGGTGGTTCCTGCCGGTGTTCGGCGTTTCGCTGCTGGCGTTCGTGGTCCTCGATCTTGCGATAGGCGTGGCTAAGAGGGGTAGGGCTAACCTAAGAAACAGCCCCTGACCTGCAGAAAGGGTCGCCTTGCCTGCGTTGCGCGGTGGCTGGAACGGTTCTAGAGTTGCTCTCATGAAGCTCACGGATGCACTCGAAGAGAAGTTCAACGACCAGATCACCCTGGAGTTCGAGGCCTCGCTGGTGTACCGCCAGCTGGCCATCGAGATGGAGATCCGGGACCTCCCGGGCATCGCGGCATGGCTGCGCCACCAGGCCGACGAGGAGATCGTCCACGCCAACAAGTGGATCGATCACCTCTCGGACCGCGACAACCACCCGAAGATCGGCGCCTCGGCAGCCCCGAAGGTGGACGTGCAGACCGTCCTCGACGTCTTCAACGTCGCGCTCGAGCACGAGCGTCGCGTGTCGGACTCGATCCGCGACCTGTACCGGGCCGCGAACGAGGACATCGACTCCAAGAGCCTCATCCAGTGGTTCGTCAACGAGCAGGTCGAGGAGGAGGCCACGGTCAGTGAGATCGTCGGTCGCCTCAAGCTGATCGACGGTGACGGCCCCGGCCTCCTGCGCCTCGACGAGGAGCTGGGTTCGCGCCCGACGCGCACCACCGAGGCCTGATCAAGCCACCTATTGCAGCCCGGGAAACGGGGTCCTCCATCACGGAGGGCCCCGTTTTTCGTTCGCAACCCTTCCCTTCCTGTGGCCGGTCGTGCTAATTTCTGACCATGCGGCCAGAAAATGAATCGAGCGGCCAGAGGTCGTTCATCGAGGAGGCCCGCCGCCGGCAGATCATCGCGGCGGCGGTCGAGGTCCTCGCCGACGAGGGCTACGGCCGCGCCACCCTGGCCCGGATCGCGCGCCAGGCCGGCATCTCGAAGGGCGTGATCTCCTACCACTTCGACGGCAAGGACGACCTCATGCGACAGGTGGTCATCCACCTGTTCGTGGCCGGCGCGGAGTTCATGGGCCCCCGACTCGCCGAACAGCACACGGCGACCGACATTCTGCGCACCTACATCGCGACCAACCTCGAATACATCGAGTCGGAGCGCCGGTTCCTGGGCGCGATGGTCGAGGTGGTCCTGAACCTGCGCAACCCGGACGGCACACCCGTGTTCGGCCCGAGCGACGGCGAGAAGGAGATGCTCGCGCCGCTCGCCGAGATCCTGCAGGGCGGCCAGGAATCCGGCGAGTTCTCCTCCGACTTCGATCCGATGATCATGGCCCGCCTCATCCGCGACGCGATCGACGGTGCCGCGGGCCGCGCCGCACGCGATCCGGACCTCGACCTCGACACCCATGCGGAGCAGATGGTCCGCGTCTTCCTCGCCGCGGTGCAGCCCTCGCCGCACGAGCACTCTCCCCTCGCACCGTCGGAGGACACCGATGACTGAGACCACGCCCGCCCCCGCCGACCGCCTCGACACCGCGCCCGCGCCCGTCGCGTGGGTCGCCCTCGTGCCCATCCTGCTGCTGAGCGGGATCGCCGCCGCGTTCGGCGCGAGCAAGTACCACCTGTTCGGCGACGAGCTGTACTTCATCGCCGCCGGACACCACCTGTCGGTGAGCTACGCCGACCAGGGGCCGATCCTGCCCCTGCTGGCACTCCTCGGCGATGCGATGCCCGGCGACTCCCTGGTGCTGTTCCGACTGCCGTCGGTCCTCATCACGCTCGCGGGGATCCTGGTGTCGGCGTTGATCGCCCGCGAGCTCGGCGGCGGGCGGTTCGCGCAGGCACTGACGGCCGGCGCGTACGCCACGTCGACCTTCCTCCTGCTGCAGTCCTCGCTGCTGGCCACCAACGCGATCGACACCCCGCTGTGGGTGGCGATCACCTGGCTGCTGGTGCGCTGGGTGCGCACCCGGCAGGACTGGCTGCTGTTCGCGGCGGGCGTCGTGACCGCGATCGACATGCAGGTCAAATGGCTGATCCCCGTGTTCTGGGTGTGCGCGATCGTGGCCTCACTCATTTGGGGCCCGAAGGATCTCGTGCGCCGCCCCGCGTTGTGGGCGGGCGGCGTGTTCACCGTGCTCACGATGGTCCCCGCGCTGCTGTGGCAGGCGAACCGAAGCTGGCCGTACCTCCAGCTCACCGATCAGGTCGCCGAGGAGAGCCAGTACGCCGGCGGCCGCATCGGCTTCATCCCGATCATGCTGCTCACCGCGGGCGTGCTCGGAGCGCTGCTCCTGCTCTACGGCCTCTACGCCCTGATGCGCTCGGAAAGCCTGCGGCCCTATCGCTTCCTGGCGCCCGCGTTCGTCCTGCTGGTGATCGTCTTCATCATCACCGCGGGCCGACCGTACTACCCGGGCGGGATGCTGCCGGTGATCATCGCCGCCGGCGCCGTCGCCTTCGAAGCGTTGCCGAAGCCGAAACTGAAGCTGGCACTGACGGCGCCGCTGTCGCTCCTCGCGGTCGCGTCCATCGTCGTGAGCCTGCCCTTCACCCCCGAATCCGAGATCGCGGAGCCGAAGTCGCTGATGGAGGCGGGCATGCAGATCTCCGTCTACGGGCAGTTCGGCTGGCCCGAGCTGACCCTGGCGGTCGAGGAGTCGATCGCGGAGCTTCCGGAAGATGAACGGCCGCAGGCGATCGTCGCCAGTTCCTACTGGCAGGCGTCGGCTCTGCAGTACTACGGGCACAGCCTGCCTCCCGTCTACAGCCCGAACCGCGGCTTCGGATACTTCGGTGCGCCTGCGGATTCGGCGACGACGGTGCTCCGCGTCATCAGCTCGGAGGCCGAGCTGCAGGACGACATGTGCGACCGGGCGCGCACCCTGCGGCGGTTCGACCACCGGATCGGCATGCCGACCGCCTCCACCGGCGTGGACATCCGGCTCTGCCACCCGCGGGCGCCGTGGTCCGCGCTGTGGCCGGAGCTGCGCCGCATGTGAGACGCCGGACCGGGCCCTGGGCCCGGTCCGGTCTCGTCAGACGAGCTGGTCCAGCGCGATCTCGAAGGCTGTGGCCGCCACCAGCGTCGAGCCCGCGGAGCGCGCGCGGCAGCGCTCGATGGCGGTGCCGATCGTGCGCGAGACGTCGCCGAAGATCGCCTCGTCGGACACCTCGACCTCGCCCTCCATGAGCATCGCGAACGCGCGCGCCATGCCGCAGTTGGCGATGAAGTCGGGAATCACGGCGACCTGCCGGTCCGCGTGCTCGTACACCGGGCCGTAGAAGATCTCGGGGTCGGCGAAGGGGACATTGGCCCCCGAGGCGACCACCTCGAGGCCGGCGCCGATCATCGCGTCGACCTGGTCGCGCGTGACGAGGCGCGAGGCGGCGCAGGGCAGGAACACCTCGGCGCCGATGGACCAGATCCGTTCCGCGGCCTCGTCGAAGGGGAGGAGTTCGTCCGCGACCAGCTGATTGCCCCGCTTCGCCAGGAACAGGTCGGTCACCTCGTCGGCGCTGATCCCCTCGCGCCGGACGAGGCCGCCGTCGCGGTCCAGGATCCCGACGACGAGCGCCCCTGCCTGCGCGGCGTAGAAGGCCGCGGCCGCGCCGACGTTGCCCCAGCCCTGCACGATCACCCGCTTGCCCGCGAGCGAGCCGCCGTACACCCGGTAGAAGTGCCGCACCGATTCCGCGACGCCCCAGCCCGTGATGAGGTCGGAGACGCTGTACCGGCGCCCGTGGTCCGGCGTGAACCGCGGGTCCTCGACGATCTTCGCGACGCCCAGCCGGAGCTGGCCGACCCGCTGCACGCGATCGCGGCCGTCCGCGGCGAAGTGGCCGTTCACCACGCCCTCCTGCGGGTGCCACAGGCCGTGGCTCTCCGTGATCGGGACGACCTCGGACTTCTCGTCGACGTTGAGGTCGCCGCCGGTGCCGTAGTAGGCCCTGAGCAGCGGCGAGACCGCCTTGAACCAGCGCCGCAGCACCTCGTCCTTCCGCGGGTCCGTGGGGTCGAAGTCGATGCCCGACTTGGCGCCGCCGATCGCCGGCCCGGCGACGGTGAACTTGACCTCCATCGTCTTGGCGAGCGATTCGACCTCGCGGCGGTCGAGGCCCCGGCGCATGCGGGTACCGCCGCCGGCCGCGCCGCCGCGCAGGGAGTTGATCACGGCCCAGCCGCGGGCGGAGGTCTCGGAATCGTGCCATTCGAAGACCACCTCGGGCGCCTTCGCTTCGAACCGGGTGAGCAGCTGCTTCATGTCGCTCCTGTGGACTGCGGGATGCCGATGTGAACGGCATCACTGTGGAACCCACAGCGCCCCGCGGGCAACGATCCGCCGGGCGATCACACAGAGTGCGCACCGAATGCGCAGCTCCGCGATGTGGAGCTGTGCAATCTGATCAGCCGCGGTACCGCGGCGAGCGGGACACCGGCCGTGCGTCCAGCGTCCGCAGCAGCGGCATCGCCCGGAAGGGAACGATCTCGGACAGCACGACGATGCTGATCGACCGTGCGACCAGCGGGGAACGCCCGATCCGGAGCAGAGTCTCCTGCAGGCCCGCATGCGATTCGGCCGCCACCCGGCACAGCACGTCGCTCCCGCCGGTGGTCGCGAAGGCCTCGAGGACGTTCGGGATGGCGGCGAGCGCCTCGGCGACGGCGCTGAGCTCGCCCTGCGCCGTCTCGAGCTGGACGAAGCACTGCACGCCGAAGCCGGCGGCCGCGACGTCGAGGTGCGGCTGATAGCCCGCGATGACGCCCGCGCCCTCCAGCTTCTTCAGCCGCGCCTGGACCGTCGCGCGGGCGACCCCGACGCGGCGCGAGGTCTCGAGCACCCCGATCTGCGGGTCGCGGTGCAGCGAGTCGAGGAGCGCGAAGTCGACGTCGTCCAGTTTCACGGGTTCCAGCATGGCACGGTCTTCCTAGTCGATCTGCCTACCTCTTCCGCCGCGGAGGCGGCAATTCGGGGCAGTTTGGGCAGCCGGAGCTGTCGCTGTTGTCACCGGCTCCGCACGGGCCGATGGTAGTGATGCACGTTACATCCGGCCCGGAAGGTGAGACGACCATGACGACGAAGACCGCGCCCGAGCAGACCTCCCTCGAGCAGACCCTGACCGACGAGGAGAAGCTCGCCGGCCTCGGCGCCGAGCAGTTGCACCAGCTCGTCGGGCTCGTCTCCTACGACGCCACGCGGGACGCCTTCCCGGTCAACGGCTGGGACGCGATCGTCTTCGTCGTGGGCAACGCGACCCAGACCGCGCACTACTACCAGTCCGTCTGGGGCATGGAGCTGGTCGCCTACCGCGGCCCGGAGCAGGGCGCCCGCGACCACAAGTCGTTCGTGCTTCGGTCGGGGTCGATCCGGTTCGTCGTCCAGGGCGCCGTCAGCCCGGACAGCCCCCTCGTCGGGCATCACGCCCGGCACGGCGACGGCGTCGTCGACATCGCGCTCGAGGTGCCCGATGTGGACCGGTGCATCGCGCACGCCCGGGCCTCCGGCGCGACCGTGCTCGCGGAGCCCCACGACGTGACCGACGAGCACGGCACCGTGCGTATCGGCGCCATCGCGACGTACGGCGAGACCCGGCACACCCTGGTGCAACGCGTCGTCGACGGTGCCCGGTACGACGGGCCCTACCTCCCGGGCTACGTGCCCGCCACCAGCACCTTCCGAAAGCGCGACGGTGCGCCCAAGCGCATCTTCCAGGCCCTCGACCACATCGTCGGCAACGTCGAGCTCGGCCGGATGGACGAGTGGGTCGGCTTCTACAACCGCGTCATGGGCTTCACCAACATGGCGGAGTTCATCGGCGACGACATCGCCACCGACTACTCCGCCCTCATGTCCAAGGTCGTCGCGAACGGCAACCACCGCGTGAAGTTCCCGCTCAACGAGCCGGCGATCGCCGCGAAGCGCTCGCAGATCGACGAGTACCTCGAGTACTACGGCGGCCCCGGCGCGCAGCACCTCGCCGTCGCGACGAACGACATCCTCGCCGCCGTGGACGCGCTGCGCGCCGAGGGCGTGGAGTTCCTGAACACCCCCGACGCCTACTACGACGATCCGGAGCTGCGGGCGCGGATCGGTCAGGTCCGCGTCCCCGTCGAGGAGCTGCGCTCGCGGGGCATCCTGGTCGACCGCGACGAGGACGGCTACCTGCTGCAGATCTTCACCAAGCCGCTGGGCGACCGGCCCACCGTGTTCTTCGAGATCATCGAGCGCCACGGCTCGCTCGGCTTCGGCAAGGGGAACTTCAAGGCCCTGTTCGAGGCCATCGAGCGCGAGCAGGACCGGCGCGGCAACCTCTGACGAGACCGGATCCAGGAGGACTCCCATGGCCTACTACCGCAGCGTCGGGACGATCCCGCCCAAGCGCCACACCCAGTTCCGGCGCGACAGTGGGGAGCTCCACTACGAGGAGCTGGTCGGCGAGGAGGGCTTCTCGTCCGACTCGTCCCTGCTCTACCACCGCGGAATCCCGTCGGCGATCACCTCTGCCGAGCCGTGGGAGCCCGGCGACCTCAGCCTGACACCCAACGCGCCGCTGCTGCCGCGGCACCTGCGCCTGCACGACCTGTTCGACGGCGCAGCCTCAGCGGACCCGGTCACCGGGCGGCGCCTGGTGCTGGGCAACGCGGACGTGCGGATCTCCTACGTGGTCGCCTCGAATCCGTCGCCGCTGTACCGCAACGCGATCGGCGACGAGTGCGTGTACGTCGAGGAGGGTTCCGGCGTCGTCGAGACCGTGTTCGGCGCCCTCGAATTCCGCACCGGCGACTACGTCCTGATGCCCCGCGCGACCACCCACCGCTGGGTTCCCGCCGCGGGGACGACGTTGCGCGCCTACGTGATCGAGGCGTGCGGCGGGGGCGGCGGGCACATCGCCCCGCCGAAGCGGTACCTCTCGCGATACGGCCAGCTGCTGGAGCACGCACCGTACTGCGAGCGGGACCTGCACGGCCCTTCGGAGCCCCTGCTGCGCGAGGGTGTCGACGTGGAGCTTCTGGTCAAGCACCGCGGCGCCGCCGGCGCGACGGGAACGCGCTACGTGCTGCCGACGCACCCCTTCGACGTCGTCGGATGGGACGGCTGCCTGTACCCCTACACCTTCAACGTCGCGGACTTCGAGCCGATCACGGGCAGGGTGCACCAGCCGCCTCCCGTGCACCAGGTGTTCGAGGGGCCGGGCTTCGTTGTCTGCAACTTCGTCCCGCGCAAGGTCGACTACCACCCCCTGTCGATCCCGGTGCCGTACTACCACTCGAACGTGGATTCCGACGAGGTGATGTTCTACGTCGCGGGCGACTACGAGGCGCGCAAGGGCACCGGCATCGGCCCGGGCTCGATCTCGCTGCATCCCGGCGGCCACGCGCACGGCCCGCAGCCGGGCGCGATGGAGGGCAGCATCGGCATGGAGCGGTTCGACGAGCTCGCCGTCATGGTCGACACCTTCGCCCCGCTGCAGCTGGGCGAGGGCGCGCGGGCCGTGGACGACGGTGTGTACTACCGCAGTTGGTCACGATGAGCCCGCTCCAGGCGGCGCTCGTGGACGACGCGGGCCTGTTCCCGCCGACGGCGCTGCCGATGCGCGAGGCGCTCGTCCGACACCGACACGACCTCGCCGGCGGCGACCCGATGCTCACCCACCGGTTCCTCTGCCCCGTCGATCGGATCGACGAGCTGCGCACCGGGCTCGCCGACGACGATCGGATCGCGCTGGGCCTCATCGCCTCCGCAGGCATTTCCGATACAGCACTCGCGGCCGCTGCGGCGAGGGTCGACGCCGACCCGCGCCTGCGGCTCGCCCTCGTGGAGATCGCGTGCGAGCCCTCTGATCTGGACGCGGCGCTCCCGGCCGCGATGGCCCTGGGCACGCCGGTCTTCGTCGAGTCGCCCGACCGCGCGGACACCCCGCGCCTCGCCACAGTCCTCGCGGGACGCGGCGCGGGGCTGAAGATCCGGTGCGGCGGAGTCCGCGCCGCCCTGTTCCCCCACCCCGACGAGGTCGCAGCCGCGCTCGTCACGGCGGCCGCAGGCGACGTGCCGGTCAAGGCGACGGCCGGCCTGCATCACGCTGTCCGGCAACGTGATTCGGCGACCGGTTTCGCCCACCACGGATTCCTCAACCTGGTGCTGGCCGCCGCGCGCGCCGCGGCCGGCGGCGGGCCCGGAGCCGTGACCGCCGCTCTCGCGAGCACGGACGGCCCGGCGCTCGCGGCCGAGGCCCTGCGCCTCCCGCCCGACGGGGCCGCGCGGACCCGCCGGCTCCTGCGCGCCTACGGCTCGTGCAGCACCGCGACCCCGCCCGCCGAGGCCGCCGCGTTCGGCCTCGCCCCCGCATACCCGACCGAAGGACAGAGATCGTGACCACCACCTGGGCGCCCGTGCCCGCCGGCTCCGGGTTCGGCGTCGAGAACCTTCCCTACGGCGTCTTCCGTCCCGCAGGCGGCGCACCCCGCGTGGGCGTACGCATCGGCGACCACGTTCTCGATCTCGCCGCGGCGCTCGCCGATCCGGTCTTCGCGGCGCCGTCGTTGAACGGCTTCCTGGGCCGCGGCCGCGCCGACTGGCGCCGGGTGCGCGCCGAGATCGTCGCGCTGCTCACCGATCCCGCACGGGCGGCCGAGGGCACCGTCGCCCTGCACCCGCTCACGGAGGTGACGCTGCAGCTGCCCTTCGAGGTCGCCGACTACGTGGACTTCTACGCCAGCGAGCACCACGCCACCAACCTGGGCCGCTTGTTCCGCCCGGACTCCGCTGCGCTGCTGCCGAACTGGAAGCACCTCCCGGTCGGCTACCACGGGCGCGCGGGCACCGTCGTCGCCTCGGGAACGCCGATCGTGCGGCCCGCCGGACAGCGGAAGGCACCGTCGGACGAGGCCCCCGTCTTCGGCCCGTCCGTGCGCCTGGACATCGAGGCGGAGCTCGGCTTCGTCGTCGGCACGGGCAGCGACGCCGGGAAGCCCGTCGGCACCGGGGGTTTCGCCGAGCACGTCTTCGGCGTCTGCATCGTCAACGACTGGTCGGCCCGCGACATCCAGGCCTGGGAGTACGTGCCCCTCGGCCCCTTCCTCGGCAAGAGCTTCGCGACCTCGATCTCGCCGTGGATCGTGCCGCTGGAGGCTTTGGCGGCCGCGCGCATCGCGACGCCCCCGCAGTCGCCCGAGCCGCTCCCCCACCTCCGCGACGCCGAGGACTGGGGCCTGGACATCGATCTCGTGGTCGAGCTCAACGGCGAGATCGTCTCACGCCCGCCCTACGCGCCGATGTACTGGTCGCCCGCGCAGATGCTGGCGCACATGACGTCGAACGGCGCGCGGCTGCGCACCGGCGACCTGTTCGCCTCCGGCACCGTCTCCGGCCCCGAGCGCGACCAGCGCGGCTCGCTCATCGAGCTCACGTGGAACGGCGCCGAGCCGCTGCGCCTGGCCGACGGCTCCGAGCGCACCTTCCTGGCGGACGGCGACGTCGTCACCCTCCGCGCCACCGCGCCGGCACCGGGCGGCGGCCGCATCGACCTCGGCGAGGTGACGGGGCGGATCGCCCCGACGCCCGCCTGACCCGGGGGAACGACGAACGGCCCACGGATTCCTCCGTGGGCCGTTCGGTCCGTTCCGTCGAGAAGAGCTGCTAGACCAGCAGCTCCGCGATCTGCACCGTGTTCAGCGCGGCGCCCTTGCGCAGGTTGTCGCCGCTGATGAACAGCGCCAGGCCGCGGCCCTCGGGCACGCCCGGATCCTGGCGGATGCGGCCGACGAGCGAGTCATCGGCGCCCGCGGCGGCGAGTGGCGTCGGCACGTCGACCAGCCGGACCCCAGCAGCAGAACCGAGCAGCTCCTGCGCCCGCGCCACCGACAGCGGCTTCGCGAACTCGGCGTTGATCGACAGCGAGTGGCCGGTGAGCACCGGCACGCGCACGCACGTGCCGCTCACCAGCAGCTCGGGCAGGCCGAGGATCTTGCGCGACTCGTTGCGCAGCTTCTGATCCTCGTCCGTCTCACCCGAGCCGTCGTCCACGAGCGCGCCGGCGAGCGGCAGCACGTTGAAGGCGATCGGCGCGACGTACTTGTTCGGCGCGGGGAACTCCACGGCCGAGCCGTCGTGCACCAGCTTCTCGGCCTCGGGCTCCACGGCGCGGACCTGGGAGACGAGCTCCTCCACGCCGGCCAGGCCGGAGCCGGAGACGGCCTGGTACGACGAGACGATCAGCCGCTGCAGGCCCGCCTCGTCGTGCAGCACCTTGAGCACCGGCATCGCGGCCATCGTGGTGCAGTTGGGGTTGGCGATGATGCCCTTCTTCAGGTCGCGGACCTGCTCCGGGTTGACCTCCGAGACCACCAGCGGCACGTCCGGGTCCTTGCGGAAGGCGCTCGAGTTGTCGATCACCGTGACGCCGGCGGCGGCGAATCGCGGCGCCTGCACGCGCGACATCGTCGCGCCCGCGCTGAACAGCGCGATGTCGAGCCCCGTCGGATCAGCGGTCTCGGCGTCCTCGACGACGATCTCGCGGTCCCCGAAGGGCAGCTTCTTGCCCGCGGACCGCGAGGACGCGAAGAAGCGCACCTCGTCGGCCGGGAAGTTCCGGTCCAGCAGCAGCTGCCGCATGACGGCGCCCACCTGGCCGGTGGCGCCGACGACTCCTACGCGTACGCCCATGACTATCGCCCCGTCCCGCCGTAGACGACGGCGTCCTCGTCGGCACCCAGGCCGAAGGCCTCGTGCAGGGCCTTGACGGCCTCGTCGAGCTCGGTGTCGCGGATGAGAACCGAGATGCGGATCTCCGAGGTGGAGATCAGCTCGATGTTGATCCCGGCCGTGGACAGCGCCTCGCAGAAGGTGGCGGTGACGCCGGGGTGGCTCTTCATGCCGGCGCCGACGAGCGAGACCTTGCCGACGTGGTCGTCGTAGACCACCGAGTCGAAGCCGATCTCCTTGCGCAGGATCTCGAGCTTCTCGACGCCCAGCGGGCCGAGCTCGCGTGGCAGCGTGAAGGTGATGTCGGTGCGGCCCGTGTCCACCTTGGACACGTTCTGCAGCACCATGTCGATGTTGATCTCGGCATCGGCGATCGCGCGGAAGACGCGGGCGGCGTAGCCCGGCTTGTCCTCGAGGCCGACGACGGTGATCTTCGCCTCGCTGCGGTCGTGGGCGACGCCGGTGAGAATTGCCTCTTCCACGGGGATGTCCTCCATAGATCCGTTGACGATGGTGCCGGGCTTGGTCGAGTACGACGAGCGCACGTGGACCGGGACGTTGTAGCGGCGCGCGTACTCCACGCACCGGAGCATGAGCACCTTCGCGCCGCACGCCGCCATCTCGAGCATCTCCTCGAAGGAGACGGTCTTGAGGTGCTTGGCGTTGGGCACGATGCGCGGGTCGGCGGTGTAGATGCCGTCGACGTCGGTGTAGATCTCGCAGACGTCGGCGTTGAGCGCGGCGGCGAGGGCGACGGCGGTCGTGTCGGAGCCGCCGCGGCCGAGCGTGGTGACGTCCTTGGTGTCCTGCGAGACGCCCTGGAAGCCGGCGACGAGGACGATCTTGCCGTCGTCGATGGCGGCCTGGACGCGCCCGGGCGTGACGTCGATGATCTTCGCCGCGCCGTGCTTGCTGGTGGTGATCACGCCGGCCTGCGAGCCCGTGAAGGACTGCGCCTCGGCACCGAGCGAGTGGATGGCCATCGCGACGAGCGCGTTGGAGATGCGCTCGCCCGAGGTGAGCAGCATGTCCATCTCGCGGGCGGGCGGCGCGGGGCACACCTGGTTGGCGAGATCGAGCAGCTCATCGGTGGTGTCACCCATCGCGGAGACGACGACGACGACGTCGTTGCCCGCGCGCTTGGTCTCCACGATCCGTTCGGCCACGCGCCGGATGCGCTCGGCGGAGGAGACGGAGCTGCCTCCGTACTTCTGGACGACGAGTGCCACGTGGAACCTCTCCGTTGCGGGCTTCGATGTGCGCCTCGATCCTACCGACCTGGGTTCTTGGGCCCGGAGGGCACCGCTCCAAGCGGTGCGCAACCCACCGTTCAGCCGGATCGCGGATAATCGGTGGGAACGCGAACACAGGAGATCCCCATGAATCCCTACGGCGGCCAGAACCCCGGCCAGAACGCCGGCGGCGCCCCCGCCGGGCAGCCGGGCGGTCAGCCCGGCGCCCAGCCCGGACAGTGGCAGGGCGGCTACCCGCAGCCGGGCCGTCCGCAGGCCCCCCAGCAGGGCGGCTACTCCGTCCCCCAGGGCGGTCCCGCGGGCCCGCAGGGCACGCAGCGCTTCGGCCAGCCGGGGCAGCCCGGCCAGCCGCAGGGCGGTTTCCCCGCCGGCCCCCCGCCGTACGGGGGCGGCCCCGTCGGCGGCAACGGCGGGAACAACGGCGGCGGGGGCAACAAGGGTCTGATCATCGCGCTGGTCTCGATCGTCGCCGTGGTCCTCGTCGCCGGCGCGGTGGCCCTGGGGGTGAGCCTGCGCAGTGACGACACCTCGACGACGTCGCCCGTCACCTTCTCGGCGGGCGCCACCACGACGACGGCGGGCGCCCCGACGTCGGGCGCGGTCGTCCCGCCGAGCGAACCCGCCACCCAGTCCGACGGCTTCCTCACCACCGCCCCGAAGACCACCACCGGCACGTCCACAGGACAGACGGTGCGCCTCAAGCTGTCGGCGACCGGCACGGGCGCGGGCGCGGTGCTCGTCGTCGGCGTGCAGGGCAACACCATCCCGAAGGCGTCGACGCTGCCGTGGGAGTGGCAGGGCACCGCGACGATCGGCGACCGGATGTCGCTGCTCGTCACCGGCACCGGCCCGGTGACCTGCACCATCGTCGTCAACGAGCAGGAGTTCACCCAGTCCGGGACGAACACCGTCGACTGCACGATCACCCGGGTCGCCGCGCCGTGACGGCGGTCGGCGCGCGCGGGGGCGCCGTGCCCGACACCGTCGGTACGATGCAAGCCGTGCCGACCGCCCCCGACCTCGCCGACTCCGGAGCCGCGACGGCACCGTCGTCCCTGCTCGACCGCACCCGCGACGTGTGGCTGCCGGTCGTCCTCTACCTCGCGATCCGCGGCATCGGCCTCGCGGTGCTCGCCCGGTTCGCGCAGCTCCGCAACCAGAACCTCGCCGATCTCCTGACGGCCTGGGACGGCAAGTGGATGATCGGCCTGGCCACCTACGGCTACAACGACATGCCGTGGCGGTTCGTGGACGCGCGGGGCGAGCACACTGCGGACACCGCCTACGCCTTCTTCCCCGGCTTCCCCATGCTGGTGCGGGCCGTGGCGCAGCTGCCCGGCTTCGACGCCTACCGCGCCGCCCTCACCGTCAACGTGATCCTGGGCTGCGTGGCCGCCGTCGCGGCCTACCGGCTGGGCCGGCTGTGCGTCGAGCACATGCCGAAGGTGCCCGTCCACCTCGCCGACCGGGCAGGACTCCTCACCACGGTGCTGTTCGCCGCGGCCCCGATGTCCATCGTGCTCACGATGGCGTACACGGAGGCGCTGTACTGCGCGCTGGCCGGCTGGGCCCTGGTGGGCGTGATGGAGCGCAAGTGGATCCTCGCCGGGATCTGCACGGCCCTGGCCGGCTTCTGCCGCCCCACGTCGGTGGTCCTGATCGGGGTGGTGGCGCTCGCGGCGCTCCTCGCGGTCCTCTCGTCCGGCGGTGCCGAACGCGTCAAGGCGGCGATCTGCGTGCTGCTCACGCCGCTGGGCTGGCTGACGTACCTGCTGGTCGTGGCGCACCACACCGGCAGCCTGACCGGCTGGTTCCGGATCCAGACGGAGGGCTGGGGCACCACCTTCGACCTGGGCGTGCAGACGTGGCAGTTCGTCAACTACACGCTGATCAACGGCTCGGACATCGCGGACCTGTCGGTCGTCGCGCTGCTCGCGGCGTCGATCGTGCTGATCGCGCTCGCGGTCCGCTCGAAGATGCCGTGGCCGATCACCCTGTACGGCGCCCTCGTCGTGATCTCGCTGCTCGGCTCGGGCGGCCTCATGATGTCGCGCCCGCGCCTGCTGCTGCCCGCCTTCGTGCTGCTGATCCCGATCGCCATCGCTCTGGCGAAGGCCTCGAAGCCGGCGCAGGTGTGGACCTGCGTCGGCGTCATCACCGTCACCTGCTGGTACGGCGCGCACATGGTGAGCGTGTACCCGCACGCCATGTAGGACGACGGGGCGGACGGCGCACCGTCGAACGCGACGGGGCCGGCCTCACGGCCGGGCGTACACCGCGGGCCGGCAGGGCCGAGCCCTGCCGGCGGCGGTGGAGGAAGAGGTCAGGCGCGCAGGCTGAGCGGACGGATGTCCGACCACGCCGACTCGATGTACTCGAGGCACTCCGCCCGGGAACGGCCGCCCTCGCCGAAGGCGACGGTCCAGCCGCGCGGGGCGTCGCGGAACGTGGGCCACAGCGAATGCTGGCCCTCGTCGTTCACCAGCACGAGGAACTCGCCGGACTCGTTGTCGAAGGGGTTGTTCATATTCGTTTCTCCTTGTTGGAGGGATGGTGGGTCGGTCGGTCTGTGGGCCGTCAGTGCTTCATGTACGCACGGGCGGCGAGGGGCACGATGATCACGATCATCGCGAGGGAGACGAGGGCCGAGTACGCGGTCGCGTGCTGCGCGGCCCAGTTGATGGGCTCGTCGACGACGGGCTTCGGGCTCAGGGGATTTCCGAAGGCCTCGCGCAGCGAGCGCGCCATCGAGGTCACGGGGTTCCAGGAGGCGATCGTGCGGAGCGGGCCCGGCAGGTCGCCGGAGGCGATGAACGCCGACGAGATGAAGGCCATCGGGAACATGACGATCATGCACAGCGCCTGCGCGGACTCCGGCGTCGAGACGGACAGGCCGATGAGGGCGCCCAGCCAGGACATCGCGAAACCGAAGAGGAACAGCACGGCCAGGGACACCACCGCGTCGACCCAGCTGCCCCGCATGCGCCAGCCGACCGCGAGGCCGACCAGCAGCATCACGGCCACGCTGATCACGTTGACCACGAGGTCGGACGTGGTGCGCCCCACCATGACCGCGAGGCGCGACATGGGCAGCGAGCTGAACCTGTCGATGATGCCGTTCTTCATGTCCGAGGCCACGCCGATCGCGGTGGGGCCCGAGCTGAACGCGACCGTCTGCACCAGGATGCCGGCGAGCAGGAACTCGCGGTACCGGTCGCCGCCCACCTCGCCGCCGAGCGCGGAGCCGAAGACGTAGCTGAACAGCAGCACGAACATGATCGGCTGCACCGTCGCGCCCAGCAGCAGCTGCGGGATCCGGACCAGCGTCGTCAGGTTGCGGCGGGTCATCACCGCGCAGTCGCTGAGGAATCCGCCCAGCGACGGCTCCCGCTCCCGCGGGAAGATGATCGCGGTCATGCGTTGTTCTCCTCGGTCTTGTTCGCGTCCTCGCCGGTGAGGGCGAAGAAGACGTCGTCCAGGGTGGCCTCGCGCAGCATCGCCGATTCGACGTAGACGCCGGCCTCCCGCAGGTCGTTGAGCACGGCGACGAGCTTGTGCTGGCCGTCGGCCACGCGGATCGCGCTGAGCCCGGAGGCCTCTCGGATCGCGGTGCCGTCGATGGCGTGCCGGGCCAGGATCGGCCAGGCGGTCACGCGGTCGCGCTCGCGCAGGCCGATCTGGATCAGGTCCGCCGCGGCGGCCGACTTCAGCTCCGGCACCGTGCCGGACCGGATGATCCGGCCCTGGTCGATGATCGTGACCAGGTCGGCCAGGATCTCGGCCTCGTCCAGGTACTGCGTGGTGAGCAGCACCGAGATGCCGTCCTCCTTGCTGAGCCGGGCGATCACGTCCCACACGTCCTTGCGGCTGCGCGGGTCGAGGCCGGTGGTCGGCTCGTCGAGCACCACCAGGCGCGGCCGGGCGATGATCGCCCCGGCCAGGTCGAGGCGCCGGCGCATGCCGCCCGAGTACGTGCCCGAGGCGCGATCGGCCGCGGCGGTGAGCCGGAACTGCTTGAGCAGCTCGTTCGCCCGGGCTTTCGCCGAGATCTTGTCGAAACCGTAGAGGCGGGCGAACATCTCGAGGTTCTCGCGACCGGTCAGGTTCTCGTCGACCGCCGAGTACTGACCCGAGAGGCCGATGATCGACCGGGCGCGGCGCGGATCGGCGAGGGCGTCGACACCGTCGATGGTCACGGAGCCCTCGGATGGCTTCATGAGCGTCGAGATGATCTTCACCGTGGTCGTCTTGCCGGCGCCGTTCGGGCCGAGCAGCGCGTGCACGCTGCCGGGCGCGATGTCGAGGTCGACGCCGTTGAGCGCGTACACCGCCTTCTTGCCGCGGCCGTACTTGCGGGCCAGGCCCCGGACGCTGACCAGCGGCTTCGTGTCGTCGAGGGTCTTGCTCTTCGACGTGACCACCGCGGTGTAGTTGCCGGTGAGGAAGACGTTCATGGTGCGGGCGACCTCGTCGATCGCCGGCGACGAGCCGAGCTGGTTGTGCGTCGCCTCGATGTCGTGCACCTGCACCAGGCCGGTCACGTACGGCCGCCACAGCTGCGGCACGAGGCCGCCCGTGGTCTGCTCCGTCGCGCGGAAGACCAGCATGTTGCCGTCGTACTCGCGGGGGCGGTGCGAGTAGCCCAGCGTCGTGTTGTGCCGGTAGTTCGCCAGCAACCGCTCCATCTGGCCGCGCGAGAGCTCGCGCGCCGGGCCGCCGGCCGACGCCAGCAGGTCCAGGGCGGCGTCGGTGCTCAGCTCCGCGTCGTCGTCCACGTCGAGGCCCACGAACTCGCGCAGCAGCGCCGCGATCGACATCTCTTCGCGCGGGCCGCGGTAGTCGCCCAGCGGGTAGGCGTCCATGAGGGCCAGGTTGACCTTCTCACCCAGTTCCCGCAGTTCGACGGCCATCTCGTGCGCGATGAGGCCGCCGAGGGACCAGCCGAGCAGGCTGTACGGCCCGTGCGGCCGGCTCGCGCGGATGTTGCGGACGTAGGTGCGCGCGAGCTCCCGGATCGAGTCGGCGGGCGGCATCGGGTACGAGATGCCGGGCGCCTGCAGGCCGATGATCGGGATGCTCGGGTCGAGCTCGCCCGACAGCCCGAGGTAGTTCCACGCGAGCCCGACGGCCGGGTGCACGCAGTACAGCGGCTCGACGCCCGGCGTGCCCGCGCGCAGCGGCAGGATCGGGTCGGTGATGGCGGTATCGGAATCCGCAGCCACGCCGGTGATCACGGCGGTGGTGGAGACCGGCGCCGGGGCGCCGGCGATCCGGGCCGCGATCGTGCCGACCTTGGCGTCCTCGAAGAACCAGCGGATGCTGGCGTCCTCGGCGTTGAACCGCTCGCGCAGCCGGTCGACGGCGATCGCGGCCTGCAGCGAGGTGCCGCCGACGGCGAAGAAGTCGTCGTCCATGCCGAGGGAGGCGACGCCGAGGACGTCGGAGAGGATCTCCGCGACGGCGCCCTCGAGGCTGGCCGCCGAGACCGCGCGCTGCTTGGCCGACGCGGCCCGCCCGACGGCCGCGAGCGGCGAGACCGGGGCCTCGTCGGCCTTCCCGCCGGACGCCGGGGCGCCGACGGGCGGCAGGGCCTTGACGTCGGTCTTCCCGTGCGCAGTGACCGGCACGCTGTCGATCTCCTGGAAGACCGCCGGGACCATGTGCCGCGGCAGGCGATCCCCGACCCACGATCGGAGGTCGCCCACGGTGACGGCACGCTCGGTCACGTAGTACGCGACCAGGCGGGCCGCGGCCTGCGCCTCGAGCGAGCCGTCGCCGCGGTCGACGACCACGACGGCCTGCCGCACGTCCGGGTGGCTCTCGATGGCCGTGGCCACCTCGCCCGGCTCCACTCGGAAGCCGCGGACCTTGAGCTGATCGTCGCTGCGGCCGACGAACTCGAGCACCGGCTCCCCGGAGTCGGAGGCGCGCCAGCGCACCAGATCGCCCGTGCGGTACATGCGCTTGTAGCCCTGCGCGTCGTTGTACGGGTTCGCGACGAACCGCGACGCGGTGAGCTCCGGTCGGTCCAGGTAGCCGAGCGCCACACCGGGTCCCGCGACGTAGAGCTCGCCGACGGTGCCGGGCGCCACCAGGTTGAGGCGCTCGTCGCAGATCATCAGCTGGGCGTCGGTGACGGCGCTGCCGATGCCCACGTTGTCGGGGTCGACGGCGCCCATGGTCGCGGCGATCGTCACCTCGGTCGGGCCGTAGGCGTTGATCAGGATGCGGCCGTTGGACCAGCGGCGCGCCAGCTCGGTCTGCAGCACGTCGCCGCCCACGCTGAGCGCCTCCAGCAGCGGCAGGTCACGATCGGGGATCGTGGCGAGCGCCGCCGGGGTGATGAAGGCGTGCGTGACCTCGTTCTCGGCGAGGAAGTCGCCGAGCGGCGAGCCGCCGTACAGCGTGACCGGCGCGATCACGAGCTCCGCGCGCGACCAGGTCGCGAGCAGCAGTTCGAGGATCGACGCGTCGAAGCTGGGCGAGGCGAAGTGGAGCACCCGGGCGCCGGCGCCGACGGCGTGCTGGCGGACCAGGGTGTCCGCCATGGCGGCGAGGCCGCGGTGCGGCACGACGACGCCCTTGGGCCTCCCCGTGGAGCCGGACGTGTAGATGACGTACGCGGGGTCGTCGACGCCCACCGGCGCGACCTCGGCCGGCGGGTGCTGGACCCGCGAGGACGTGAGGTCGACCGTGACCCAGTCGACCGTCTTCGGCAGACCGTCCACGACGTCACGGACCGCCAGGCCCACAGCGGGTTCGGCGTCCTCGAGGATGTAGCCGATCCGCTCCGTCGGGTAGTTCGGGTCGACGGGCAGGTACACGGCGCCGAGGCGGGCGACGGCCCAGAAGGCGACGACCGAGGCGGCGGACCGCGGGATCGACACCGCCACCCGGGTCGCGGTGCCCACGCCGAGCCCGGCGAGCCGGTTGGCGAGCGCCGACACGGCCGAGTCCAGCTCCGAGTAGGTGTAGTGGAGGTCGCCGTCGCGCAGCGCGGGGGCGCCCGGACGCTGCCGCACGGCCCGCGCCAGGATCTCCGCCATCGTGTGCGGCTCGATCGTGGTGGAAGCGCGCTGGAACAGCTCCTGCTCCTCCGGCAGCAGCACCGGGAGGTCGGCCACCGGGGTGTCCGGCGACGCGACGCCGGCGGTCACCAGCCGGGCGAGGCGGCCGACGATGCCCTCGGCCGTCCCCGGCCGGTACAGGTCGGTGCGGTAGCGCAGGTTGAACCGGAGCCCCTCCTCGACCTCCCGCACCTCGAAGGTGGCGTCGAAGGTCGTGGTGGCCGCGGCGAGCGGCAGCGGCTCCAGCTCGAACATGCCGCCGCCGTCGGAGGTGATGACGCTGAGCGGGTCGCCCAGGTTCTGGTGGCTCAGCACCACCTGGAAGACGGGGTGGCGGTCGCGGCTGCGCGGGGGCTGCAGCGCCTCGATGACCCGCTCGAACGGCGCGGTCGCGTGGACCAGGTCGTCGAGGTCGCCGCTGCGGATCCGGTCGACGAGGGCGTTGAAGCTCTCGGTGCCGGTCACGGCGGTGCGCAGCGCCACGGTGTTGACGAACATGCCGACCACGTCGCGCAGACGGCGGTCGGTGCGGCCGATCACCGGCGTGCCCACGACCACGTCGTCGGCGCCGTTGACGCGGTGCAGTAGGGCCGCGAGGCCCGCGTGCAGCACCATGAACATGGAGACGCCGCGCTTGCCGGCGAAGTCCGCCAGGGCGTCCCGCTCGGCCTTCGGCAGCACGATGGCGACCTCGCCGGCGTCGGTCGAGCCGATCGTCGGGCGCGGGCCGTCGGCCGGGAAGGAGCTCTCCTCGGGCACCCCCGCCAGGCGCTCCGCGAAGTAGTCCACCGCGCCGGCGTCCTTCTCCGCCTGGCCGCGCTGCCACACCGCGTAGTCCGCGTACTGCAGCGGCAGCTCGGTCCACTGCGGCTCGGCGCCGGTGCTGCGGGCCAGGTACGCGGCCATGAGGTCGCGGGTCAGCGGCACCACGGAGGCGCCGTCGGCGGCGATGTGGTGCACCGCGATCGCGAGGATCGAGCCCTTGCCGGTGGGCGCCGTCATGACGCGCAGCGGCACGTCGCGGTTGAGCGCGAAGGGCCGCGCCACGAACTCGGCGATCGCCGATTCCTGGCCGGCGACGTTGGAGGTGGCGGTGCCGAACTCGGCGGCGAAGTCGCGGACCTCGCGCGCATCGGCGGGCAGGATCTCCTGGTACGGGCCCTCACCGGAGGACGGGTACCGGGTGCGCAGGCTCTCGTGCCGCGCGAGCAGATCGCGCAGGGCGGCGTCGAGGACGGCCTTGTCGACGGGACGGCTCGCGAGGAAGGCCGCGCCGATGTTGTAGGTCGGGCCCGGATCGATCTTGTTCTGCAGCCACATCCGCTCCTGCGCGGACGACAGCGGCATGCGGTCGCCGCGCTGCACACGACGCAGGCCCTGGTCCTCGAGCGCGGACTCGTTGGCGATCCGGTCCGGATCGCCGGTGAGGGCGGTCGCGATGGCGGCGGGGGTGCGCAGGTCGAAGACGGTGCGCGCCTCGATCCCGTTGCCCAGCAGGCCCACCAGCTCGTTCGCGGACAGCGAGTTGCCGCCGAGGTCGAAGAAGTCGTCCTCGACGCCGATGGCATCGCTGCCGAGCACCTTGCGGAAGGCCTCGACGACGCGGCTCTCGCCCGGCGTGGTGGGCTTGGCCGCGGCGTTGCCGGTGCCGCCGAAGTAGGGCTCCGGGAGGGCGGCGTTGTCGAGCTTGCCGGTGCTGCCCATCGGCACCGAGGCGATGATCATCACCGCGGCGGGGACCATGAAGCCGGGCAGACGGGTCCGGACGTGGGCGCGGACCGCCGACGGGTCCACGTCGCCCTTGACGTACGCGACGAGGGCCGGCGCGCCGTCGGGACCGGGGCGCACCTGGGTGGAGACGAAGTCGACGCCGGGCATCGTGTCGATGGTCGCGTCGATCTCGCCGAGCTCGATGCGGATGCCGCGGATCTTCACCTGGAAGTCGTTGCGGCCCACGAAGTCGACGATCAACTGGCCGTTGTCGCTGCGGGTCCAGCGCACCACGTCGCCGGTGCGGTACATGCGGGCGCCGGGCTCGCCGTACGGGTTCGCGACGAACCGGGACGCGGTGAGCTGCGGGCGCCGGTGGTACCCGCGGGCCAGCTGCGGACCGGCCACGTAGAGCTCACCGGGCATGCCGACGGGCACGGGGCGCAGCTCGTCGTCGAGCACCATGAGTCCCTGGCCGCGGACGGGCGGGCCGATCGGCACGCGGCCGTCGCCGGACAGCGCGTCGGAGATCGCGGTCATGATGGTGGTCTCGGTGGGGCCGTAGCCGTTGTGCAGGCGGCGGCCGACGCTCCACTTCTTCGCCAGGCCGGGACCCAGCGCCTCGCCGCCGGCGAGGACGTGCGTCCACGACGGCACCGCGTCCTGGTTGACGGTGGCGAGCGTGGACGGCGTCAGGAAGCCGTGCGTCACGCCGTGATCGGCCACGATCTTCTCCAGCTCGCGGCCGCCGGTGGTGCCCGGGGGCACCACGACGAGCGGCGCGCCCACGCGGATCGCCATGAGGTGCTCGAGCACCGTCGCGTCGAAGGCCGTGGACGCGAAGGCCAGCACGCGGGTGTCGGCACCGGTCTGCAGGCGCACGTGCAGCTCCTCGGCGAAGTTGCCGAGGCCGCGGTGGGTGACCACGGTGCCCTTGGGCTGGCCGGTGGAACCGGAGGTGTAGATGACGTACGCCGCGTCGTCCAGGTTCGGGACGATCTGCGGGTCGTACCCGTCGCCGTCCAGGTTGTCCATCGCGACCCAGTTGACGCCCTCCACACCGGATCCGGAGGCGGTCACGCCCACGCGGGCGCGCACGTCGTTCGCGATGTAGTCGCGGCGGTCCTGCGGATACTTCGGGTCCACGGGTGCGACCGCGGCGCCGGCCAGGGTGATGCCCCAGAAGGCGGTGATGGACTCCGCCGAGCGCGGCAGGTCGGTGAGCACGGCCTCGCCCGGCCGCGAGCCCGCGGCGAGCACGGCCGCGGCCACCTTGCGGGCGTCGGCGTAGAGCTCGCGGTAGGTGAGCGTGCGCGGCCCGTCGACCACGGCGGGACGGTTCGCGTACGTGCGGGCGGCCTCGCGCATGAGCTGGCCGAGCGGGGTGTGGAAGTCAGCCTCCACGCCGCGCACCGGGGTGAGCTCGGCGAGCCGGTCCGCCGACATGATGGGGAGCTCGCCGATGGTGGTCTGCGGGTTCGGGCCCACCGCGGTGAGCACAGCGACGAGCGCGTCGAGGATCGACTCGGCCTGCTCGGCGCGGTACAGCTCCGAGGCGTAGCGCAACTCGATGGTGCCGTCGGCGCCGAGGGTGAACTCGAGGTCGAAGCGGGCGATCGGCACGTCGACGGGGACGACCTCGACGTCGACGCCGGCCATCGGGAAGTGCTGGGTGTCGAAGGGCCGCTGGTTGAGCATCACCTGGAAGATCGGGTGCCGGCCGGCGGCGCGCGGCGGATCGACGAGCTCGAGCACCGACTCGAAGGGCAGGTCCGAGTGGTCCAACGCGTCGAGGTCGCCGTGGCTGACGGCGGCCAGGTGCTGCGCGAAGGTGCGGTCGTTCGTGGTCCGGGTGCGCAGGGCGATCGAGTTCACGAACATGCCGACGAGGCCGTCGAGTTCGGCCTCGCCGCGTCCGGCGACTGCGGTACCGACCACCAGGTCGCTCTGCCCTGACAGGCGCGAGATCGCCGCCGCCAGGGCCGCGTGCACCACGATGAACGGCGTGGTGGTGTGGGCCCGGGCGAGGCCGGCCACACCGGCCCACACCTCGGGCGCGACGCGGGTGTCGATCGAGCGGGCCGCGGAGACGACGCCGCCGGAGCGCGGCACCGCGGCGGGCGGCACCGACTCGGCCGGCGGGTCCGCCAGCACGTCGGACCAGAACCGGTCGAGCGCCTGGCGCGGCGCCCCGGTGAGGCGGTGCTTGTAGGAGCGGGCGTGCTCGGTGTACGTGCGCGGCAGCGGCGGGAACTTCGGCGCCTTACCGCTGGTCCGCGACGCGTAGGCGGTGGCGAGATCGCCGGCCAGCGGCATCATCGACCAGCCGTCGGCGGCGATGTGGTGGATCACCAGCACCAGCACCTGGTGCCGGCCGTCGATGCGGTAGAGCCGCGCGCGGATCGGCACGTCGGCGGCCAGGTCGAAGGGCTCGCCGGCGTAGTCCGACGCGGCCGTCATCAGCTCGTCGAGCGCCACGGAGCGCTCGGTGAAGGGCACGAGGTTCGGGCCGGCGGGCAGCACCTGGACCTCGGGCTCGCCGGCGGTGGGGCCGTTGCGGTACACGGTGCGCAGCGGGGTGTGGCGCGCCACGACGTCGCCGAGGGCGACGCGCATGGCCGAGACGTCCACGTCGCCGCGCAGGTGCAGCGCGACCGGGATGTGGTACGAGCCATCGGGACTCACGCGGTTGCGGACCCACATCTGGTGCTGCGCGGGGAGCAGCTCGGCCGCCTCCTCGGGGTCCGACGGTGCCGCGAACTCGGGCTCCGGCTCGACGGTGGCGGCGGCCGCGCTCTCCGCTGCGGCGGCGATCGCCGCGGCGGGCACGGGGGCGCCGCCGATGGCGGCGGCGAGTCCCTCGACCGTGGGGTTGGCGAAGACCGTCGCCACGCTGACGCGGGTGCCGGTGGCGGAGCCGAGGCGCGCCGCGATGCGGGTGGCGGAGAGGGAGTTGCCGCCCAGGTCGAAGAGCGTGGTGGCGACGTTGAGGTCGATGCCCACACCCGGGATCACCTCGGCGAAGGCCGCCGCGACGAGCTTCTCGGCATCCGTCTGCGGTCCGCGGCCGGCGGACGCGTCCACGGCGGCGCGCTCGGGCTGCGGCAGCTGCTTGTGGTCGACCTTGCCGTTGACGGTGAGCGGGAACTCACCGAGGGCGATGATGTGCGCCGGGACCATGTAGGCCGGCAGCTCCGCGGAGATGCTCGCGGTGATCGCGTCCACGTCGGCGGTGCCGGTGACGTAGGTGACCAGCTCCGCGGTGGCGGTGTCGTCGCCGTGGACGACGGTGACGGCGCGCTCGGCGCCCGGTACCCGCATGACGGCGGCGTCGATCTCGCCGAGCTCGATGCGGAAGCCGCGCAGCTTCACCTGCGAGTCGACCCGGCCGAGGAACTCGAGCTCACCGTCGGAGTCCCACCGGACGAGGTCGCCGGAGCGGTACATGCGCGCACCGTCGGCCTCGAAGGGGTTGGCCACGAACCGCTCCGCGGTCAGGAGCGGGTTGCCGTGGTAGCCCCGGGCGATGCCCGGACCGGAGATGTACAGCTCGCCGGGGATGCCCGCGGGCGCCGGGCGGAGGTACGGGTCGAGGACGTACAGCCGGGTGCCCGGGATGGGGCCGCCCAGGCGGACGGGCTCGTCGCCCTGGAGCGCGCCCAGGGTGACGGCGATGGTGGTCTCGGTCGGTCCGTAGACGTTGACCAGGGTGCGCCCCTTGGCGGCCCACTTCTCGACGAGGGCCTGCGGCACGGTGTCGCCGCCCACGCCGAGCGAGGACAGCGCGGGCAGCTTCGCCGGGTCGAGCGTGGCGACGGCTGCGGGGGTGATGAAGCCGCCGTTCACCTCGCCCTGCGCGAGAACGTCTTCCAGCTCCTCGCCGCCGTAGACGTCCGGCGGCACCACGACGAGCGCCGAGGCGCTCTCGACGGCCATGAGCAGCTCGAGGACCGAGGCGTCGAAGCCGGGAGAGACGAAGTGCATCACGCGCGAGCCGTCGGCGAGGCCGTGCGAGCGGACCAACTCGGCGGCGAGGCTCGACAGGCCGGCGTGGGTCACGCTGACGCCCTTCGGCCGCCCCGTGGAGCCGGAGGTGAAGATCAGGTAGGCGGGGTTCGCGAGGTCGATCGCGGGCCAATCGGCCTCGCTGGCACCGGCGTTCGCTCCCGGTCCCCACACGCGCGCGAGGTCCGCGGGCGTGAGGGTCGCGACGGGGGCAGCGGCGGAGGCGATGTGCGAGGCGCGCTCGGCGGGCAGCTTGGGGTCGATCGGCACGAAGGCGGCGCCGGTCTTGGCGACGGCCCAGACGGCGATCACGGACTCGAGCGAGCGCGGGATGCGCAGCGCCACGCGCTCTTCGGGGGCGGCGCCGACGGTCATCAGGTAGCGCGCGAGGCGGTCGCTGTACTGGTCCAACTCGCCGTAGGTGATGCTGCGGTCACCGTCGACCACGGCGATCCGGTCGGGGTGCGCGGCGGCGGAGCGGCGCAGCAGCGCGGGCATCGGGACGGACGGCCCGGCGGCAGCGGGTGCGCCCGCGGCGGCGCCGGCGAAGCGGGTCCACTCGGCGGCCTCGGCATCGGTGACGACGTCGAGCGCGGAGAGGGGCGTCCCGCCCGGCGCGGCGGCGAAGCGCTCGAGGTACTCCATGAAGCGCTCGAAGTGCGCGTCCAGGTCCGCCACGGAGTGGGCGGCCGGGTTGGCCTCCATGTCGATCCGCAGGGCGCCCTGCTCGGACTCGTAGACGGTGACGGCCACGTCCTCGGCCGGGCCGGAGGTGAGCAGGTTCAGGGTGCCGGCGGCCTCGCCCAGCGTGATCGCCGAGGAGAACATCATGATGTTGATCGTGTCGCCGAACGTGGAGCCGACCACGCCCTCGCGCAGCGTGGGCGCCTCCATCCGGGCCGCGGGGTAGAGCTGGTGCCGCAGGCCGTTGCGCAGGTCCAGGCCGGTGCCGTCGATGATGTCGGAGACGGTGGCGCCGACGCCCGCGCGGACGGGCACGGGCAGCACGTTGGCCGTCATGCCGGTCGAGCCCCGGAGCGCGGCGGTGGTGCGGGCGGCCACGGGCACCGAGACCGAGATCTCCTCGCGGCCCGAGACGGCGGCCACGTAGGCGCCGAAGGCGGCGATCACCAGGCCGGTGCGGTTGGTGCCCAGCCGCTCCGCCGCGGCCTCGAGGCGGGCGCCCGCCTCGGCGCTGGGGACGCCGTTGCGGCGTCGGTTCAGGCTCGACGGTGCCGCCACGACGCGGCTCAGGCCCGCCGCCTCGGGAAGAGTCGTGACGACCCCTGCCCAATACTCGGCGTCGCCGTCCGCGCGCGCAGAGGCGAAGTACTTCTCCTCCGCGGTGACGAAGCCCTCGGGGGCGAGCGGAGCGGGCTTGAGGGGCGGGACGTCGGCGCCGGTGGCGCGGGCCGTGTACAGCTCGGCGACGCGGCGCTGGAGGATCGAGGCGCCGTAGCCGTCGATGACCGCGTGGTGCGCGCGGGCGTACCAGAGCCAGCGGCCCTCGGAGACGCTGATCAGGCGGTTGATGATCAGCTCGTCGGTCGCGAGATCGATGGGGCGCGAGTACTCCGCGCGCATCCACGCGACGGCGGCGTCGATCCGCTGGTCCTCGGGCAGGTCCGCCAGGCCGAGGTCGATGACCTGCGCGGCGCTGTCGATGCTGCGATCGATCCACTGCACCGGGGCGCCGGACTCGTCGACCTCGATGCGGACGTACGGGGAGAGGAACTCGTCGCTGGCCTCGCGGGTCGCGGCGCGCATGGTCTCGACGTCGAACGGACCGCTGATGTCGACGTACTGCGCGACCGTGTAGGCGACGTCCGGAGACATCTGCTGGCCGAGCCACATTCCGTACTGGGCTCCGGTCAGGGAGTGCACCGCGTGGTCCACCAAGCTCTCCTCTACATCACGAGCGCAACGCAGAACGGTTGCAATCGCAGAATTGTAGGGACGCTGTGCTTGAAATTGCAACATCTTCAACCAGGATTCCCGTGAGCGAAGGTCACAGAAACACCGCAGGTGGCGATGGTCGTGCTCAACAAGATTCACCGACAGGCCGCCATCCAGCGGATTTGCGACCCGCAAGGCCGGGTTGCTCAGCTTCGAATGTGCTATATCGAATTCTGAGGGCCACTTCTTCATCGGGATTTCATGGAAACGTGTTCTAGATCACAGCGAAATGCCCGATTTCAGGGCGGGGTTTCCTGACACCGTTCCCGGACCGTCCCCCACGGCGGGTACCCGAGCCGCACGACGGTGCGCTACATTCGAGACGTGCAGTGGCGCGCTCTTCTCCTCGGTTGCCGCGGCGGGGTCTGATCCAGACCGGCTCCCCGTCGCGGGTTGAGCCGTGCAGTCGCGGCAGCGCCGGTCGAGTCCTCCCGGCCCCCTCGCGGCCGAACCGTCCCTGCCCTTCGCAGGGGTGAACCCGAGAAAGTAACCTCGACCCATGAGTCCTGCAGCCGATTCCTACACCTCCGGCGTTTCGAAGATCACCGCTCCCGCCGGCCCCCGCAACCCGGGCCAGCCCGCGTGGAACCAGCAGCGCGGAAGCGCCATGCCCGCCCACCGCTACCGCTCCTTCGGCGACGAGGTCGAGCACGTCGAGCTCCCCGATCGCACCTGGCCCGACAAGGTCGCCACCACCGCCCCGCTGTGGTGCGCCGTGGACCTGCGCGACGGCAACCAGGCCCTCATCGATCCCATGAGCCCGGCCCGTAAGCGCCGCATGTTCGACCTGCTCGTCCGCATGGGCTACAAGGAGATCGAGGTCGGCTTCCCGTCCGCCAGCCAGACCGATTTCGACTTCGTCCGCGAGATCATCGAGGACGGCGCCATCCCGGACGACGTCACGATCCAGGTGCTGGTGCAGTGCCGTGACGAGCTGATCGAGCGCACCTTCGAGGCGTGCCAGGGTGCGAAGAACGTGATCGTGCACTTCTACAACTCGACCTCGGTGCTGCAGCGCCGCGTGGTCTTCCGCGCCGACAAGGCCGCGATCAAGAAGATCGCCACCGACGCCGCACACAAGGTGCTCGAGGAGGAGAAGAAGTACCCGGACACCGCCTGGCGCTACGAGTACTCCCCCGAGTCCTACACGGGCACCGAGCTCTCTTTCGCGAAGGAGGTGTGCGACGCGGTCACCGAGATCATCGCGCCCACGCCCGAGAAGCCGATCATCCTGAACCTGCCCGCCACCGTCGAGATGGCCACGCCGAACGTCTACGCCGACTCGATCGAGTGGATGAGCCGCAACCTGGCGCGTCGCGAGAGCGTCATCCTGTCGCTGCACCCGCACAACGACCGCGGTGAGGGCGTGGCCGCCGCCGAGCTGGGCTACCTGGCGGGCGCGGACCGGATCGAGGGCTGCCTGTTCGGCAACGGCGAGCGCACCGGCAACGTCTGCCTGGTCACGCTGGGCCTGAACCTGTACAGCCGCGGCATCGACCCGCAGATCACGTTCTCGGACATCGACGAGATCCGGCGCACCGTCGAGTACTGCAACCAGCTGCCGGTGCCCGAGCGGCACCCCTACGGCGGCGACCTGGTGTACACCGCGTTCTCCGGCAGCCACCAGGACGCGATCAACAAGGGCCTCGATCAGATGAAGATCGACGCCGACGACGCCGACAAGGACGTCGACGACATCCTGTGGCAGGTGCCCTACCTGCCGATCGACCCCAAGGACGTGGGCCGCAACTATGAGGCCGTGATCCGCGTCAACAGCCAGTCGGGCAAGGGCGGCGTCGCGTACATCATGAAGGCCGACCACGGCCTGCAGCTGCCGCGGCGCCTGCAGATCGAGTTCAGCCAGTCGGTGCAGAAGATCACCGACGGCGAGGGCGGCGAGGTCACGCCCAAGGAGATGTGGGACGTCTTCGCCGGCGAGTACATCGATCCGATCCTGCCGCTGGAGCGCATGCGCCAGAAGGTGACCGCCTCCGAGGTCGACGGCGGCGTCGACCGCATCGACGCCGTGGTCAAGGTCGACGGCAAGGAGCAGGAGATCTCGGGCGAGGGCAACGGCCCGCTCGCGGCCTTCGTCGACGCGATCGGCACCGTCGGCTTCGAGGTCCGGGTCCTGGATTACAGCGAGCACGCGCTCTCCGCGGGCGACGACGCGCAGGCCGCCGCCTACGTCGAGGCGATCGTCCGCGTCGGCGACGAGGACCGCACCGTCTGGGGCGTGGGCATCGCCCCGTCGATCACCACCGCCTCGCTGCGCGCCGTCGTCTCCGCGGTCAACCGCGCGAACGGCAGCCGCCGCACCGCACAGGAGGCCAGCGGCGAGGCCTCGACGCGGACCTGGGCGCCGTAACCTCCCGGTGCGGACCGTCCGCAAACGCCTGATCATCACGGCGGCCGTGCTCCTGTGCACGGCCGCCGTGCTGTACGGCCTACTGCAGGTGAGCAAGTCGCGTTCGTTCCAGTTCTTCGGCGACCTCGTCGACCGCGTGGACACCACGGAGCCCGTCGTGGCGCTGACCTTCGACGACGCGCCGACGAACGCCACCGCGGAGGTGCTCGAGACGCTCGGACGCTATGACGTGAAGGGAACGTTCTACGCGCTGGGGTCCGAGCTCGAGCGCCACCCGGACCTCGGACGCCGCATCGTGGCGGAGGGCCACGAGCTGGGCAACCACACTTTCAGTCACCGGCGGATGGTGGGGACCAACGAGACGCCCGGCTTCGTGCGGGCCGAACTCGACCGCACGGACGCGGCGATCCGGGCCACCGGGTACGACGGTCCGATCACGTTCCGCCCTCCGTACGGCAAGAAGCTGTTCGTCCTCCCGTGGGAGCTGTCCCGGCGCGGCGTAACGACGGTCACCTGGGACGTGGAGCCCGATACCCTCCATGCCGGGGACGCCGACGGCATCGAGCGCTACACCGTCGAGCGGACACGGCCCGGCTCGATCGTGCTGCTGCACCCCTTCTGCGCGGACGAATGCCGAGCCGACCGCGAGGCACTGCCCCGGATCATCGAGCGACTGCGCGCGGACGGCTTCCGCTTCGTCACCGTCCGCGAACTGCTCGCCCTGCGCTGATCACCGGGTTCGCGCGCGGGTGCGGACCGCCAGGGCCGCGGCGGCGATGACGGCCAGGCCGCCGAGCACCGTCGACCAGCCGATCGGCTCGCCGAGCAGGAGCGCCGCCCAGGCGATCCCGAAGACGGGCTGTACCAGCTGGACCTGGCTCACGGTGGCCATCGGGCCGATCGCGAGCCCGCGGTACCAGGCGAAGAAGCCGACGAACATGCTGACCAGGCCGAGGTACGCGAAGGACCACCACGCGGGCGCCGTGCCGCTCACGCCATCGCGGGCGCCGAAGGCGGTGAGCGCCAGCATGACCGGCGCCGCCACGACGAGGGCCCACGAGATCGTCTGCCATGCGCCGAGTTCGCGGGCGAGCAGGCCGCCCTCCGCGTAGCCGATCGCGGCCGCGATCACCGCGCCGAACAGCAGCAGATCGGACAGGCGCAGCGTGCCGATCCCGCCTCCCTGCACCACGGCGAAGGCCACGGCGCACGCCGCCCCCACGGCCGCCGCCAGCCAGAAGGCCGACGGCGGCCGCTCCCCCGTACGCCACACGGCGGCGACCGCGGTCGCAGCCGGCAGCACGGCGATGACGACGGCGCCGTGCGACGCCGACGAGGTCGTGAGAGCGAACGAGGTGAGCACCGGGAAGCCGATCACCACGCCGAGCGCGACGACCCCCACGCGGACCCACTGCCGCCCGCGCGGGAGCGCCTGGCGCGTCACGCCCAGCGCGATCGCGGCCAGTAGGGCGGCGATCACGGCGCGCCCCGCGCCGACGAACAGGGGCGGGAGGCCACCGTCAGACACCGCGACGCGGGTGAACGGCACCGTGAAGGAGAAGGCCAGAACCCCGAGCAAGCCCCACAGCAGCCCGGACCGGGCCGGGCCCGACGGCGGTATCACTGCCGCGCGCTCGAGAGTAGCGCTATCATAGCATTTCATGTCCAACGATAGCAGTGCCGTGCGGCTGACGACAGCGCTGCGGGCCTGGATCGCCGCCGCCCCGCCCGGGGCCAAGCTGCCGTCGACCCGCGCACTGGTCGCCGAGCACGGAGTCAGCCCCGTCACCGTCCAGCAGGCGCTGCGCACCCTCGCGGCCTCGGGAGCGATCGAAACACGGCCCGGGATAGGCACGTTCGCGCGGGTGGAGCGCGCCGCCCGCCCCGTCGACCTCGGCTGGCAGACGGCGGCGCTCGGAGCCGCGGGCCGCCGAACCCCCGCTGCGCCCACGGCCCTGCAACCCTCGGACGGCGACGCCATCGGCCTGCACTCGGGATATCCCGCACGCGAACTGCTACCCGAGCGGCTCGTGCGCCCGGCGCTTGCCCGCGCCTCGCGGAGCGAGGCGCTGTTGGGGCGTCCGCCGGTCGCCGGGCTCCCTGAACTGCGATCCTGGTTCGCCGCGGAGCTCGCCGCGCTCACGTCCGCCGGGGTCGGCCCCGTCGGTGCGCGCGACGTGGTGGTGACCCCGGGGAGCCAGGGCGCGCTACTCACCGCGTTCCGCGCCCTCGTGGGCGCGGGCCGACCCCTCGTCATGGAATCGCCGACCTACTGGGGCGCGATCCTGGCGGCGGAGCAGGCCGGCGTCGACGTCGTGCCGGTGCCGAGCGGACCGTCGGGCCCGGATCCCGACGTCGTGCGGCGCGTCCTCGCCGAGACCGGGGCGCGGGCCTTCTACGCGCAGCCGCGATTCGCGAGCCCGACGGGGGCCGTCTGGGACACCGAGCGGGCCACCGCGATCCTCGACGCCGTCCGCGACGCCGACGCCTTCCTCATCGAGGACGACTACGCGCGGGACTTCGGGATCGATGTCGAGCCGGTCCCGATCGCGACCCGGGACGATGCCGGTCACGTGGTCTACATCCGCTCGCTGAGCAAGAGCGTGGCCCCCGCGGTGCGGGTCGCCGCCGTCATCGCGCGCGGTCCGGCGCGGGACCGGATCCTCGCCGACACGCAGGCGGACGCGATGTACGTGAGCGGAGTGCTGCAGGCCGTCGCGCTCGACGTGGTGACCGCACCGGCCTGGCGCACCCACCTGCGCCGGCTCGGCCGCCAGCTGGGCGAGCGGCGCGATCTGCTCCTGCGCTCGCTGCACGAACACGCTCCCGCGGTGGCCGTGGACGCGGTGCCGCGCGGCGGCCTCGCCCTGTGGGCGCGGCTGCCCGGCGACGTGGATCTCGGCGCGGTGGTCGACCGCTGCCGACGGGGCGGCCTCGTCGTCGGGCCCGGCGACGAGTGGTTCCCCGCGGAACCGACGGGCAATCACCTGCGCCTCGCCTACGCCGGGCCGCAGCCGGAACGATTCCCGGAGGCGGCGCGGATCCTTCAGGCCGCGATCACACGGTAGGCGTGAAGGCCTCGAACCACACCCGCTCGCGTGGGACGCCGGCGCCCTCGAGTTGCGCGGCCGCGCCGGTCATGAACGGCAGCGGGCCGCAGAGGTAGGCATGGGCGTCGGGCGGGATGGGGAGGCCACTCAGATCGATCCGGCCGCGGGACTCCGCTTCGCCCAATGGGTACCCGTCGGGCAGCGCGTCGTACCAGGTGTGCAGCGCGGCGCCCGGAATGCGGCCGACGAGCTCCTTCAGCTCGGTCCGGTGCGCGTGGGTCGCCCGGGTGCGATCGGCATGTGCCACGATCACCCGGCGCGCGCCGCCCTCCTCCGCGAGGTGGTGGAGCATGCCGAGGACCGGGGTGATCCCGATGCCCGCCGAGGCGAGCACCAGCGGGGTGGCGGGGTCGCTGTCGAGCACGATGTCGCCGAAGGGCGGCGAGACCTGCAGGCGTGCCCCTTCGAACGCGTAGTCGTGGAGGTACGACGAGACCGCGCCGTCGCGCCGCACGCCGATCCGCCACCGGCCTTCGCCCGCGCCGGACAGGCTGTACTGCCGGATCTGGCGCGCGCCGTCGGGCAGCCGGGTAGCGACCGAGATGTACTGCCCGGGAAGGAAGTCCGGCAGCGCATCGCCGGACGGGTCGGCGAGCACGAAGGCGACGGTGTGCGGGGTCTCCTGGCGACGCTCGTCCACCACCACCGTGCGCCACACCGTCTCGGGGCTCACCCCGGCCGCACCGTAGAGCCCCTTCTCGAGGGTGATCAGCTCGTCGGCGAGCTGCCAGTAGAGCGCGCTCCACGCCTCCGCCACCGCGGGCGTGACGGCGTCCCCGAGCACCTGCGCGATCGCCGCGAACAGGTGCTCGTGGACGACCGGGTACTGCGCCGGGGCCACTCCCAGCGAGGCGTGCTTGTTCGCGACCCGCTCGAGCATCGACCGCGCGGAGAGCTCGTCGTCGATGACGGCGGTGGCGTACATCGCGATCGACGCGGCCAGCGAGCGTTGCTGGGCACCCACCGCCTGGTTGCCGCGGTTGAACAGGTCGCGCTCCAGGTCGGGGTGCGCCTCGAACAGGCGGCGGTAGAAGATCGGCGTGATCTCGTCGATCGCGGCGCCCACGGCGGGCAGGGAGTCGCGGACGACGGCGATCTGGGCTTCGGTGAGCATGGGCATCGATCCTCGGGCAGCAGGAGTGTTCTACTACGACGTTATGTAGTAGTTCCTTGTCGCCGCCAGGGACGGATGTCCCGAGGATCCGGGACGTCTACCGCTTGAGGCCGTGCCTGCGGGCGACGATGCTGGAGACCACCTCGACCGGGACCAGACGCTTGAGCAGGAAGACGAGGGGCGCGTTGCTGCCCACCGCGTAGAACTCGCGCGGCTTGTCGGACTCGATCGCCTTCACGATCACCTCCGCGACCTGCGCCGGCGTGATGCCCGCCCGCTCGTTGGCGTCGAGGTTCTCGATCATGGTGTCGAAGTCGGCGCGGTACACGGAGTCGTCGGCGACGTACTTGGTGCGCCGCTCGCCGATCCCCGTGGCGATGGAGCCCGGCTCCACGGTCGAGACCCGCACGCCGAAGGGCGAGAGCTCCTGCCGTGCCGCCGAGGCGAAGCCCTTGAGCGCGGCCTTGGCCGCGACGTAGGACCCGCGGTAGGCGAGCGGGAAGCTGGCGAGCATCGAGCCCACCATGATCACGCGGCCGTATCCGCGCTCGCGCATCGCGGGCAGCAGCCGCTGGGTGAGCTGCACGGCGCCGAAGACGTTCGTCTGGAAGAGCCGGTCGACCGCGTCCGCGGGGAGCTCCTCGAGCGGCCCGGACTGGCTCTCGCCCGCATTGTTCACGACGATGTCGACGGTGCCCGCGGCCGCGGCACACGCGGCCACCGAGTCGCGGTCGGCGAGGTCGAGAGCCAGGTACTCGACGCCGGGGATCCGCTTGTCGGCGGGAATCGCCTCCGGGTTGCGGCTGGTACCGAGGACCCGGTAGCCCTTCTGCGCCAGCAGCTTCGCCGTCTCGTAGCCGATGCCGGAGGTGGCTCCGGTCACCAGTGCCGTACGTCCGCTCATGCCCGTGTACCTCCGGTTCGATCGCTCGTCGCGAGGGCCGCGGCGCGGCCCGCCGTCATGCCCGAGAAGATGCATCCGCCGAGGAATGTACCCTCCAGCGCGTTGTAGCCGTGCACACCGCCGCCGCCGAACCCGGCGACCTCACCGGCGGCGTACAGGCCCGGGACGGGCGCACCGTCGGACCCGAGGACGCGCGCGGAGAGGTCCGTCTCGAGCCCGCCGAGGGTCTTGCGGGACAGGATGTTCAGGCGGACGGCGATGAGCGGCCCGTGCGCCGGGTCGAGGATCCGGTGCGGCTTGGCGACGCGCACCACCTTGTCGCCCAGGTAGTTCCGGGCGTTGTGCATCGCCTGGAGCTGGGCGTCCTTGCTGAAGGCGTTGGCCGTCTCGCGGTCGCGCGCCTCGATCTGGGTGCGCAGGTGCTCGATGTCGACGTGCCCGCCGCGGCCGATCCGGTTCATGCCCGCGACCAACTCCTCGAGGGTGTCCGCGACGATGAAGTCCTCGCCGTGCTGCTTGAAGGCCTCGACGGGGCCGGGGGCGCCCTTCGACTTCACCCGCCCCAGTGCGAGTTTGATGTCCTTCTCGGTGATGTCCGGGTTCTGCTCGGAGCCGGAGAGGGCGAACTCCTTCTCGATGATCGTCTGGGTGAGCACGAACCACGAGTAGTCGTAGCCGGTCCCGAGGATCGCCTTCATCGTCGAGTTGGTGTCGAAGCCGGGGAAGTCCGGGGCCCCGAAGCGGTTGCCGTTCGCGTCGAACCACAAGGACGACGGTCCGGGGATGATGCGGATCGCGTGGTCGGGCCAGATCGGGTCCCAGTTGTGGATGCCCTCGGTGTAGGCCCACACGCGGTCGCGGTTGACGATGTTCCCGCCCGCCGCCTCGGAGATCGCGAGCATGCGGCCGTCGACGTGCGCGGGCACGCCGGCGATCATGTGCTGCGGGAACGGGCCGAGTCGCTCGGTGGGCCAGTACTTCTCCATGAGCTCGAAATTGTGGCCGATTCCGCCGGAGGTCACGAGCACCGTCGGTGCGCGGAACTCGAACTCGCCAAAGGTCTCCCGGCCGCTCGCGACGCCGCGGTCCAGGTCGGTGGGCTCGAGCACCGCGCCGCGGACGCCGACGACGGCACCGTCGGCGGTGAGGAGCTCGTCGACGCGGTGCCGGAAGGCGAAGCGCACCAGTCCCTGCGCCTCCGCGCGCTCGACGGGCTCGCGGAAGACGCGGACCACCTCGGGGCCCGTTCCCCACGTGAGGTGGAAGCGGGGGACCGAGTTGCCGTGGCCGTCGGCGGCGCCGCCGCCCCGCTCGGCCCAGCCGACGACGGGCGTGAAGCCGAGGCCGAGGCGTCGGAGGTAGTCGCGCTTGCGGTGCGTCGCGAACTCGACGTAGGCGCGGGCCCACTGCCGGGGCCAATGATCCTCATCCTCGCGGTCGAAGCCGGCCGAACCCGTCCAGTCCTGCCACGCCAGCTCGAAGGAGTCCTTGATGCCGAGGCGCCGCTGCTCGGGCGAGTCCACCAGGAACAGGCCGCCCAGGCTCCAGAACGCCTGGCCGCCCAGGTTGTTGCGGTTCTCCTGGTCGAGCACCAGCACGCGGCGCCCGGCCCGGCTCAGCTCGTACGCGGCCACCAGGCCCGCAAGTCCGGCGCCGACGACGATCGCATCCGGCTCGAACCCTGCGACCTGCGATCGTTCCTCGCTCACGCCGCCTCCTCGTCCATAAATAGACTGATTGTTCTAGTTATCGCTATCCTTGCACGGAGCATCGGCGCGGTCAACGGATTCGAGGTGGAACATGGCGAAGGGCGAGCGCACGCGCGCGCGGACCGTCGAGAGGTTCCTCGACGCCGGGCTGGAGGTGTTCGCGGAGCGCGGGTTCCACGCCGCTTCGATGGACGAGATCTGCGCCCGCGCGGAACTCTCCCGCGGCGCCTTCTACTCGAACTTCTCCGGCAAGGAAGCGCTGTTCTACGCCCTGTTCGACCGGCACGCCGAGGATCAGGTCGGCCGGATCACCGCAGTGATCGACGGAGCGGACTCGCTGGACGGAGCCATTGCCGGCGCCGCGCGCGCGGCCGCGCCCGACGATCCCGACGAACGCCGTTGGGCCCTGCTCTCGACGGAGTTCACCATCTACGCGGCGCGCGACCCCGAGGCCGCGCGCCGGCTCACCGTCCGCGACGTCGTTCTCCGCGAGCGCCTGTCCGCCGCACTCGCCCGCTTCGTCGGGCCGGACGACGCCACGACGCTCGCCCGGTACGCGATCGCGCTCTACGAGGGCGTCCAGCTCACCCACCTCGTCGACCGCGACTCCTCCGCCGCCCGCGACCTGCTCCTACGGTTCCTGCCGGCCGGTCTGCACACCGTCGAGAGCTGACGGCGCGACCGCCGCGGACGCGGAAACGTCAGCGGTCCCGCAGGACTCCCATCCACGCGGCGGCGATGGCGACCGCCGCGCGATCAGGATCGAACTGCTCGCGCCGGAGGCGCCTCCGGAGCAGGTAGTACATCGGCGCGTGCATCACGGCGGCCCGCATCGCCGTGTCCTCCGCGTCGACGCCGATGCCGGCCGCGCCGAGCGCCTCCGCGAGGTTCGCGCTACCGGGCAGGTCGTCTGGGAACAGGCGCCCGAACAGCTCCGGGTCGGCGTCCGCCGCCTCGTAGACGGGACGCATGTCGTCCTCGATCTCCGGCCACCGTCGGATCGACTCCCGCACCCATCCCTCGAGCGCCGCACGATCGGGCGGATCGATCAGGGGCCCCAGGTCGAGATACCTCCCCAGGAGCCGGTGCCCCGACCGCGCGACCAACTCCGGTAGCACGTCCGCCTTCGTCCGGAAGTGCAGGTAGAACGTGGCCCGACTGGCGCCGGCCTCGGCGCTGATCGCGTTCACCGTCGCCCCCGCGTAACCGTCCCGGGCGAAGACACGGACCGCGGCCTCGATCAGCAGCGCCCGCGTGGTCTCGCGCTGCACGTCGCGCAGGTTGGACCGCGGCACTCCGGAGGATTCGGCTTCGGTCACGGTCCGTGACTCTACCGAGGTGATACCGCCCGCTTTCGAACGACGGTTGTGGCGCAAGACACATTCCTGCTACCTTCGATTTCGCCAGACACTGTGTCTAGTGACACGACTCGACGTCACCGAAGGCGTCCCGTCAGAGAGAGGACGACGATGTCTCACCCCTACGACCGCGAGGTCGCCCCGGTCATCCCCTATCTGCCCCGGGTGGACGTCGCCGACGTCGACGGGACCCGCGCCGGCCTCGCCGCCGCCGCGTCGGCCGCACCGTCGTTCGAGCCCGGCCCGGGCGTCCGCATCGAGGCGCGCACGGCCCCCGGGCTCGACGGTGCGCCGCCCGTCGACGTCTACGTCGTCACCCCCACGGCGCCGGCCGACGGTCCGCGCCCGGCCCTGGTGTGGCTGCACGGCGGCGGCTTCGTCATCGGCGACGCCGCCGAATCGCTGCCGTTCCTGTGCCGGGCGGCGCAGGAGGCGGGCACCGTCGGCGTCTCGGTGCAGTACCGGCTCGCCCCCGAGACCGCCTTCCCCGGCGCCTTCGACGACGCCCGCGCGGCGCTCGCCTGGGTCGCCACCGAAGCGGGCGAGCTCGGCGTCGACGCCGGCCGGATCGCCGTCGGCGGCCAGAGCGCGGGTGGTGCGCTCGCCGCCGGCCTCGCCCTGCACGACCGCGACACCGGTGCCCGGCGGGTCGCGTTCCAGCTGCTCGACATCCCCGTCGTCGACGACCGGATCGACACGGAGTCGATGCGCGACTACCCCGATGCCCTGCTGTGGCACCGACGCAACGCGGAGCTGAGCTGGGCGGGCTACCTCGCCGGCGCCCCCGCCACGCCGTACGCCGCCCCCGGCCGCGCGACCGACCTGCGCGGCCTGCCCCCGGCGTTCATCACCGTGAACCAGTTCGATCCGCTGCGCGACGAGGGCCTCGAGTACGCCCGCCGGCTCGCCCACGCCGACGTCCCCACCGAGGTGCACATGTACGCCGGCACGTTCCACGGCTCGTCGGGGGTGGCCGTGTCCGCCGCCGTCTCGCAGCGCCAGAACTCCGACCTCTGCGCGGCACTCGCCCGCGCCGTCACCGCCATCGCCGAGGAGGCACACGCATGAACCGGGACGTCGACGTCATCGTCATCGGGGCCGGGTTCGCCGGCCTCTACGCCCTGCACGCCCTGCGGGAGCAGGGTTTCACCGTCGCCACGTTCGAGGCCGGCACCAGCGTCGGCGGAACGTGGTTCTGGAACCGCTACCCCGGCGCCCGCTGCGACGTCGAGAGCCTCGACTACCAGTACTCGTTCAGCGAGGAGCTCGCCACCGAGTGGACCTGGACCGAGCGCTACGCGACCCAGCCCGAGATCCTCGCGTACGCGGAGTGGGTCGCCGACCGCCTGGACCTGCGGCGGCACATCACCTTCGAGACCAGGGTCGACGGTGCGCGGTTCGACGAGGAGTCCTCCACCTGGCGGGTCTCCACGTCCGACGGTGCCGTCACCACCGCCCGGTTCGTGGTGACCGCCGCCGGGTCGATCTCGGCGACCAGCGTCCCGCCGTTCGCGGGCGCCGAGTCCTTCCGGGGCGAGACCTACCACCCCGGCCGCTGGCCGGCGGAGGGCGTCGACTTCACGGGCAAGCGCGTTGCGGTCATCGGCGTCGGATCGTCCGGCGTGCAGCTGATTCCGCACCTGGCCGACGCGGCCGGGCACCTCACGGTCTTCCAGCGCACCCCGGCGTACACGGTCCCCGCGCGCAACCGCGCGCTGTGCGCCGACGAGATCACCCTCGCGAAGAAGAATCACGCGGTGCTCGCGGAGCAGAAGCGCCGGACCTTCTCCGGCATCAATCTCCCGATGACCGGCGACGCCATCCTCGCGACGCCGGAGCCCAAGCGCACCACCGTCCTCGAGCAGGCGTGGAAGCTGGGCGGGAACCTGTTCCTCACCGCCTTCTCCGACGTCCAGCTGGACTTGGACGCGAACGAACTGATGGCCGCGTTCGTCCGCGACAAGATCGCCGCCGTGGTCGACGATCCCGCGACCGCGCGCGCCCTGACGCCGACCGACTATCCGATCGGCGGCAAACGGATCGTGACCGATACCGACTTCTACGCCACGTTCAACCGCCCGAACACCGACGTCGTGAGCCTCCGCGAGGACCCGATCGTCGAGATCGTCCCGACCGGTGTGCGTACCGAGTCCGGCCTCCACGAGGTGGACGTGATCGTCTACGCCACCGGCTACGACAACCTGACCGGCGCCCTGACCCGGATCGACTTCCGGGGCCGGGACGGCTTCTCGCTCAAGGACTCCTGGGCCGACGGCGCCCACACCTACCTCGGCCTGGCGACGTCCGGGTTCCCGAACCTGTTCACCATCACGGGGCCGCAGAGCCCGTCGGTCCTGGTCAACATGTTCGCCGCGATCGAGCAGCACGTCGAGTGGATCGTGCGCTGTCTGACCGACCTGCGCGAATCCGGTGTCGTCGAGATCGAGGCACTGCCCGAATCCGAGCGACAGTGGGGCGAGCAGGTCGAGGCCGCGATGGCGATGACGCTCTACAGCAAGACCAATTCCTGGTACCGCGGTGCCAACATCGCGGGTAAGACACAGCAAGCACTCATGTACTGCGGCGGACTGGTCGACTACCGCGACCGGTGCGATGACGTGGCGGCCGACGGCTACCGCGGCTTCGTCCTCACCGACGCAGCGGCTCTCACGGAAGAGGAAGTGGCGTGACGGATCGTCTGGCCGGGAAGGTCGCCCTGATCACGGGCGGCGCAATGGGAATGGGTGCGGCTCACGTCCGCGCGTTCGTCGCGGAGGGCGCGAAGGTGGTTGTCGCGGACATCGCCGACGACACGGGTCGCGCGCTCGTCGCGGAGCTCGGAGACGCCGCGTCGTACGTCCACCTGGACGTCACCGATGCCGCCGGCTGGGAGGCCGCGGTGAACCACACCGTCGAGACCTACGGCCTGCTGAACGTCCTCGTGAACAATGCGGGCATCTACAGCATCGGCCCGCTCGAGGACTACACGCCGGAGCAGTGGAACCGGACGATCGCGATCAACCTGACCGGGCCGTACCTGGGCATGCGGTCCGCCCTGGCTGCGCTGACCGCCGCGGCGCCCGCGTCGGTGATCAACGTGTCCTCCACGGCCGGAATCCAGGGCTACACGGGCTATCACGCCTACAGCGCCTCGAAGTGGGGCCTGCGCGGCCTCACCCGATCGACGGCGATCGAGTTGGCGGAGCGCGGGATCCGGGTCAACTCCGTGCACCCCGGAGCGATCAAGACGCCGCTCATCACGTCCATCATGGAGGTGAGCGACGAGGACACCACGGGCAACACGCTGCACCGCTTCGCCCAGCCCGAGGAGGTGTCGGGGCTCATGGTGTACCTCGCCTCCGACGAGGCGTCGTTCGTCAACGGCGGCGAGTACGTCATCGACGGCGGCCACAGCGCCGGCCGCGAGATCTGATCCGCCCCTGACACGCCGTCGCCGGATCACGATCCGGCGGCGGCGCCGTCCTGTCACTCCGCGATCGGCCGTTCCCGTGCGCCGCAGCTGCGCGCGCGCTCGCAGTGGCTCCGCGATCAGTCGACATCCACGCCGAACGAGGTGGCCAAGTCGGCGAGACCCCACTCGTAACCCTGGCCGACAGACCTCAACCGCCACACGTCGTTGCGGAGATACACCTCGACCAGACGCAAAGATCGTTCCGTGGTGGCGGCGTCGAGAGTGCCTCTCATGACGGTCGCGCCGTCATCGCCCGAAGAGACTTCGACCTCAATGGCTCCTACGTCACCGAAGTGGACGTCGTCGCCGTCGACGACGGCGGCGATCACGACCCGCCGCGCCTGGTCGGGTAGTTCGGACAGGCACACGGCGACACCGTGATCGCTGGCACTGTTCACCTGGAGCCGCACACCCGGCGTAATCGGCTGGTTGAAGAAGACCATGTCCTCGTCGCCCGAGACCAGCTCCTCGTCGTCGAGGACGAACGCGACGACGTCGACTGCGTACCCAGTGGTCTCCGCCCAGGTGACTCGGAACGTCCACTCCGCCCCTCGATCTCCCACCGGCAGATCCACCACTTGTCCGCGGGAGAGCTCCCTTGGGACGACGAAATCGCCCACTGCGTGCGTATCGGGCACGGCTGCCATCTCAGGCGCAGTTGTCGTCGCTTCTCCTCGAACCAGTTCCGGTCCGTGAATCGGCAAACCGAGGACTACGATCTTCGCGAAGCGCGGGTCCCGATCGCCGTTGTCGAGAACGATCACGTCACTCACCGATCTCGACAGATTGACTGCGACAGAGCCTCCCTGCTCCGCCACGCGGGACCGGATGTCTCCGGCCGTGCGGTGATCGCCGCCCAGGACGAGGATCCGTCGGCCGGCGAGCGGCCCGGGCCCCGCTGCGGGCTTTCTCTCCTGCGTCCTTGCCGGCGTCGCTTCCCGCAGAGCCGGGCTCGACTTGGGAATGCCGGGCACGATGTTGGCGAGGAGCCTGAGGAAGTCCGCTTCGCGGACGATCGGCGTGCCGTGCGCAACGGCAGCCCTCACCTTCCGCGAATCACCATCGTGCCGGTGGGCGACGAGCAGGCTCGTGTGCCGACTCACTGAACCGACCATGTCCAGGCCCGCACGGTCGCCGGCCGCGGTCAGTTCGAGCCGAGACGATGCCGTTTCGCCCGTGATCGCTACCTTCATCCCCTGAACCAGGACGGTCTCCAGACGTCCCGGGTTCCGGAATGCACAGGGCGGCTTTGGCCCCAGTCGAGACGGCTCGAAACGCGCTGCGCCGCTCGGCTTCGTCGCGGGTGCGCTCGGAACCACAGGGGGCTTCACCCCGAGCAGCGATGCGTCCGCGAGGAGGCGAAGCAGGACTCCAGCGAGCACACGCGAGTCTTCAAGAGCGTCATGCGCGCGCCGCTGAGGCACGCCGTAGTGCACGGCCAGAGTGCCCAGACGACAATCGACGGTCGGTGGGGCCACCCGACGAGCGAGGGCCAGGGTGCACATCCGGTCGACCACAGGCATCTCTCCACCGCAGCGTCGGAACTCAGCATCGAGGAACGCCATGTCGAACGCCGCGTTGTGCGCGACGACCGTGCGTTGCCGAATCATGCCGGCCACGCGGGGAAGAACTTCGGAGAATGCGGGCGCGCCGGCGAGCACCTGTCTCGTCAAACCATGGACGTGCACTGGTCCCGGATCGCAACCGGGGTCGATGAGGGTGTGGAACTCGGATTCGATCCGTCCGCTGGAATCGAGGAGGACGACCGCTATCGACAACACTCTGTGCCGCTCAGGCGAGAGGCCCGTCGTCTCGACGTCCACCAGGGCCAGGGACGCCAGATCCAGATCATGATTCAAGAGCGCGGGTTCAAGCACCCAAGATCAGTATCACGTCGGCCGGACAATTCCTGCGCTTCCGACGGTCCGATCGCCGCCCGCGACGATCCCGCACAGCAGAAGCGGGATCAGCAGCACCAGCAGGGTGATCAGCGGGAGGGTCCAGTCCCCGCGCACGCCGTGCAGGACGCCCATGAGCATCGGACCCCAGGCGGCGAAGAGGTAGCCCACGGTCTGCGACATCGCCGAGAGCGAGACCGCCTCGGACGTGGTGGCGGCGCGCAGGTTCATCATCGTGACCGCGAGCGAGATCATCGCGCCCAGGCCGAAGCCGACGAAGATGTTCGCGATCCACGCGCCGAGGCCGTTCCCGAAGGCGAGGACGCCGAGGACGCCGATCCCCTGCAGCGCGACGGCCGCGACCGCGACGATCCGCTGCTCGCGACGCCGCGCCGCCCACTGCGGGAAGGTCAGCGCGGTCACCACGCTGAGCAGGCCGCCGATCGCGAGCATCGCGCCGCCGGCCTCCGCGGACATCCCGCGGTCGCGGTAGATCGTGGGGATCCACCCGATGAGGGCGTAGGCCTGCAGCGACTGCAGTCCCATGAACCCGGTGACCGCCCACGCGACCGGGCTGCGCAGCACCGTCCGGGCCGCGCCGCGGGCGTCGGCACCGTCGTCCTCGGGGACGGTCCGGCGGAACCTGAGGTACCGCACCGTGACCACGACCAGCAGCGCGGCGGCGACCAGCGACGGGATCGCCCAGAGGGCGAGCGAGCCGCGCCAGCTGCCGCCGAGGGCCGTCGCACCGGGAACCGTCAGCGCCGAGGCGAAGCCGGTGGAGAGGCAGACCATCGAGGTGAACAGGCCCGTCATCAGTCCGATGCGGTGGGGGAAGAAGATCCGCACGAGGACGGGCCCGAGCACGTTCCCCAACGCGATGCCGGCGCCCGCGAGCATCGTGCCGCCGAGCAGGACGGCCCAGCTCGGCGCGATCCGCAGGGCGCTGCCGATCGCGATCATGGTGACGGCCACCGTCGCCACCACGACCGCGGTGTAGCGGCGGGCCAGGCGCGGTGCGGCGGCCGAGAACAGGCCGAGGCAGATCACGGGGCCGGTGGTGAGCATCGCGACCTCGGCGCCGCTGAGGCCGTAGGCGTCGCGGATCTCGTCGAGCACCGCGGACGAGCTGCCGAAGATCAGGCGCAGGCAGATGCCCATCGTGATCAGGGCGGCCGCGCAGGTCAGGACGCCGACGGCCCGGAGCGGGGCGGGGACGGGGTCGTGCGGGTGCGACGTCATCCCCGGAATCATGGGATGACTTTGACGTCCGCGTCAACTCACCGCCGCGACCTCCTCGTCGAGCGCGCGGAGCACAGCGGCCACCGCGGGCCGCCGCTCGGCGCCGGGCCGGGTCGCCACCTCGAGGATGCGGGCGGCGAGGACACCGACGATCTCCAGGCTGCGCACGCCGGGATGCGTCACGGCGTGGCGCGCGACCAGCGCCACGCCGAGCCCGGCCGCGACCATCGCCTGGATCGTGTGGAAGTCGTTGATCCGCTGCACCACCCGTGGCTGCACTCCGGTGATGGTCGCGAGGGAACGGAGCACGTCGTCGACGGGGAAGCCGTCGCGCACACTGATCCAGTCCAGATCCGCGAGCTGCGCCGCGTCGACCCGGCCGGCCTCCGCGAGCGGGTGGTCGACCGGCACCACCAGGTCGATCGGCTCACGCATGAGGACGCGGGAGGCGATCCGGGGCCCGCCGAGCGGCGCGGCCCGCTCGTCGCGGTGCGCGACCACCACGTCCGCGTCGGCGAGCATCGCCGGCAGCTCCGTGCCGGGCAGGTCGGCGTCCGCGGCGGCCACCTGGATGCCCGCGGCGGCGGTGCGGCGCAGCACGCCGGGCAGGAGGAGTTCGGCCGCCGACGGGAAGAGCGTCAGCCGGACCACGCCGATCGGCGTCGAGCGGTAGCGGTCCATCTCCGCGCGCGCCCGGTCCAGTTCGCCCAGAACGGATTCCGCGCGGACCACGAGCGCCAGCCCGGCGTCGGTGAGGCGCACGCGGCGACCGTGGGGCTCGAGCAGGTCGACGCCCGCCTCGCGCGCGAGCACCTTGAGTTGCTGGGACACCGCCGACGGCGTCATATCCATCGCCCGGGCCGTCGCCGCGACCGTGCCGCGATCGGCGAGCTCACGCAGGATCCGCAAGCGGTGCACGTCCATGCGCACCGAGAGTACGCGGGGCTCAGCGCAGGGCGTACCCGCCGTCGACGTACAGCGTCGAGCCCGTCGTGTAGGTGTTCGTGAACAGGTGGACCACCGCGGCGGCGATCTCCTCCTCGGTCCCCGGCCTCCCGAGCACGGCCTCGCGCTCAATGTGCGCGAAGGCCGCGTCGCGCACCTCCGGCGGCCTGCCCGCCCAGAGATTCCCGTCGACGGTGCCCGGCGCGATCGCGGTGACGCGCACGGGTGCCAGCTCGACGGCCAGGCCGCGCGCGAGGCCCTCGATCGCGGCGTTCGCGGCGACGTACGGCGCCGCCGGACCCGCGGGACGCACGCTGGCCGCGCCGGAGGTGAGCACCACCGCGGCGTCGGAGGTCAGCTTCGGCAAGGCCGCCTTGACCACGCGATACTGGCCCCAGAACTTCGATTCGAAGGGACTGCGCGCGTCTTCGACGGAAAGGTCTCGGAACGACCCGACGGTGTAGGTGGCCGCCGTGGTGAACAGCGCGTCGACCGCATCGATCCCGGCGAAGAAGGCCCCCACCGACTCCGGGTCGGCGGTGTCGACCGTCCGCGCGGTCGCGGCAGGACCGAGCTCGGCGACGGCACCGTCGAGCCGCTCCTGCGAGCGTCCCCCGAGGACGACCCGGGCCCCCTCCGCGACGGCGAGACGGGCAACGGCCAGGCCGATTCCGCTGCCTCCCCCGATGAGGACGACGGTGCGGTCACGCAGTGCGAAGGTCATGCCGCGAAGCTAGCGACCCCACCCCAGCGCGGGGCAGTGCTGCGCGCCGCGTGATTCCAGATCCGTGTAGCGCCGCTACATGGACACTCAAGAAGTATTCGATTGTTCTTCCTGTCCGGGGCCGGGACAGTGGAGTTCATGAGCCCCCGTCACCGCCTCGTCGCCCTCACCGTCGTCGTGCTGTGGGGTCTCAACTTCCTCGCCATCCGCTACAGCCTCGACTACTACCCGCCGCTGTTCCTCGGCGCGCTGCGGTTCCTCGTGCTGGCGCTCCCCGTGCTGCTCTTCGTGCGACCGCCGAAGGGACCGGTCAAGTGGCTGCTGCTCTACGGCATCGGGTCGGGCACCTTCCAGTTCGGCCTGCTGTTCACCGCGATGCACATCGGCATGCCCACCGGCCTCGCCTCGCTGGTGCTGCAGTCGTCCGCTCCCTTCACCGTGCTGCTCGGTGCCGTGCTGCTGCACGAGAAGCTGACCGTCCGACAGATCGCGGGCATCGGGATCGCCGTCGTCGGCATGGGCCTGATCATCGCCGACCGCGCGGACGCCGCGGCCGGGGTCGGGGTGCTCGGCGTGATCCTCACCCTGCTCGGCGGGCTCAGCTGGGCGTTCGGCAACATCGGACAGCGGCTGGCGGCACCGTCGGAGCCCTTCCGCTTCACGCTCTGGATGTCGGTCATCCCGCCCCTGCCCATGCTGGCGCTCAGCGCGGCGGTCGAGGGCCCCACGATCGGCTGGAAGGCGCTGGCCCACAGCCTCGACGGTGTCGACGGTCGCCTCGCCCTCCTGGGCGTCGCCTACATCGCCATCCTGAGCACCGTCGTCGGGTACGGGCTGTGGGGCGCGCTGATGGCCCGCTACCCCGCCTCGACGGTCGCGCCAGCGACGCTCCTCGTTCCCGTCGTCGGCATCGCGGCGAGCGCGGTGGTGCTCGGCGAGCACCCCACCGCACTCGCGCTGGCGGGCGCCGGGATCGTCATCGCCGGCTGCCTGCTGGGGATGCTGCGCAGGCCCGCGCCGCTACCGCTCGGCGATGAGCGCGATGGTGCCGGCGGCGAGCTCGACGTCGCCATCGCCGATGACCTCGGCGAGCGCGGCGCGCAGGGCGACCCGGCGGTCGTCCGGCAGGGTTGAGTGGCCCGAATAGGTGAAGACGAGGTCCAGCCACCGGTCCTTCTCCTGCGTCTCGGTCCACGAGTCCTCGCGCTCGGTGACGGTGAAGCCCGCGGCCTCGAACCGGCCGCGCAGCTCCGCCATCGCGAACATCTGGTCGTGGGCCGTGCCCGCACCCGCCGCCTCGACGTTGACGTAGTCCTCGCTCGCTGCCCGCAGGTCGTCGTTCGACGGTGCCGTCGGCCGCAGCTTGTTCCACAGCAGGACGACGCGGCCGCCCGGGTTGAGCAGGCCTGCGAGCCGCGGGACCGCGGTCTCGGCGTCGACCCAGTGCCAGGACTGGCCGAAGGTCACCAGGTCGAAGGTGCGGCCCCGCGCGTCCCACTCCTCGAAGGTCGCGACCTCGGCGGGGACGCCCGACTCGCGCGCGACCGCTGCCATGGCACCGTCGGGCTCGACGGCGAGGACGTCCAGCCCGCGGTCCCGCAGCTGCCGGGCGAGGATCCCGGTCCCGGCGCCGACGTCGAGGGCGGTGCCACCGGTCGCGATCGCGTCCAGCGTGACGTCGCTGTAGCGCGGGCGGAGCCGGTCGTAGTCGTCGGCGATCGCCCCGAAGGAGAGGGCGCGGCGCCGATCTTCGTGCAGTTCAGCCATGAATCCAGCTTGCCCTATCCTGGAGCGCATGCCCGGACTCCCCCTCCGCGCCCGCGCGGCGCTGCTCGCCGCCCGATCCGCAGCCTGGGCGTCGCAGCGCGCCGGGCGCGGCAAGGGCTCGATGATCGGCGGCCTCGTCGCACTCAAGATCGAGCCGAACCTCATGTCCCGGCTCGCCGCCGGCAAGCGGACCGTCGTCGTGACCGGCACCAACGGCAAGTCGACCACCACCCGGATGACGGCCGCCGCGCTCGGCACGCTCGGCCGGGAGGTCGCCACGCAGGCCGACGGGGCCAACATGGACGCCGGCATCGTCGCCACGCTCACCGCGCACCAGCGCGCGCCGCTCGCGGCCCTCGAGGTCGACGAGCTGCACGTGCCGCACGTCCTCGACGCCACCGCCGCCGAGGCGCTGATACTGCTGAACCTGTCCCGCGACCAGCTCGACCGGGTCGGCGAGATCAACGCCATCGAGCGCCGACTGCGCGCGGGCGTCGACGCGCACCCCGAGCTGACCGTGATCGCGAACTGCGACGACGTGCTCGTGACGTCGGTCGCGTACGACGCGAAGAACGTCGTCTGGGTCGCGGCCGGCGCCGGCTGGACCAGTGACTCCACCTCGTGCCCCCGCTCGGGCGAGCCCATCGTCCGCGACGGCGCGCACTGGTACTCGACGGGGACCGACTTCTCCCGTCCCGAGCCCGACTGGTGGGTGGACGACACCTCCATCCACGGGCCGGACGGCTTCGTCGCGCCGCTCACTCTGAGCCTGCCGGGCCGCGCCAACCGCGGCAACGCCGCGCAGGCCGTCGCCGCGGCGGTCGCCATGGGCGCCGACCCGCAGGCCGCGGTCGAGGCCGTCGGCACCGTCGGCGAGGTCGCCGGACGGTACGCGACGGTCACCGTCGGCGAGCACACCGTGCGGATGCTGCTCGCGAAGAACCCCGCCGGCTGGCAGGAGGCCATGTCGATGATCGACGGCACCGCCGAGGGCCTGGTCATCGCGGTGAACGGGCAGGTGCCCGACGGCGAGGACCTCTCCTGGCTGTGGGACGTGCAGTTCGAGCGGTTCGAGAACGGCAAGGTCGTCGCCTCGGGCGAGCGCGGCGCCGATCTCGCGGTACGGCTGACCTACGCCGGCGCCGAGCACTCGCTGGTCGCCGACCCCCTGACCGCGATCGCCTCGTGCCCGCCCGGGCGCGTGGAGGTGCTCGCGAACTACACAGCGTTCCGCGACCTGAACACGGCTCTCGAAGGGCGGCGCGCGTGATCGACTTCTCCGGATCCGAGTCCCGGATCACCGAATCCACGCTGGTCATCGGCCTGGTGCTGCCCGACGTGATGGGCACCTACGGCGACGGCGGCAACGCCCTGGTCCTGCGCCAGCGCGCGCGGCTGCGGGGCATCGACGCCGAGGTCCTGCCGATCACGCTCGCCGATCCCGTCCCCGCGACCTGCGACATCTACACCCTGGGCGGCGCCGAGGACTACGCGCAGCGGCTCGCCACGCGGCATCTCACGCAGTACCCGGGCATGCAGGAGGCCGCAGCGAAGGGCGCGCCGGTGCTGGCGATCTGCGCGGCGATCCAGGTGCTCGGCCACTGGTACGAGACGTCCGAGGGCGAACGCGTCGACGGCATCTCGCTGTTCGACCTCACCACCACGCCGCAGGCGGAGCGGTCGATCGGCGAGATCGAGGGTGTGCCGCTGATCGACGGGCTCACCCAGCCGCTCACCGGTTTCGAGAACCACCGTGGCGGTTCGGCTCTCGGCCCGGACGCCGCGCCGCTGCAGCGCGTGGTGCGGGGTACCGGCAACGGTGCGGGTGCCGCGGTCGACGGGGTAGTGCAAGGCAGCGTGCTCGGCACCTACATGCACGGCCCCGCGCTGGCCCGGAACCCGGAGCTGGCCGACCACCTGCTGTCCCGCGCGACCGGGCGGTCGCTCGAGCCGCTGGACCTGCCCGACGTGGACCTGCTGCGGCGCGAGCGCCTGCGGAAGTAGGACCGCCGGGGCCGTCCGGGGTTCACGCACGCTCGGCCCGGGCCCGCGGGGCAGGTGTCTCGTCGCGAAGCCATGCGTGCGACGCATGGCTGCGTCTGCCCAGTTCAGCGTGTGTTTTTGGGACGCCGGCCATGCGTACGACGCATGCCTGCGTCACCCGCCGCGCCGGATCCAGGTGGTGCCCACGTCGCCGACGAAACATGTCGGTGCGGCGTCCTAGCCTGTCTCATCATCGAGAGTTCGGGGGGACATCGTGAGCAGAACCAGCAAGCAGCGGCGCGACGCGCGGAAGAAGCGGAATCGCGGAGCTGAGAACGGCGCAGCATGAGTAGCACAACGGGTGCTACCGTTGGGCACATGGAGCAGATCGGGGTCCGTGAGCTGCGGCAACATGCGTCGAAATACCTCGCCCGCGTGGAGGCGGGCGAGGAGATCGAGGTGACCAATCACGGCAGGCTCGTCGCCCGGCTGGTCCCGGTCAGCGAGAAGGAACGCCAATTCCGCGAATTGGTCGCGGCCGGAAAGATCAAGCCCGCCAAGCACCCGTTCGACCTCGAGAAGCTCGTCGCGATGCGGAGGCCGCTACGGCCCGGCGAGAAGTCGCTGACTCAGATCCTCCTGGAGATGCGGGAAGAATGATCTACATGGACACCTCCGCACTGACCAAGCTCATCATCGCGGAGCACGAATCGGACGCGCTCACCATGTGGGTCGCCGAACAAGCCGAAGCGCACGAGTCGTTGACAACCAGTGACGTCGGCCGCATCGAGCTGATGCGCACGGCGGCGCGCCGCGATGACGAGGAGATCTTCGACCACGCCCGATACGTCGCGAACTGGATCAACGGCGCTTCAGTGACCGAGGAGATCGTTGCCGGAGCCGAGCGCATCGGACCACCGACTCTGCGATCGCTCGACGCGATTCACCTGGCGTCGGCCGTGAGCATCCACGAGCAACTCAGTGCATTCGTCAGCTACGACAAAAGACTTCTGGACGCCGCGCGAGCGGAGGGGCTCACCGTCGTCTCGCCCGGCGCGGAGTAGTCACCAGAGCCCCAGAACTGCCTGCTCGGTCGCGAGGAGACGCATCTTGGTCTCCACGCCGCCGCCCGCGGAGAAGCCGCCGGTGCGACCGTTCGCCGCGGTGACGCGATGGCACGGAACGACGGGCGGATACGGGTTCTCGCCCAGCGCCCGGCCTACCGCGCGGGCCGAGCCGGGAAGGCCGATCTCCGTGGCTATCTCGCCGTAGGTGCGAGTCGAGCCGGGCGGGATCCGTCGCGCCACGTCGTAGACGGCGCGCTGGAAGTCGGTGAGCCCCCGCATGTCCAACGGCACCCAGGCGAGGTCGTCGTCGAGGTTCGCACCGGAGACCAGGCCGACGACGGCCGCGATCACCCGCGCGATGGACTCCGGCGGTTCGGACGGCTCCGCGCCGTCGCCGAGGTATTGCGCGGTGATCTCGTCGGATTCCTCCGGCAACCGGACGGCGGTGACGGCATCGTCAGCGCCCCAGGCGATCCCGCACCGTCCGACAGCGGTGTCGAAGAGGGCGTACCCGGCGGCCACGTCAGCCCACCTCCCGCGCGAGCAGATCGAGGTTGGCATCCATGTAGTCGCGCCAGAGGCCGAGGCGGAAGTCGATGATCTGCGCCTCCTGCTCCGGGTGCTGCGCGATGTACTCGCTCAGCGGCGAGGCCCCGGTCCCGGCGCGCGCCCACTGCCGCACCAGCGCGCCGCCCTCGGCGGGTTCGACCTCGAATCCCCAGGTGGCCAACGGATCATCTGCCGGGCCCACTCGCCAGACCCAGCGCCGACCGTCCTCGACCTCGGCGACCTCGGGCTCGGTGAACCACTCGCCGATCTCCGGATCGGCGTTGTAGCCGCGGAACCGCGCTCCGACGGCGACGCCGTCGGCACCGTCGAGCCATTCGGCGCGCTGCAGCTCCCCCTCCGCCCGGGTGGGCAGCGTGATGTCCGTGACGAGGCGCCATGCCTCCTCCGGCGAGCAGGGCAGCCTCCGGGAGACCTCGATGATCGGATGGTCGCGCAGGCGCATGGGGCGATCCTATTCCGCCGCCCGCGCCGCGGCTTCGACCTTGGCGCGGTACGCGACCCAATCGGCACCGTCGGGAAGGTTGGTGTTGCCGGGCTGGAGGCCGGCGGCGCCGTCGATCATCTCGCGGAGGATGTCGGCCTGGCCGGCATGCCGGTCGAGGTCGAAGAAGGTGTGCATCGCGAGCCGGTGCACCGTGACCGACCGGCCGCGCTCGCCCCACCATGGCACGCTGCCCGTGGCGCCGAGGGGGAGCTCGGCGAGGGTCGCGGTGGCGTGGGCGCGGGACCGCGTGAACAGGTCGACGATCGCCTCCGTCGGCTCGTCAGCGCGCACCCACAGGTCATCGTCCGCGACGTACTCGGGCGACTCCGGATCGGGGAGGTGGGGATGCGCGAAGGGACGGCCGAAGCAGCCGCCGAGGTAACCGGAGTCCACCATCGCGCAGTGCTTGACCAGCCCGAGGAGATTCGTGCCCGTCGGCGTGAGAGGCCGGCGCAGGTCGTACCCACCGAGTCCGTCGAGCTTCCAGAGCAGCGCGTCCCGCGCCTGGTCCAGGTAGCGCTGGATATCGGCCTTAAGGGCCGCCTCGCTCGACTGGACGTCCATGCCCCGGCGGTGCCACAGGGCACCGACAGGTTTCTACGTCTCGACCATCCGGGGCTCGACGACGACGCAGCGATCACGCGTCCCGTCGACCGCGAACCAGCCGCGCTCGAACTCCTGCCAGCGCACGAGCTCGGCGCGCGACTCCTCGCCGTCGCGCGCGACGGCCCGTTCGAGTCGCTGCTCCGCGGTGCCGCCGTCCAGCCAAAGGCCCAGCGAGAGGCGATCGGCGAAGGAGCGGCGCGCGCTGGAGACGCCCTCGATCACGACGAGGGACGCCCGTGGCACGCGCAGCTCCTCCCCCGGCGTCGGCACGCCGTCGCGCCAGACCATGGGGCGGTAGAAGGCGTCCCGGCCGCGGACCAGGGGGTCGATCACCTCGTCGACGAGCTGCGGCCACCACGACACCGGGTCGTCCCAGGTGGCGTAGTGGTCCGTGCGGATCAGGGCGACCCGGGCACCGTCGGCCCGGAGATCGCCCACGAGGCGCTGCGCGTACGTCGACTTGCCGGCCCCGGAGGGACCGTCGATCGCGACGATGCCCTCGGCGCCGCCCAGCCGGGCCAGCAGTTCGGAGGCCTCCATGCCTCACCCGCCCGCGGGCGGGAACTCCTCGAGCACGCGCGGCGGCTCGGACAGGGCACGACGGCCGCTCATGGCACGGCCGAGGGTCAGCTCGTCGGCGAACTCGAGCTCGGCGCCCATCGGCAGGCCCGCGGCGGGGCGCGTGACGGTGAGGCCCGGGAAGTCCTTGAGCATCCGCACGAGGAAGGCCGCGGTGGCCTCCCCCTCGGTGTTCGGATCGGTCGCGATGATCACCTCGTCGACGTCGACCCCATCGACCGATGTGCCGAGGCGGACGAGGAGCTCGCGGATCCGCAGCTTGTCCGGACCGATCGACTTGATCGGGTTCAGCGCGCCGCCGAGCACGTGATAGAGCCCGCGGTACTCGCGGGTCCGCTCCACGGCCTGGACGTCCTTGGCCTCCTCGACCACGCAGATCTTGGAGGCGTCGCGGCGCGGGTCCGAGCAGATCCGGCACCGGGTCTCGGCCGAGACGTTGCCGCACACCTCGCAGTAGCGCACGTCGTTGCGCACGCGGGTGAGTGCGTTCGTGAGCCGGTCGATGTCGGTGGGCTGCACCCCCAGGAGGTGGAACGCGATGCGCTGGGCACCGCGCGGTCCCACCCCCGGGAGCTTGGCCAACTCGTCGATCAGCTCCTGAACGGGTCCTTCGTACACGTGCCGACCGTCAGAAGGGCAGGCCGCCGGCCAGCGGCCCCATCTTCTGCTGCGCGACGGCGGCGGTGTTCTCCGCCAGGTTCGAGAGCGCTCCCAGGACCAGGTCCTGCAGGGTCTCGACGTCCTCCGGGTCGACCACCTTGGGGTCGATGGTCACGGACTGCACCTGGCCGTCGCCGGTGCCGGTGACCTTCACGAGGCCGCCGCCGGCCTGTCCCTCGACGGTGGTGACCGCGAGTTCCTGCTGGGCCGCCATGAGCTGCTGCTGCATCGCGCCGACCTGGGCCATCAGGTCTTCCATCGAGCCTCCGGGCTGCATGCTTGTCTCCCTAACGCCGGTCACATGACCCGCTATGTCCGATTCGTGTTACTTGTGTTACCACCGTGCCGGTTGGGGCGGTACAGTGCGATCCGTGACGAACCGCCGTTCCGCCCTCCTGGCCGCGACCGTGCTCCCCGCACTGGTCCTCTCCGGCTGCACCCTCGGTGACGCCGGACAGCAGCGGAACGCGGCCGCACCCACCAGCCTATCGCCCGACGGCCCCGCCCTCGTGAACAACGCGGCGCCGCTCGCCGCCGGCGCGCTGAGCGGGAAGAAGATCTTCGTCGACCCGGGACACAACGGCGCGAACGACGCCACGATCAACAAGCAGGTCCCGACGGGGCGCGGCGGCACCAAGCCGTGCCAGACCACCGGAACGACCAGCGTGAACGGGGTGCCCGAGCACACCTTCAACTACGCGGTGGCGTACAAGCTCTACCAGGCGCTCACCGCCGCCGGCGCGCAGGTGATGCTCTCCCGCACCGACGACACGTCCGTCGCGTCGTGCATCGACGCCCGCGCCGCGGCCGCGAACTCCTGGGGCGCCGACGCCGCCGTGAGCATCCACGCCGACGGTTCCACCCCCGGTAACCGAGGGTTTCACGTGAATCTCTCCTCGCCGCCGCTCAACCCCGTGCAGGAGACGGCGAGTCCCGCGTACGCGGCGAAGATGCGCGACGCGCTGGTCGCCGGCGGTTTCACCCCGGCGGCGTACATCGGCTCGGGCGGGCTCTACCCGCGCTCCGACCTCGCCGGGCTCAACCTCGCGACGGTGCCGTCGGTCCTGGTCGAGGCGGGCAACCTCCGCGACGCGACCGAGGCGAAGGTGCTCGAATCCGCCGACGGCCAGCAGCGGCTCGCCGACGCCATCGCCGCCGGGCTCGCCGCCTACCTGGGCACTCCTGCGACGCGCTAGTCGTGAATCCGGCCGAATTCGGGGCTACGAAGCCTCATCCGGCTCGCTGATACGCTGAGCCGCCGAATTCACGACCGCCAGGTCCCGCCGGCTCACGTATTCGCGCTCGGTGCCGTCCACCGGATCGGCGAAGGCGAGCGTGCGCGCCAGCAGGCGCAGCGGGTCGGAGAAGTCGCCGTCCACGAACTCCCGCGGTTCCGGATACAGCGGATCCCCCAGGATCGGCACCCCCAGGCCGGACATGTGCAGGCGGAGCTGGTGCGTCTTGCCCGTCTCCGGGCGCAGCCGGTACCGCCCGACGGTGCCGCCCCGCCCGTCCGGCACCTCGGCCTCCAGCGCGACGTGCGAGCGCGCGTTCACCGGGCCGTCCACCTCGTAGGCCCGCATGATGCCGGGCGTCTTCTCGATCCGGGACTCCACGACCGGCGGCAGCGCAAGGCCGGCGCGTAGCGGCGCGAGGGCCGCGTACTCCTTGCGGGCCCGCCCGGTCGCGAACAGCTGCTGATAGGCGCCGCGCACCGCCGGGTCACGGGTGAACAGCAGCACGCCGGCGGTGAGCCGATCGAGCCGGTGCGCGGGCGAGAGCAGCGGCTCATCGAGCTCCCGACGCAGCCGCACCAGGGCGCTCTGCACGACCCGCGCGCCGCGCGGCATCGTCGCCAGGAAGTGCGGCTTGTCCACGACGACGATCCGCTCGTCCTCGTACAGGATCGGCATCGGGAAGGGCACGTCGATCTCGTCCGGCAGCTCGCGGTACATCCACACCGCCTGCCGGGCGGTCACCACCGAGCCTGGGCCGAGCGGCGCACCGTCGGAGGACAGGACGCGTCCCGCCGCGCTCTCCCGCGCGACGTACTCCGCCATACCCGGGAAGCGGGCCTCGAGGACCTCGCCGAGCGTGCGCCCGGCCTCCTCCTCGGCGATGACGAGCCGCGTCGGGTCGACCCCGTCGCGCAGCGGCAGGGGCGCGACGGGGGCGCCCCGGTGCCGCCGCGGCCGTCTAGCCGTTGGACTCGACCTGCACCTTGAGGTTGGTGAGCAGCTCGTCGTAGATGCGCCCGAGGCCCTTGGGGGCGAAGGTCTTCTCGAAGAAGCCGCCGATGCCGCCCGCGCCCTGCCAGGTGGTGGTGATGGTGACGGTGGTGGCGTCGCCCGCGCTGTCGGCGGCGACCGCCCGGTAGGTGGTGACCATCGAGCTGTTCGCGTCGGTCTCGGTCACGGTGACGCCGTCCACGGCGACAGTCGCGCGCACGTTGCGCGAGCGCTTCTCGGTGGCCTGCAGCACCCACTCGGCGACGGTGCCGGAGCCCTGGCCGCCCTCGACGACGCGGTACTCGCGGTAGTTCGGGGGCAGGATCTCCGCGCGGCGGGTGTAGTCGGAGATGGCCGCCAGGACCTTCTCGGGCGCGGCGGCGATGGTGATGGACTTTGTGGCGGTTACCTGGGCCAACGTACTTCGATCCTCTGAGTATCGGTGCCCCCGAGCAGGTCGGAGGCGTGGATGTCGGCACCGCCGACGGGTTCGATGCCAGCCTAACCAATCGGTAACGACCCGCGCGCGTCGCGCCCGAGAGGTATAGCGTCGATGATTGTGAGTGCTCGCAACGCAACGCCGGCGCGAACCCCGACGACGGTCCCGATCGCAGGCGAAGCCGCCTACCAGGAGGGCCTCGCGCGGCTCCGCGACAGCTATCGCGCCATCCCGCCGAACGCCCGGGTCCGCCTGGCCAAGAAGACCTCCAACCTGTTCCGGGCCCGCGCGGCCACGGACGCCCCCGGGCTCGACGTCTCCGGCCTCGCCTCGGTCATCTCCATCGACCCCGAGGCCCGGACCGCCGACGTGGGCGGCATGTGCACGTACGAGGACCTCGTCGCGGCGACGCTGCCCTTCGGCCTCGCCCCCACCGTCGTCCCGCAGCTGAAGACGATCACGCTCGGCGGCGCGGTGAGCGGCATGGGCATCGAGTCGAGCTCGTTCCGGGCCGGGCTGCCGCACGAGGCGGTGCTGTCGATGGACATCCTCACCGGCAGCGGCGAGGTGATCACCGCGACGCCGGACGGGCCGGACGCGGAGCTCTTCTTCGGCTTCCCCAATTCGTACGGCACGCTGGGCTATTCGACGCGGCTGACGATCGCCCTGGAGCCCGTCACGCGGTACGTGGAGCTGCGGCACGTGCGCTTCCACACGCTGGACGACCTGCAGGAGGCGATGGCGGACATCGTCGATGCGCGGGAGTACGACGGCGAGCCCGTCGACTACCTCGACGGGGTGGCCTTCTCCGCGACGGAGTCGTACCTGATCCTCGGCCGCAAGACCGACGAGCCCGGCCCGCTCAGCGACTACACGGGCCGGGAGATCTACTACCGTTCGATCCAGCACGCCGACGGGGTGAAGCGCGACCGGCTCACCACGCACGACTACCTGTGGCGCTGGGACACCGACTGGTTCTGGTGCTCCCGCGCCTTCGGAGCGCAGAATCCGAAGATCCGGCGCGCGTGGCCGAAGCACCTGCTGCGCAGCAGCTTCTACTGGAAGCTGGTGGCACTGGACCGCAAGTGGGACATCGGCGACCGGCTCGCCGCACGCAAGGGCGAGCCGCCCGGCGAGCGGGTGGTGCAGGACATCGAGGTGCACATCGACGAGATCGTCGACTTCCTCGAATGGTTCTTGGACGAGATCCCCATCGAGCCGATATGGCTGTGCCCGTTGCGATTGCGTGAGCCGCTGCCGCCCGGCGCGGATCCGGACCGGCCGTGGCCGCTGTACCCGTTGGAACCCCGCGAGACCTACGTGAACGTCGGTTTCTGGTCCGCGGTCCCGAAGCAACCCGGCCAGATCGAGGGCCGGGCGAACCGCCTGATCGAGGAGAAGGTGTCGGAGTTGGGTGGACACAAGTCCCTCTACTCCGAGGCCTTCTACGAGCGCGCCGAGTTCGACGAGCTCTACGGCGGAATCCACTTGGAGAAGTACAAGTCCCGCTACGACCCGGAGGATCGTCTGCTGGGGCTGTACGACAAGACAGTCAGGAGGCAGTGAATTGACGCGATCCACTGAGCATCTCCCCAAGCTCAGCCTCGCCGAGATCATCGAGAAGGTGGCGGGCGGGAAACTCGCCATCCGGGTGAAGGCCTACGACGGCTCGTCGGCCGGCCCGGACGACGCGGCCTACGGCCTCGACCTGCTCACCCCGCGTGGAACCACCTATCTCGCAACCGCACCCGGCGACATGGGCCTCGCCCGCGCCTACATCGCGGGCGACCTGGAACTGACCGGCGCGCCCCCCGGCGACCCGTACGAGGCACTGCGTGCGCTCTCGGACGACCTGAAGTTCGCCAAGCCGGGGCCGCGGCTGATCGCACAGATCGCACGCTCGGTGGGCGCGGAGCACATGATCCCCATCGCGCCGCCCCCGCAGGAGGCGATCCCGCGCTGGCGGCGGATCGCGGAGGGTCTGCGGCACAGCAAGTCCCGCGACGCCGACGCGATCCACCACCACTACGACGTCTCCAACCGGTTCTACGAGCTGGTGCTCGGACCGTCGATGACCTACACCTGCGCGTGCTACCCGGATGCCGAGGCGACGCTGGAGGAGGCGCAGGAGAACAAGTACCGCCTCGTCTTCGAGAAGCTGCGCCTCAAGCCCGGCGACCGGCTGCTGGACGTCGGCTGCGGCTGGGGCGGCATGGTGCGCTACGCGGCCCGGCGCGGCGTGCACGCCATCGGCGCGACGCTGTCCAAGGAGCAGGCGGAGTGGGCGCAGGCCGCGATCGAGGCCGAGGGCCTCGGCGAGTTCGCCGAGGTGCGCTACAGCGACTACCGCGACGTGCCCGAGGGCGACTTCGACGCGATCAGCTCCATCGGTCTCACCGAGCACATCGGCGTGCACAACTACCCGGCGTACTTCACGTCGCTGCGCGAGAAGCTGAAGACCGGTGGGCTGCTGCTGAACCACACGATCACGCGGCACGACAACAAGCTGTCGGGCAAGGGCGGCCAGTTCATCGACCGCTACGTCTTCCCCGACGGTGAGCTCACCGGTTCCGGCCGGGTGATCGCCGCGATCCAGGACATCGGCGGGATGGAGGTGCGGCACGAGGAGAACCTCCGCGAGCACTACGCCCTCACCCTCGCCGCGTGGTGCCGCAACCTCGTCGAGAACTGGGACGAGGCCGTCGCCGAGGTGGGCCTGGGTACCGCGCGCGTCTGGGGCCTGTACATGGCCGGTTCACGGCTGGGCTTCGAGCGCAACGTCGTCCAGCTGCACCAGGTGCTCGCGGTGAAGCTGGACCCGAAGGGCGGGGCGGGCGATCTGCCGCTGCGCCCCTGGTGGGACGCGTAGGGCTTCAGCCCCGGAAGTACTTCACCACGAGCACTCCGCGCTCCGGGTACAGGAAAGCCCGCACGGTGCCGGGCTCGACGGCCACGTAGGCGTCGAGCCCGGTGCTCGTGACCCCGGCACCCGGATCTCCCAGTGCCTCGGAGACGTCGGGCCGCCCGCCAGCGGGCGTATCGCCCGCCGCCGCGCGCAGTCCTCGCACCACGCCTGGGTCGTCCACGACGACCACGGCGTCGAGCCACGTAGCGTTCGGCCCGGGCACGCGCTCGTCCCCGCGGATCCCACCGACCCAACGGGCTGTGAACCGGTCGCCGATGTTCTTGACCCGCTTCTGAATCGGCGCGATATCCGTCCGGACCGTCGGTTCCGGCGCGGGGCTCGACGGAGCACATCCTGCCAACGCGGTCGCGGCCAATGCGGCCGCAAGTAGTCGCCGCGACCTCGCCATCAAATCGGACGGGCGCCGAGTTCGTTCTTGAGGAGCTCGAGGGCGATCTCGTCCGGGTCGCGGCGCGGGGCGGCTGTGCCGCCCGAGGCGGCGTCCTCCCGGTGCGCCGCGTCGATCATCTCCTCCTCGGAGATCTCCTCGACCGGTGCCGGCTCGGGGTCCGGCTCGGGCGGAAGCGGGATGTCGTCGTGGTGCGACGGTGCGCGGTTCTCCCGGCCCGCCGGCCGTGAGTCCGGTCGTTGATCGCCCGCGCGGCTGCGCCGCTCGAAGGTGGGCGGCGCCTTACGCGGCTCGCCGGACGGACGCTGCTGCTGTGCCGGCGCCGCCGCGGCCGCACTCTGCGGGCGGGCGCTACCGTCGCCGACCTCGACGTTCCACTGCGTGCCGAAGACCTCGCGGACGGCGTCGCGCAGGTTGCCGACGTGCTGCTGATCGCTGAACCTGCTCAGCAGCGCGGGAATCGGCAACGCGAGATGCAGGACGTCGCCGGCGAGGCCGAGCACCTGGACGTTCGGCATCAGCGCGAACGTCACCGTGCTGCGGTCCTTGACCGCCCGCAGCACCTTGGGCCACGCCGTGCGGACCTCGTCCACGGACGGGCCCGACGGCGCCTGCGCCGCGGCGGCGGCCGGCTCGGGCTCCGCGGCACGTGGTGGCGCGGCCTCGGCCGGAGGGGCCTGCGGGGCGGGCTCCGCAGCAACTGCCTGCGGGGCGGGCTCGGCCGGAGGGGCCTGCGGCGCGGGACGCGGCGGCGCAGCGGTTTCCGGGTCCGGCTCGGGCCGGTGCAGCACGGGCTCGGATTCGCCGGGCTGCGCGGGCTCGGCCGCAGTGGCGGGCTCCGGTTCGGCGACGACGGCGGCCTCGTGCTCGGCCGCAGCAGTAGGCTCCGGCTCGGCCGGGGCGGCGGGAGGCGCGGGCTCTGCGGGCGGGGTGACGGCGACCGGCGCAGCCGGTTCCGGGGCGACGGGCGCCGGTTCCGGCGCGGGCGGTGCCGCCGGAGCCACTGCGGACGCAGCGGCCGGGGCCGATTCGGCGGGGGCCTCCGGCTGCCGCTGGCTGGGCCGGACGAAGCGGGACGGCGGACCGTCGGACGGCGGAGTGCTGCCGGCGGCGGGGCTCGGCGGGCCCGGCGCCGCGGCGGGCGTCGCAAGGGCGGGCGCGGCACCGTCGACGGGAGCACCCGCGGGGCGGCGCTCCAGCGCCTCGATGCGCTGCAACAGGGCGGCCTGCGAGTCGTCCGCGGCGGGGAGCAGCATGCGGGCGCACATGACCTCGAGCAGCAGGCGCGGCGACGTGGCGCCGCGCATCTCGGCGAGCGAGGCGTGCGTGACCTCGGCGCAGCGCGTGAGGGTGGCGAGGCCCAGCTTCGCCGCTTCCCCGCGCATGGTCTCGAGCACGTCCTCCGGCACGTCGATGAGGCCGCGGTCGGCGGCGTCGGGGACGGTGTGCAGGAGGATCAGGTCGCGGAGGCGCTCCAGCAGGTCGGTGGCGAAGCGGCGGGGGTCGTGCCCGGCCTCCATCACCTTCTCGACGGCGCCGAAGAGGGCCGCGCCGTCGGCAGCGGCGAGCGCGTCGACGGCGGCGTCGATGAGCGCGGTGTCGGTGACGCCGAGCAGGCCGAGGGCGCGCTGGTAGGTGACGCCCTCCGGCCCGGCGCCGGCGAGCAACTGGTCCATGATCGACAGCGAGTCACGCGGCGAGCCGCCGCCGGCGCGGATGACCAGGGGGTACACCTGCGGCTCGACCGTGACGTGCTCGGCGCCCGTGATCTTCTCCAGCAGCGGCCGCATCACATTGGGCGCGAGCAGCCGGAACGGGTAGTGGTGCGTCCGGGAGCGGATGGTGGTGAGGACCTTCTCCGGCTCCGTGGTGGCGAAGATGAAGATGAGGTGCTCCGGCGGCTCCTCGACGATCTTCAGCAGCGCGTTGAAGCCCTGCGGCGTGACCATGTGCGCCTCGTCGACGATGAAGACGCGGTAGCGCGACTCGGCCGGGGCGTAGAAGGCGCGGTCGCGCAGCTCACGGGCATCGTCGACGCCGCCGTGGCTGGCGGCGTCCATCTCGGTGACGTCGAGGTTGCCGGGCCCGCCGGGCGCGAGCGCGACGCACGAGTTGCAGACGCCGCAAGGCGTGCTGGTGGGGCCCTGCTCGCAGTTCAGCGAGCGGGCCAGGATGCGGGCCGACGAGGTCTTGCCGCAGCCGCGGGGGCCGGAGAACAGGTAGGCGTGGTTCACCCGGCCGGAATCGAGCGCGGTGCTCAGTGGCTCGGTGACGTGCTCCTGCCCCACGACCTCGGCGAACGTCGCTGGACGGTACTTGCGGTAGAGAGCCACGGTGCCAGGTTACCGGCAGGGTCCGACAGCGGCGCAGCTCGCTCCAGCACCGTCCGCGCGTCCGCCGGGCCGTGCCGTCAAGGTCGCTCGTCGGCCTGGGGCGGGACTGAGGGGAACCGACCCGACGGGGGCGGCGGATCCGCGGGGAACTGCCCGGTGTGGTGCGGCGGGACCGCGGGGAACTGCCCCGTCGGATACGGGGGCGGGGGCGCGAACTGCCCCGGTCCCGGGCCCGGGACCGGCGGCTGCGGCGGGCGGGCGCCGCCGAGGCGGTCGGCGAAGGACATCGCGAGCAGCATGCAGAGCGAGACGAACAGGACCAGGACGTAGGCCGGGTGCACCTGCACCGCGACCAGACCCAACAGCATGAGCACACCCCAGATGCAGCAGCTGGCGACGCGGGCCGGGAGCGACCCGCGCGCGACGAAGACGGAGAGGCCGATGAGCGGCACGAACAGGAGCGCGACCTGGATCAGCGTGGGCGCCAGCAGGATGAACATCATCCCGCCGAAGCCGAGGTCGTCCTCGTAGTCGTCCCCCATCGACGAGTACGACGACATCCACCAGATCACGAGCCCCACCAGGGTGAGCGCGGCGATCATCGCCTGGATCAGCGCGAGCGCGCGATAGATGCGCGGAATCGGTACGGCGTTCGGATACATGCGGGCCCTCCCCCTCGACGTTTGCGTCTGCACCCACGGTAGCGGGCGGACCGTCGGCGGAGAAGGGCGAAAGCCGCGTGCGGCGACCCGGAAGGAATCCGGGCCGCCGCACAGTCGGTGGTGCTACTTCTTGTCGCGGTCCAGGCCCAGGACATCCGTGATGTAGAAGAACGGGTCGGTCTGGTCGGTGAGGCCGACGACGTTGGCGGCGCCGGGGCCGTACGCGGCGATGCGGACCTGGCCGCCGGTGTGCTGCTCCTCGCCCGGCTCGAGCGAGGTGCCGTAGTTGACGGTGAGCAGGCCGCCGTCCTTCGTGTTCAGCGTGCGGGTCAGGCCGGGCGTGACGGTGCCCGCCTCGATGATCTGGCTGGTGTGCGCGTGATCGCCGGTGACGATGACGAGGGTGTCCTTGTCCTGCTTGGCGAACTCGAGCGCCGCGGTGACCGCCTCGGAGAGCTGGACCGTCTCGCCGATCTGGCCGCAGGGGTCGGCGTCGTGGTTGGCCTTGTCGACGGATCCGGATTCCACCTGGAGGAAGAAGCCCTTGTCGCCCTTGAGCAGGTCGATGGCCTTCTTCGTCATCGACGCGAGCTTCGGGGTGGCGCCGAAGGCGGGGTTGGGCGCGCAGGTGACGGCGGGCTCTCGGCCGCCGTCCTTGGTGGCGGTGGCCTTGTCCCACAGGCGCGGGAGGTTGCCGTCGGCGAAGACGCCGAGCACCGGCTTGTCCTGGTTCGCGGTGCTGATCGCGTCGAGCTCGGAGCCCGACCGCACGATCTGGTAGCCGCGCTCCTTGGCCTGCGCCTCGAGCGTCTTGTCCCGGTACTCGCCGCCGGTCGCGGTCTCCTGGAAGGTCTTCCAGCCGCCGCCGAGGGTGACGTCGGCACGGGCCGCGATCAGCTGCTCCGTGATCGACCCGAGGCCGCCGTTCTCCAGCGCGTCCGAGCTGCACTTCTCCTTGGTGGCGACGGGGCCGTAGCACTTGCGCTGGGCCACGTGCGCGACCTGCACGGCGGGGGTGGCGTCCTGCAGCTCGGTGGTGGTGACGTTGCCGGTCTTGCGGCCGTTGGCCCGGGCGATCTCGAGGATCGAACGCTGCGGCTTGCCGTTCACGTCGACGCCGACGGCGCCGTTGTAGGTCTTGGTGCCGGTGGACCACGCGGTGCCGGACGCGGCGGAATCGGTGGTGTAGTCGGGCTTCTTCGTCGTCTTGTCCAGCGCGTACGTGGTGTAGTCGCCCGACAGCGGCAGCTCGTCGATGCCGGGGATCTTCCCGCCCGCGCCCCACTGGTAGTCCCGGGCGAGGGTCAGCTCCTGGTTGGCGGTGCCGTCGCCGATCACGAGGATCACGTTCTTGGCCTTGGAGCGCTGGATGGACTCGGCGATGGCCTGCGTCTGGTCGCCGGCCAGGCGCTTAGCGCCGCCGTGCGTGGTGATGTCGCCCGCGGCCTGGCGGTTGATCTCCACCTTCGAGGCCGTGTCGCCGGACGTGCCGGGGCCACCGTCGTTGCTCCCGCACGCGCCGACCACGCCGAGAACCGCCACCGCGCTGACGGCGAGCGCCGTCCGAGCCTTGCCCCTACCGAGATTCGTCATTGCTGCAGCGAAACATGCGCATGTGAACATAAGTCCATGCGCGGGTGAACTTTCCGTGATCGCGGCTAACGAACCCGCTCGGCGCGCCCGATCATCGCCTGCGCGAGCGCCGAGCCGAACAGCAGGCCGAGGGCGAGGGCGCAGATCACGGCCGCCACGTCCACGACGGTACGCGCGCCCTGTTCGGGATCGATCCCCACCGACGTGACGGACAGCAACCCGAGGCTGCCCGGCACCAGCACCCAGAACGCCGGCAGGAAGACCACCAGACGCGGCAACTGCGGCCGCACGTACGCGACCAGCGAGGCGCCGAGGCTGCCCGCGATCGCCCCGAGGAAGCCGCCGAGCACGGCGCCGGAGACGTGCTGCCCCGCGAGCTGCGCCCCGAACGCGGCCGCCACCACGAGGCCGATCGCCGGGAACAGCCGCATCGACGCGCCCTCGTTGAGGCACACGCCCACGCAGATCAGCGCGAGCCCGACGGGCGGGCCCCACCAGCCGAGCTGGTTCACCCGCTCGTTGACCATCAGCTCCGGCCCGACGCCCAGCGCGGTCGTCGCGGCGAGGATGCCCAGCGAGAACATCAGCAGCTGGACGGTCCCGAAGGTGAGGCGGGCGCTGCCCGCGACCATCGCGCCGGCCGCGAGCTCCGACATCCCCGTCACCATGAGGGCGCCCGGAAGCAGAACCGCGAGCGGCGCGAGGAGGGTGCGCAGCGGACCGTCGAGCCAGCCCGCCTGCGCGGCCGCGAAGACCCCCGCGCCCACCGTGAAGGCGGCGATCGTGGGCAACAGCGTCGCGGCCAGCCGCACCCGGCCGGCCAGCTTGACCAACAGCATCACGACGACACCGCCGATCGCCGCGGCCGCGATGTTGGGCCAGCCGGGCTGCAGCAGCATCGCGATGCCGACGGCGATCACCGGCCACGAGACGTCCTGCACCCACTGGGGGTAGTGGTGCGGCAGCGAGCGCAGGGTGCCGAGTCGCGCGAAGGCCTCGTCGACGGAGAGCGTCCGGGCGACGAGGCCCCTGCGCACGTCGGCGACGACGGCCGACTGGTCGAGCCGCATCGGCCCGTCGACGGACTCGAAGGTCGCGGCGGCGCCCGGCTCCAGGCCCAGCGTGAGCCCGGTGGGGGTGGCGCCGATCTGCGCGAGCGGGTGCCCCATCGCGGTGGCGACGCTCTTGAGCTCGTCCTCGACCTCGTGCACGGGCTGGCCGCCCGCGATCATCGCGGCGCCGAGGTAGGCGAGCAGGCGGCGGTCGTCCTCGACCCGGTCAGGCTGCACGGGCGGCCGGCTCCGCGCTCGCCGGCACGGACCCGTCCGTGCTCCGCAGGTACCAGGCCGATCCGATCAGGGTCGCGACGAAGATCCACACGTAGGCCCCGCCCGCGAGGGCCTTGAGCACCGGGTTGTCCATCGGCCGCAGGAAGATGCCGATCGCGTAAGTGTCGTGGACGTCGTCGACCCCCGTCGGCTGCAGCGTCGGGAAGTAGGTGACCCAGATGAAGGTCGCGGCGACGAGTCCGGCGGCCGCGACCAGCGCGAGCACCCGCCGGCGCGGGTCGTCGGTGAGCATCGCCAGGGCGAGGAGGAGCACCAGCAGCGGCACGATCCACACCCAGTGGTGGCCCCACGAGAAGGGCGAGACCGCGCACGCCGTGAGCCCGACGACGGTGACCGCGAGCAGCACCACCCCACGCCGGTACGCCCAGGCCGCGACCGCGAGGCCCGCGAGGGCCGCGGGCACGGCGACCGCCAGCCAGACGACCGTCGACGGCTTCTCCGCGTTGGTGAGGTAGGCGATGAGACCGTTGATGGACTGGTTGCCCACCTGGTTCGGCTCGCCCACGCGGTTCGCGTCGAGGAACGTGCCCGACCAGTACTGCCACGACTGCTGCGGGATCACGATGAAACCGATCACGACGGTGCCGGCCAGCGTCGCCAGAGCCGTGCGGGACTCGCGCCACTGCCGGGTTACGACGAGGTAGGCGAGGAAGAACAGCGGCGTGAGCTTGATGCCGGCGGCGATGCCGATGCTGAAGCCCTTGAACCGCGCGCCCGGGGGCCGGCCGAGGTCCCACAGCAGGAGCAGCATGAGGAAGACGTTGATCTGGCCGAACCACAGCGTGGTTCGGACCGGCTCGAGCACCGTCGCGACCAGCGTCAGGCAGATCGCGGCGAACCAGACCCGGCCGTCGCGCACGAAGCCGACCAGCCGGAAGGCGATGAGGATGCAGGCGAACAGCGCCAGCATCACGGCGATGGACCACACCCACCGCAGCACGTCGGTCGACATCCAGCTCAGCGGCACGAACAGCACACCGGCGAACGGGGTGTAGGTGAAGGGCAGGATCTCGTTGAGCAGCGGACCGTCGTACAGCCCGTCGCCCCCGTGCGCGACGATCTCGCCGCCCTTGCGGTAGACCTCGGCGTCGATCTGGTTGTGGAACAGCCCGTACATCGGCGTGGAGAACGGGATCCGGACGAACTGCTGCCAGACGGCCACGCCCGCGGACACCGCGAAGAGGGCCAGCACCCACCACTGCCGGGGGAACCGCCGGCTGTTCTCGTCCGCCACCGGCGCGATCCTCCTGCTCAGGCGCGGCCCCTATTCGGGCTGCGACATCAGCTTTTCAGCAGAAGCCAAGAGTACACAGGTCGCCACGCCGTCCATTGCGGTCTCAAGCTCCGCGATGGACGGGAAGGTCGGCGCGAGCCGGATGTTGCGGTCGTGCGGGTCCTCGCCGTGCGGGAAGGTGGCGCCGGCGGCGGTCAGGGCGATGCCCGCCTCCTTCGCCAGTGCGATGGTCCGCTTCGCCGTCCCGTCGAGCACGTCGAGGCTGATGAAGTAGCCGCCCGTCGGCTCGCTCCAGGACGCGACCTTCGCCGCCCCGAGCCGGTCCTCGAGGATCTCCAGGACGCGCGCGAACTTGGGCGCGATGAGGTCGCGGTGCTTGCGCATGTGCGCGCGCACGCCCTCGGCGTCGCCGAAGAACCGGGCGTGCCGCAGCTGGTTGACCTTGTCCGGGCCGATCGAGGTCAGGCCCGTGTACTTGCCGTACCAGGCCAGGTTCTCGGCGGAGGCGCCGAAGAAGCTGACGCCGGCGCCCGCGAAGGTGATCTTCGAGGTGCTGGCCAGCACGTACGGCCGGTTCGGGTGGCCGGCCTCGGCGGCCAGGCCCAGGATGTCGGGGTCCGACGGTGCGTCGCCCACCAGGGCGTGCACGGCGTAGGCGTTGTCCCAGAAGATCCGGAAATCGGGCGCGGCGGTCGGCATCGACGCCAGCTCGCGGGTGACCTCCTCGGAGAACACCGAGCCCGTCGGGTTGGAGAACTTCGGCACGGCCCAGATGCCCTTGATCGCGGGATCGTTCGCGACGAGCTCCTTGACGACCGCCATGTCGGGGCCGTCGGGGTTGAGCGGCACCACGATCATCTCGATGCCGAACTCGGCGGTGATCGCGAAGTGCCGGTCGTAGCCGGGCGCGGGGCAGAGGAACTTCACCGTCTCCTCGGCGCCCCACGGGCGCTCGCCGTCGACGGTGCCGTGGATCCACGCCAGGGTGATCAGGCGGTGCATGATCTCCAGGCTGGAGTTGTTCTGCGCGTACAGGTTCGCGACGGGGATGCCGAGCAGCTCACCGAAGATGGCGCGCAGCTCGGGCAGGCCGGCGAGGCCGCCGTAGTTGCGGGTGTCGGTGCCGTCGGCGGCGCGGTAGTCGCCCTCGCCGGGCAGCGCGAGCAGCGCGTTCGACAGGTCCAGCTGGTCGGGGGCGGGCTTGCCGCGGGTGAGGTCCAGCTTCAGCCCCTGCGCCTTCAGCGTCTCGAACAGCCCCGTCAGCTTCGCGTGGACGTCGGCGAGTTCGGACTGACTCAGGGACACGTACGTGGACATCGGATGCGCCTCCGGCGGAATTCGGGCCCGGACATAAAGGGGACTCCGCGCACCCGCCAGAGCCCGTTGACCCTTGCTGCGTTCCCGCCCTGGGGGAGTTCACAGGATGGACGCCGCGCGGAGTCCGTGGACCACTATACGGGTCCGGGCTGGTTTGGGTCGACGGGGGCCTTCGTCTACAGTGGTCCACGGAGGATTCGCCTAGTGGCCTATGGCGCTCGCCTGGAACGCGGGTTGGGTTAATAGCCCTCAGGGGTTCAAATCCCCTATCCTCCGCAGATCAGGGGCGGTTTCCGAGCAATCGGAGGCCGCCCCTGAGTCATTCCCACCCCGATCGACCGGCGAAAACCACCGCTCTTGCCTGCTGCCCCTGGTCATCGCAGGGACCACGGCTGCCACCGGCGGTCTGGGCGGGCATCGAGGAGCGCGGCGGCCGCACGTCGTTCGTCGGTCATCGCCACATAGGTCGTGCCGTCCTCGGACGCTCCCCTGGCAGGGTCTTCGATCCTGTATCCGACCGTGCACCTCTCGCCCGGCACGTCCCAGTCCGTGTCCGACTCGATCGCCTCGTTGAACCTTCCCGCTGCGACCGCGAGCACCAAGTGCTCGATGTCCTCAGCGCAGGTCTCCCACGTCTCATCGCACGCATCGCACGAACACCTGGGGAAGTCGACGTGGTGAGCAAGCCCCGAATCCACCTCCACCGACGGATAGTCGGTGAGACGGAACCGCAGGGACGCCCGACCATCGCCGGAGGGTGTCAGCCTCCATGCTCTGATCGTCGAGCAGTTCCATCCGGTGTCATCGAAATCGAAGGGCGTGCTCGTGACCTCGTACGTGCTCACCAGGTGGTCGATGAGCGCTTCAGCAACGAGCAGCAGGGGCTCGAACCTGTCCAGGTTGCTCGTGCGGGTATAGCTGTCGTCGGGCGGGGACTCGACACCCCAGCGATTCCCGTAGTCGATCACCGCGCCCGACTCGTCGCGGTACACCTGCTCAGGCACCGACGGTCTCACGTAGCCGTTCACACTCGTAACCCTATGGCGCGACAGCGCGCCGTCGCGATGAGTTTTCCTTCGGAACGTCGACCTCGCGGAGCGAAACTGCCTAGATGTGTCGCACTGCCGCCGGCGGGAGAGTGAGCACGCTCAGACCCTCGACCGTCTCGACCCCGTGCCTCAGCGAAATCGTCACGCGCTCGTCCGCGGCTTGAACCAGGTCCGCGTCGATCCACAACTCGGTAGGCAAGTCCGAGGCAGGGGTGTCGGGATACAGATCGAGTGCGGTCAGAACGGGCACCTTCTCGCTGATCCGATGCGTCCGACCGTCCGCGTCCGTCACCTCCACCTCGACCCAGCCTGGGTATCCATCCCAGTGCCACCGCACAATGCTGACGCGCGTCGCCGAGATGCCTACGGTCGGAGAATCTGCTGGAACCACATCACCGCTGGCAACGGACACATATGCGAACCACGGGAACTCATCAGGGGTCACCTGGAACCGCTCGCCGCGCTCGATGCGCGCACCCTCCTCCCGCGCGTGAGGGCAGATCACATCGAGGACCGACTCTGCCATCTTCCGCGCATCCGCCTCCGTGACATCGGCAGCCAGGTGGCGCACTCGTCGATCGTTCAGGGGCTCGTTCGGATGCTCGACTTTCCACTGCTCGGCGAGGGCTTCATGCGAAGGTTCATCGGCGGCGGCGTCCACAAACTCGAACCGAGGTGCCGATTCACCCGAAGCGGCGGTTACCGCTTCGATCACACGGGTCTCATCACCCGGTCGGATAAGCACATCGAACAGAACACGGCTCTCGCTCATGACAGCGAACCTATCGAGACCGCGGGCGCGAACGCATCGGGACTTCCACCCACTTCGACCCGTCGCGGACGTCGCGATGATGCCCATCGCCACGGACGAGTTGGCCACTGGTTCGGTACTGCGATCAGCCGTCGAGGGCGAGGGCGGCGTCAGCCAGCTTGGGGATCAGGGTGTTGCGGTAACCGCGCTCGGCGGCGTTGCGGGCGAACAACTGCTGTCGATCGTCGACGTCGAAGCCCGACATCGTCAGGACCACACGGGTGCCCTTCCCCTCCGGAACCAGCCGCCAGTCCACGATCCAGCGCGCGGGCCGGGCGGCGCGGAGGTCGGTGTAGCTGTGCGTGAAGCGCTCGCCGGCGACGGCGGCGGTGACCTCGCAGGACACCTCCCCGGGCGGATCCGACGGGATCTCGAGAATGAACGTCGTGCCCTCCTCGGGCCGGAGCCCGACGGACCGCACCAGCCACTGCTCGACGATCTCGGGCTCGGTGAGCGCCCGCCACACCACGGCGGGCGTGCAGGGCACGAAGCGGTCCAGTTCCACGATCGCCGGGTCGCGCTCCATCTCGAACACGGGACCAGTACAGCACGGTCCCGTCCTGCGCCCCGAGGGCTTCGGTGCTGCCAGACTGGGGCGGAACGAGGGGAATGCGATGACCGACGACCGATTCCGCAGCGACGAGGGTGCCGGCGCGGTGCGCGACGAGTACGACCGGCTGCTGTCGGCGTACCTGCCGGACGTGGAGCGCACCGTCGTCGACGGGACGCACGTCCTCAGTGCCGGGCCCGACGGTGCGCCCGCGGTCGTACTCCTGCACGGCTCGGGCGGCACGTCGCTGAACTGGGCGACGGAGATCCCGCTGCTGGCGCATTCCCACCGCGTGCACGCCCTGGACCTCCCCGGCGAGCCGGGCGGCACCGTCGTCGAGCGGCTGCCGCTGGAGCCCGGGGCGCACGCCGCGTGGCTCGCGGGCGTGACCGACGCCCTGGGCGCTCCGTACGCCGCGGCGATCGGCGAGTCCCTGGGCGGCTGGGTGGCGCTGGACTACGCCACCGAGCACCCGTCGCGCGTGCGGTCGCTGGGCCTGCTGGTGCCGGGCGGGCTCGGGCCGCGCCGGACGGCTCCGCTCCTGGTCGCGGGCCTGCTGAGCCTGCTGGGCGCGCCCGGCCGGCGGGCCGCGATGCGCTACTTCACGGGCTGGACGCCGTCGGACGAGCCGGGCCTCGAGCGCGACCTCGCCGCCTTCAGCGACCTCACGTTCCGGGCGTTCCGGCCGCGCACCGACGGCCTGCCCGTCTTCGCCGATGAGGCCCTGGGCCGGATCACCGCGCCGGTCACCGCCGCGTTCGGTGGCCGGGACAAGATGCTCGACGGTCCGCGGGCCGCCGCGCATGCGCGGACGGTCTTCGGCGACGACGCGGTGACCCTGCTGCCCGGCGCGGGGCACCTGCTCCCCGACCGCGCGAACCGAGCGCTGGCGGCCGCGGACCGGTAGCCGCCTGCGGGCGATTGAGTTCGCAAGCACAACGAGACGAGTCGTGCGAAACTGAGCGCAACCTGAACACGAGAGGTCGCCCCGTCATGCGCGATACCGCCCGCAAGCTCGGATACGCCCTGGTCGCAGTACTCGGTGCGATCGCCCTCACCTTCGTCTCCGCGGTCGCCTGGGCGGCCACGACGGTGCTCGTCGTCCCCGGGACGGGGACGAAGGACCCGTCGAAGGTGACGGGTTACCAGGAGAACGTCATCGGCTACTACGTGCAACCGACCGGCGCGTGCGGGGCGACCGCCTGCGTCGCGAAGCCGGTGCCCTACATCGCCGAGTTCTGGCCGATCCCGCTCGAGGGCTGGGGCGGGCTCGAGGGAGCGAAGTGGGACGACTCGGTCGCGAGCGGCGTGACGAGCCTGAACGAGCAGTACGCCGCCGCCGACAAGGACTCCCCGATCGTGATCTTCGGGTACTCCCAGGGCGGCACCGTGGTCACGGCGGTGAAGAAGCAGCTGGCCGAGAACGGCGGCATCCCCGACAACGTCTCCTTCGTGGTCATCGGCAACGCCAGCCGCCCCAACGGCGGCCTGTTCACCCGGCCGTCCTTCCTCGGGCACATCCCGATCCTCGACGTCACCTTCGGAACCGGCACCCCCACGAACACCGGCACCCCGACCCGCCCGATCAACACCACCGACGTGGGCTTCCAATACGACGGCGTCACCGACTTCCCCAAGTACCCGGCGAACCTGCTGGCGACCGCGAACGCGCTCGCCGGGTTCTGGTACGTGCACGGGAAGATGCTGGCTCCCAAGGGCTCCAACGCCCCGTCCGCCACGCCGATCGGCTACACCCCGGACGAGGTCCGCGCGGCCGTCGAGGCGGCCACCGCGAACTGCACCGCCGGAAACCACTGCCAGGTCAGCGGCGACACCCGCTACGTGACGCTGCCGGCGAAGATCCTTCCGCTCATGCTGCCGCTGCTGGATCTGGGTAAGGCCACGGGCACCACCGGACTGGTGACGCCCTTCGTCGATCTGGTCTCGCCGGTGGCCCGCGTGCTGATCGAGACCGGTTACGACCGTCGCGATTACGGCGCCGCGAGCCCCTTCGGGCTGTTCCCGGTGATCGACCCGCTGCGCCTCGGCGTGGACCTGATCGGCGCCGCCGTGCAGGGCATCGGCCAGGCCACGACCGGCACCGGCGACGCCTCGAAGTTCCTGGCGCCGAAGCCGACCGCCCCCGCAGCGACTGACGCCGCGGACACGGCCGCGTCGAAGACCACGGAGACCTCCGCGCCGCAGACGACGCAGGAGCAGTCGCCGGTGCTGCAGCTCGTGAAGACCGCGGAGCCGAAGACCACGGAGCCGCAGTCCGATCCGTCCCCGACGACCGCACCGACCGGCACCGTCGGGACGAGCGCGCCGAGCACGACGGCCGAGCAGACCACCGAGCCGGCAGCGAGCGCGACGGAGAAGACCACGGCGCCGACGGCGACCGAGCCGAAGACCGAGACCTCCGAGCCCGCCGCGGACGCGCCGACGGTGGCGGCGTCCGCAGCCTGAGCGACTACTCGCCCGAGAAGAAGGCGGCGGTCCGCTCGCCCTGCGCGAGAGCCCGATCCGCTGGCACGCCGGCGGCGATCGTGGCCTCGGCCCACGCCTTCGCCGACGCCGCGACGAGGTTCTTGGCGGCGGGCGTCGCGAAGAACGCCTCGGCGTCCTCCGGGCGGTCCTGCCCGGTGGTGAGGAGTGCGTTCAGGCCCAGGAACGCGAGGTCCCAGCCGACGCCGGTGGCGCCGGGGCCGAACTGCTCGTAGAAGTCCCGCACGTTCTCGCCCGAGTGGGTGAGCGTCAGGCGCGCGCCGTCACCGTCGGGCTCGACGACGACCTCGACCTGGGAGGTGCCGCCCATGATCTCCCAGGAGACGAGGTAGCGGTGCGGGGCGTCGCATTCGAGGACGGTGCCGGCGGCGTTGCCCTCCACCTGGAAGCGGCCGCCCAGGGCGAGCTCCCCGTGGACGGGCGCGAACCAGCGCGGGAGGCGCTCGGCGCTGGTCACCGCGTCCCAGAGGTCGGCGACGTCGGTGGGATAGGTCTGGCTGAGCGAGCCGGAGACGTAGACGTCCCCCTCGCCGCTGTCGCGCACCTCGGCGCGCCGGGTGACCGCTGCGGGCTGGGCCGCGGCGAGATCGTCGATGTCGTAGGTCATGATTCGTCCCTCTCGGTAGCCGTTCGGCGCGCCTTCTTGCCGCGCGAGATCTCGGTCCCCAGGGCCCACAGCTTGGGCTCCCAGAAGTGCCGGAACGGGACCAGCCAGTCGTCGACCTCCCGCAGGGGTTCGGGCTGCACCGCGTACAGGCGGCGCGTCCCCTCCGGCCGGACGGTGACGAATCCCGCTTCCCGCAACACCTTCAGGTGCTGCGAGACCGCGGGCTGACTGATGCCGAAACGTGCACGCACGTCGTCGCTCAGCTCGCCCGCCGAGAGCTCGCCCTGAGCGAGGAGCTCGATCAGGTGGCGGCGGACGGGATCACCGAGGACGTCGAAGGCGTGCACGAGATCGAGTATTTCACTTTGGACTTATATAAGTCAAGAATGAAATACCCGGAATCCGGGAAAGGGCTGGTCGCGCTACCCGACGGTGACCGTGATCGTACGCTCGGCGGTGGGCTCGCTCAGCTTGGTGGTGTCGACCTTGAGCACCTCGAGGCTGTCCTGCAGACCGTTGGCGAGGATCTTCGCCTTGAGCTGGAACGGCGTCTTCGGGCCCGCGATCCCGGCCAGGCCGAAGTCGCTGTCGTTGGCGATGAACAGCGTCTTGCCGCCGTCGGGCGAGGCGAGGCCCTCCACCTTGTCGTGGCCGAAGAACGTCCCGGCGGGGTTGAGCTTGTCGACCAGCCTGCTGAGGTCGAGGGCCACCGACTTGCGGACCGGGGTGATGCCCGCGCCCTTGAGCGCGGCCTCCGCCTCCGCGGTGCCGGTCACGCCGGCAATGGTCTCGGGGTTCTGCTCGCCGAGCACGGTCGCGCCGTCGAGACTGATCCGGTAGATCGTCTTGTTCGCCTTGGGCGCGGTCTTCCCGTCGCGCTCGTCGACGAGGAACTCCGTGTTCGAGATCGCGGTGATCTCGGAGACGGCCTTCTTGGTGTCCTTCGGGTTGTCCAGGAGGTAGGCGTACTGCTGGACGGCCTTGGTGGCGAGGTCGATCGCGACGATCCGCGTGACAGGCACCTCCTTGGCGTTGCCGCTCAGGCCGGGAACGTTCAAGGCGGACTGCATGATTCCCACGAGCCGCTTGCCGTCGGGGGTCACCGTCAGGCCCTCCATGCCCTGGTTGGGCGTGCGGCTGCGGAGGACCTCGGGCAGGCCCTTGCCGGGCAGGAGGCGCTCGAGCTCCTGGCCGTTGGCGTCGAAGTGGACGAGGAAGGGGCCGTACTCATCCGAGACCCAGAACGAGCCGTCGGGCAGGGCGACGAGGCCCTCGGAGTCGATGCCGTGGTCGGTGGGCGGGAGCTCGGCGCCGTCGAGGTCGAGCATCTTCTCACCCGTGGGCGCGGCGGTGTCGTTACGTCCGTTGAGCGGTCGGCCGTCACGGCCCTTGAGAGTGATGACGCTCTGCAGGACCGCGGCGCCGTCCTCGAGCTTGAACCGGCCGATCTGCGGGGTGAAGTCCGGCGTGGCGGCGATCTTCTCGTCCTTGCCCGGGCCGTCGACGTTGGGCCCGCGGTCGGTGAGGCCGTAGAACTCGCCGGGCGCGCCAGGGACCGGCGTCCACGACGAGCCGTAGCCGCTGCCGTCGATGGAGACGCCGCCGACGGTGGCGAGCGGCGGGATGTCCGACGAGTACAGCGCGACCGCCGGCGAGACGACGGCCTTCAGCTCCACCGAGCCGGTGAAGCCCGCCTTGGGCTTGAAGACGAGGGCGCCGCCCTTCGCCGCCTCGACGGTGCCGTCGGCCGTCGGCTTGACGTCGACGACCGCGCCGCCCTGCGCGAGGCCTGCGAGCTGCGCCGCGGTGATGGTGAGCGGCGAATTCGTGCCGGTCTTGAGGTCGAGCTTGGCGGCGTCGTCTCCCCCACCCGAGGAGCAGGCGGCGAGCGAGCCGCCCGCGAGGACGGCGACGAGGGCAACGGCGAGGCGGCGGTTCGAGCGCATGCCCTGTGCTTACCAGACCCATATGAACCGTGCGTGGATCGCGCCGTCTGGGCGGGACCCGCCACGCATCAGTCGTCCGCAGCCACGATCAGGTGGAGCACTCGCGACCCGCGGTCGATGACGACGAACTCGTGGTAGCCGCTGCAGCCTACGATGCCGCCGAAATCATGGAAGGCCTCGTCCCCGGGCGGCCGGAGCTCGAACACGTCGCCCCCGGCGAACAGCGAGAGGACCTCGTCCCGCAGGGTGTCGCGGGTCTCGTCAGTGGGACCGGTGTAGCCGTCGCTCCACTCCTGGTCCACCGCCCACGACGTCACTGTGTCCACTGCGTCATCGGCCGCGACTCGCGTGAACATGGACGGCGCGAGGCGGTCGAGCCACCAATTGGCATGGCGCGAGGCGCCGGGATAGTCCATGCGTGCCGGGTCGAAGGGCGAGCAGTAGTCGTCGCGATAGGCGGACGTCGCCATCAGGGCGGCCAGCAGCTCGGCGTCGGTGGCGGCAGCCGTGATCACGAACGTCTTGAGGTCGACCCACATGTAGGTACCCCGGTCCATGTGGACGAGGGAGAAGTCTCGAAGAGTCAGCACCGACGGTTACAGCCTGTTGCCCTCGGCGTCCCAGTGCTCGGCGACCTTCTTGCTGGGCTGCACGCGCGGGGGCTCGCCGGGCATCTTGGGGTAGTCGGGCGGGTAGTTCAGCTCGACGGGGTGCTGCTCCCACAGGTCGAGCAGGGGCGTGAGGTCGTGCGCGACCTCGTCCATGTCGGCCCACGGGTTGCCGTCGGCGAGGCGCTCGGGGACGGTGAACAGGTTGAGCTCGTGCGGGTCCTGCAGCTCGGCGAGCGCGTCCCAGGTGACCGGGGTGGAGACGGTGGCGCCCTGCACGGCGCGCAGCGACCAGGCGGAGGCGATGGTGCGGTCGCGGCTGTTCTGGTTGTAGTCCACGAAGATCCGCTCCCCCCGCTCCTCCTTCCACCACGCGGTGGTGACGCCGCTGTCGCGCTTCTCCAGCTCGCGGCCGAAGGCGATCGCGGCGTGGCGCACGTCCACGAAGCCCCAGCGCGGCGCGATGCGGATGAAGACGTGCACGCCGCGGTTGCCGGAGGTCTTGCAGTACGCCCGGAGGCCGAGGTCGTCGGCGAGCTCGCGGGCGACGCCCGCGACCCGCACGGCGTCGCGGAAGTCGGTGCCGGGCTGGGGATCGAGGTCGATCCGCAGCTCGTCGGGGTGGTCGACGTCGGCGCTGCGCACCGGCCACGGATGGAAGGTGATGGTGCCCATCTGCGCGCACCACACCGGGATCGCGATCTCGGAGGGGCACAGCTCGTCGGCAGGGCGGCCGGACGGGAAGGCGATCCGCACCGTCTGCGCGTACTCGGGGGCACCCTTCATCATCCGCTTCTGATAGAAGCCGTCGGCGTCCTTGTCCTGCGGGCCCTGCGCGAGCCGGCCGCCGGGGTGGACGCCGCCGGGCCACCGCTCGAGGGCGGTGGGGCGGTCGCCGATGGCCGCGAGCAGCGGCTCGCCCACGGCCGCGAAGTACTGCGCCACCTGGAGTTTGGAGACCTCGGGGGTGAGGTCGGTGGCGGGATAGATGATCCGGTCCGGACTCGACACCCGGACGGGGCGGTCACCGTCGGGCCCGGGGACGATCACCTCGGCTGCCGGGGCCTTGGCCATCACTCACCCTCCTGCAGGACGTCGTCGAGGTCGTAGTTGACGGGGACCTCGAGCTGGTCGTAGCCGCAGCTCGACGGTTCGCGGTCGGGGCGCCAGCGCTTGAACTTGGCGGTGTGCCGCAGGCGCATGCCCTCCATCTGGTCGTAGTCGAACTCGACGACCAGCTCGGGGCGCACGGGCACCCACTCCCCCGTCTTCTCCGGGGTGGCCCAGCGATTCGGCTCGCCCTGGACGGAGTCGGCGATGCGCATGGGCTCGAGGAGCTGCAGGTACTCCTCCCGCTTGGCGGCGGTGAAGGCGCCGATGCCGCCGATCGGCAACAGCTGCCCGTCCTGGTAGAGGCCCAGCAACACCGATCCGACGGCGTTCGGCTGCGACTTGTGCGGACGGTAGCCGATGACCACCGCCTCGCCCGTGCGGGCGTGCTTGACCTTGATCATCTCGCGCTTGCCGGGCAGGTAGTGGCCGTCGATCCGCTTGGAGATCACCCCGTCGAGGCCCGCGCCCTCGAACCGCTCGAACCAGTCGGCGGCGGCTTCGGCGTCGGTGGTGACGCGGCTGATCTTGCAGGTCCCGGTGCCGGCGTACGCGGAGACGAGCACCTGGCGGCGGGCGCTGAAGGGCTTGCCGGTGAGGTCGACGTCGGCCATCGCGATCGCGTCGAAGCCGATGAAGATCGCCGGGGTCTCCTCCGAGAGCTTCGTGATGCGCGACTCGGCGGGGTGGATCCGCGCGGAGAGCGACTCCCAGTCGAGCCGCTTGCGGCCCTCGCGGTGCACGGCGACGGCGATCTCCCCGTCGAGCACGCAGCGCTCGGGGATCTCCTCCCGTGCGGCGGCGACGACCTCGGGGAAGTAGCGGCCGAGGTCCTTGCCGCTGCGCGAGCCGATGAACACCTCGTCGCCGTCGCGGAAGATCAGGGCGCGGAAGCCGTCCCACTTGGGCTCGTGGGAGTAGCCCTCGCCGGGCACCGCCTTCGCGGCCTTGGCGAGCATCGGATCGAGCGGCGGGTTCACGGGGAGGTCCACGCCTCGATCCTAGGCGCGAGCACCGACGAAACGCCCGAAAGCGGGACCCCGCACCCGCGGGGTCCCGCTGCGAGGATCCGTCAGCCCATGCTCTTCTGGCCGTCGATGGCCTCGCGGATGATGTCGGCGTGACCCGAGTGGTGCGCGGTCTCGGCGGCGACGTGCAGGAACACGCGGCGCACGGTCCAGAACACGCCGGCGGGCTGCCAGGGCGCCTCGGGCAGCTCGTACGAGGCGTCGAGGTCGAGGGTGCGCACCAGCTCATCGGTGCGGGCGGCCGCGGCGTCGAAATCGGCGAGGATGCCCGCGAGGGTCTCGCCCTCGGCGATCCGGAACTTGTCCGCCCACTGCGCGAGCACCTCGGGGCTGGGGTTCTCCCAGTCGACGTCCGCATAAGCGTTGTCGGGCTTGGCCTCCGCGAAATCGGCCCAGCTCTTCTCCACTTCTGCGCAATGCTTGATCAGTCCGCCCACGGTCAGCTCGCTGACGGTGCTGCGGGTGTTGGCCTGCTCGTCGGTGAGGCCCTCCGCCGTGTGGCGGAGGAACTGCCGGCGATCGGCGAGGAGGCTGAGGATGTCGGCGCGTTCGCCGGTGGCGGTCTGCTGCGTCTCGTTCATGAGATAAGACTATTGAGCCAAGTGCCAGTTTCTGTCCTCAATTGAAGGAATTCTGAAAGACATGGCGAACACGAGCTCCCGAACCCTGCGGCTGCTGTCCCTCCTGCAGACCCACCGCTACTGGCCGGGCTCCGAGCTGGCGGACCGGCTCGAGGTGTCGGTGCGCACCCTGCGGCGCGACATCGAGCGCCTGCGCGACCTCGGCTACCCCGTCTCCGCGTCCCGCGGCGTCGACGGCGGCTATCAGCTGGCGGCCGGCGCCGCGCTGCCGCCGCTGGTCCTCGACGACGAGGAGGCGGTGGCGATCGCCGTGGGCCTGCAGACCGCCGCGCAGGGCGGGATCGCGGGCATCGCCGAGACCTCGGTGCGCGCGCTGGGCAAGGTGGCCGCGGTGATGCCGCCGCGGCTGCGCAAACGTGTCGAGGCGCTGGGCGCCGTGACCCAGCCCGCCGTCCTCACCGGTGGCCCGGCCGTCGACCCGCGGATCCTCACCGGGCTCGCGGAGGCCTGCCGCGCGGAGGAGCGGATCGAGTTCGGCTACACCGCCGCCGACGGTGCGCGCACCGACCGCCTCGCCGAGCCGATGCGGCTCGTGCCGCTCGGGCGCCGCTGGTACCTCGTGGCCTACGACCTGTACCGGCACGACTGGCGCAGCTTCCGGCTCGACCGGATCAGCGGACCGTCGAGCACGGGCGTGCGGTTCCGGCCACGCGAGCTCCCCGCCGAGGACGCCGCCGCCTACGTCCGCGCGTCCGTCGGCCAGCGCACGCCCGCGCACCGGATCGAGTTCCACGTGGCCGCGCCCGTCGAGCACGTGCGGCCGCTCATCGGCCGGTACGCGCGCCTCGAGAAGGTGCCCGACGGCACCGTCGTGCGGATGGAGGCCGACACGCTGGACTGGCCCGCGATGGCGATCGCCGTGCTCGACGCGGAGGTCACCGTCGTCGAGCCGGCGGAACTGACGGCGCACCTCGCGCGCTGGGCCGGAAACCTCGCGCGCGTGCGCTCGTAAGCTGGGGCGGTGACAGCTGGACGGTACGCGCCGAGCCCGTCGGGCGACCTGCACGTGGGCAACCTGCGCACGGCCCTGCTCGCCTGGCTCTTCGCCCGCTCGACGGGGCGGGACTTCCTGATGCGCGTCGAGGACCTGGACTCCGGGCGCACGGCCGACGGTGCCGAGGCGCGCCAGCTCGCCGACCTCGCCGCGCTGGGCCTGGACTGGGACGGCGACGTGGTGCGCCAGTCGTCGCGGACGGAGCTCTACGCGGCCGCGCTGGAGCGGCTCGACGTCTACGAGTGCTACTGCACCCGCCGGGAGATCCTCGCCGCCCCGTCGGCGCCGCACGCCCCGGAAGGCGCGTACCCGGGCACGTGCCGCGATCTCACCGAGGCCGAGCGGGACGTGCGGCGGCGGGAGCGGCCCGCGGCGGTGCGCCTGCGCGCGACCGTCGACCGGTTCACGGTGACCGACGTGCTGCACGGCGAGTTCACCGGCGCCGTCGACGATGTCGTGCTCCGCCGGGGCGACGGGACGTACGCCTACAACCTCGCCGTCGTGGTCGACGACGCCGCGCAGGGCATCGACCAGGTGGTGCGCGGCGATGATCTGCTCTCCTCCGCGCCGCGGCAGGCCTACCTGACGAGCCTGCTGGGCGGTACGCCGCCGACTTACGCCCACGTGCCGATGGTGCTGGGGCCCACCGGCGTCCGGCTCGCCAAGCGCGACGGTGCCGTCACCCTCGCCGAGCGCGGCGGGCCGTCGGTCGTGCTGCCAGAGCTCGCCGCGAGCCTGGGGCTGCAGGGCCGCACGCCGCAGGAGATGCTCGACGGCTTCGACCCCGCGCGGCTACCGCGCGAGCCCTGGACGCTACCGCTCTGACGCGTGCCGCCCCGCGGGTGCCTGCCCCAGGCGGGGCCGCTCGCAGATCCGCGAGCCGTGCGCGCCGGGGACGCCGGCGCCGTGCCGAACGAGGTTGCCCGCCGCGACGCCGGAGGCGAACTCCCGCAGCCATCCCGGGGATCGGTTCGTCGTCGTCGGGGCCGCCCGGGTGCCGCCGAAGACCTTCCTCATCTGCTGAATCCTCATGTCCGAAACGCTATCCGGGGTGCGCCGCGCCGCCCAGGTCTGCGGTGCCGGAATTCCTCAAGATCCGGCCACGGGCCGGGCGGAGCTGCGGCCCACCTCGCTGCCGCGGAAGCGCTCGCGGTACGCCGTCGGCGCGAGTCCGGTCTGCCGCTTGAAGTGGTAGCGCAGCGTCTCCTCGGCGTCGAAGCCCGCCCGGCCGGTGATCACGGTGACGGAGTCGTTGGTGGTCTCCAACAGCCGCATGGCCCGGTAGACCCGTTGCCGCATCAGCCATTCCAGCGGCGCGATGCCGGTGTACTGCCGGAACCGGCGGTGCAGGGTGCGACGGGAGACGCCCGCACGGGCCGCCATGTCATCGAGTCCCCTGACCCCGCCGATGCCGTGCGCGAGGCCCTGGAGGAAGTCGGCGAAGCGCTTGTCCATGTCGGGCCGCAGGGTGTCGATGTTCACGAACTGCGACTGGTCGCCGTCGCGGTGCGGCGCGACCACCAGGCGGCGGGCGACCTCGTTCGCGGTGGCGGCGCCGTGGTCGGTGCGGATGAGGTGCAGGCACAGGTCGAGCCCCGCCGCGGAGCCCGCGCCGGTGAGCACCGGGCCGTCCTGGATGTACAGCTCCGACGGCGTGACGTGCACCCGCGGGAAGCGGTACTGCAGCAGCCCCGCGTGTCGCCAGTGCGTCGTGGCCCGCCGGCCGTCGAGCAGGCCCGCCGCGGCGAGCGCGAAGGCGCCGGTGCAGATGGAGACGATCCGCGCGTCGTTCGCCGCGGCCGCCCGCAGCGGCTCGTGCCACTCCGGATTCGAATCGATCCGCGGATCCGAGACCGCCGTGATGATGACGGTGTCGGCGCCCGCGATCTCGTCGAGGCCGTACGCCGGCCGCAGCACGGCACCGCCGAGCGTCCGCACGCCCTCGGCCGGCCCGCAGCCGCGCACGTCGTACCCGAGCGACGGGAGGTCGTTCCACTCGAAGCTCAGCGCCTCGAGCACGGTGCCGTACTCGAGCATCGTCATCCCGTCGCAGACGGGCAGCGCCACCACGTGGGACATGTCCGAATCCTACGGGGCGCCGGGCCCCCGCGGCCTAGTCGGACTTGGCGAGGTGCTGCTGGGTGCCCTTGTAGTAGCGACCCAGGAACTCCTCCTTGAAGTCCCAGTACGTGCCGTCGAGCATCGACTGCCGGATCTTCGCGACCAGGGAGACGATGAACTGCTCGTTGTGGATCGTGGCCAGCGTGGCCGCGAGGCCCTCCTTCGCCTTGAACAGGTGATGGATGTACGCGCGGGTGTACTGCGAGGTGTAGTTCTGCGTCTCCGGATCCAGCGGGCGGAAGTCCGTCTTGAACCGCGAATTGGTCACGTTGTAGCGGCCGTCGAGCGAGTAGATCGCGCCGTTGCGGGCCACCCGCGACGGGGAGACGCAGTCGAACGTGTCGATGCCCTGCTCGACCGCGGCGAAGATGTCGTCCGGCTCGGAGATGCCCAGCAGGTGCTTCGGCCGGTCCTCCTCGAGCTCCTGGTTCACCCAGCGCACGATGGTCGACAGGTTCGCCTTCTCCAGCGCGCCGCCGATGCCGTAGCCGCCGAAGCCGAGGCCGCCGGAGAGCCGGTCCTCCTCGCTCAGCGCGCGCAGGTCGCGGGCCGCCTTGCGGCGCAGGTCCTCGTACTGCGCGCCCTGCACGACGCCCCACAGCGAGATCGCGTCCCGCCGCTGCGCGGTGAGCCAGTTGTGCTCGGAGAGGCAGCGCCGCGCCCACAGGCGGGTGCGCTCCAGCGACTCCACCTGGTACGCGCGGCTGTTGTGCAGGGTGGTCAGCTCGTCGAAGGCGAAGATGACGTCGGCGCCCAGCTGATGCTGGATCTGCATCGACACCTCGGGCGTGAACCGGTGCTCGGTGCCGTCGAGGTGACTCAGGAAGGTCACGCCGTCGTCGTCGACGCGGGAGAGGCGGTCCTTGCCCTCGGCGATCGCGTCGTCACCCTGTAGCTCCTCGCCGCCGGTCATGTCGATGACCTTCTTGAAGCCGGAACCGAGCGACATCACCTGGAAGCCACCGGAATCGGTGAAGGTGGGGCCGTCCCAGTTCATGAAGGCACCGAGGCCGCCGGCCTGCTCCACGATCTCCGGGCCGGGCTGCAGGTACAGGTGGTAGGCGTTCGCCAGCACCGCCTGCGCTCCCAGCTCCGAGACCGCCTCGGGCAGCACCGTCTTCACCGTGGCCTTGGTGCCGACGGGGATGAAGGCGGGGGTGAGCATCTCGCCGTGCGGCGTGAGCAGCCGGCCGGCGCGGCCGAGCGGACCGTCGGGGCCCTCGAGGCGCCCCTCGATCTCGAACCGCGTGGGGTCGCTGATGTGCTCGCTCTGCAGCCGCGTGCGGCTCGTCATCGAGCGGTAGTCGGAGCGCAGCGCGCTGAGCTCCGCCGCGATCGCCTTGTTCTGCTCGCGCAGCTGGGCGATCTCGTCGCGGGTGCGGTCGCGCGCGACGATCGGGCCGGTCGCGGTCTGGTCCGGGCGCGGGACGCCGGGCCGTGCGACCGGGTACTCGCCGGTGTCCGGCGCGACCGTATCCGGTGCCGCGGTGGCCACCTGTTCCGTGTCGGCGTACACGGGCGCCTGCTCCGTGACGTGCTCGTCGTCCTTGCCGAGGGGCACCAGCGGCACGGGCACCGTCGGTGCGGCCGTGGGGAGCTCGGCGCCGATGGCCATGCCGTTGGCGTGGCCGTTCACGCCGGCCTGCGCGACCCGCGCCTTGCCGCGGGCGTGCACGTCGGTCGCGCCGGCGGCGACGAGCTGCTCGGTCGGGACCGGGATCTCGGCCGTGGTCTGCGCGGGGATCGCGGCGGTGTCGGCGTTCGCGTCGCTGCGGCCGAGCTGGGCGACGAGCGCCTCGCCCTCGATGTCGACGTTGGGCAGGATCTTGTCGAGCCACTTCGGCAGCCACCAGGCCCACTTACCGAGCAGCATCATCACCGACGGGATGATCACCAGGCGCACCACGAAGGCGTCCAGCAGCACGGCGGCGGCGAGGCCGAAGCCGATCTCCTTGATGAAGACCTGCTCGTTGAGGATGAACGAGGCGAAGACCGAGATCATGATGATCGCCGCGGCGGTCACCACGCGGGCGCCGTACTGCACGCCCGTCACCACGGACTGCGTGGCGTCGCCGGTGTGCACGAATTCCTCGCGCATCCGGGAGACGAGGAAGACCTGGTAGTCCATCGCGAGGCCGAAGACGATGCCGATCATGAAGATCGGCAGGAACGAGACCAACGGCTGCGTGTTGTCGATGAGGCCGAGGGCACCGTCGGTGAAGATCGCGGAGGTCACGCCGAACGTCGCGACCACGGACAGCAGGAAGCCCAGCGCGGCCGTGAGCGGCACGAGGATCGAGCGGAAGGCGACGAGCAGCAGCAGGAACGCCAGCCCGACGACGATCGCCAGGTACTTGGGCAGCGCGTTCTTGTTGAGCTCCTCCGAGATGTCCATCTCGATGGCGGTGCTGCCCGCGACGCCGAGGTCCACGCCGAGCCGCGCCTTCGTACCGGCGTCACCGTTGACCATGGTGCGGAGCTTGGTCACCAGGGTCTTGGTGTCGTCCTCGTTGGGGCCGGACTTGGGCGTCACGATGATCGTCGCGGCCTTGTTGTCCGCCGCGAGCTGCGCGATCTGCGCGTTCGCGATCAGCGGCGCGATGTTGGGGTTGCTGTTCAGCTGGTCGACGATCTGCTTGTAGGCGCCCAGGCGCTGGTTCGGCTGGGCCCCGGCACCGTCGACCGCGACGAGGAGGGTGCCGTTGGCGCCCTTGCCCCAGGCGTCGGAGATCAGGTCGTAGGCCTGGCGCTCCGACGTGCTCTTCTCGCTCATGCCCGAGCCGGGCAGGGCGGTCTTCATGTCCTTCATCGGGATGGCGAGGATGCCGAGGACGGCGACACCCGCGACGAGGGTGACGACGGGAACCTTCTTGACCAGGTTGGCCCAGCGCAGGCCGTTCGCGACGCGGCCCTCGCCCTGGTCGGTGTCCTGCGGGTGCAGGCCCTTGACGCGGCCGGCGAAGACCTTGGAGCCGAACAGGCCGAGCAGGGCAGGGAGCAGGGTCAGCGCGACGATGACAGCGATGAACACGCCCCACGCGGCGGCGACGCCCATCTGGCCGAGGAAGTCCATGCCGATGAAGGCCAGCGCGGCGAGCGCGATGATCACCGTCAGGCCGGCGAAGATCACGGCGGTGCCGGCCGTGCCCACGGCGATGCCCGCGGCCTCGGCCCGCTGCTCCTTGGTGGTGGCGCCCAGGCGCCGGAGTTCGTGCCGGTATCTCGAGACGATGAACAGGGCGTAGTCGATGGTGACGGCCAGGCCGATCATCGACGTCAGCACCGTCGGGAAGGTGCCGAGCTCGACGAAGTGGGTGGCGATCATGACGCCGCCGATGGCCACCGGCACCGCGATGATCGCGTTGATCAGCGGCAGGCCCCAGGCGACGAGCGAGGCGAAGGTGATGATCAGCACGATCGCGGCGACGATCATGCCGATGATCTCGCTGGTCATGCCCATGTCCTCGGCGCCGCGGGCGGCGGAACCGTCGGCCTCGACCTGCAGGGTGCCGTTCGACGCGGCCTCGCCGGCCTCGCGGGCCTTCTTGATGTCCTCGGAGAGGGTGTCCGGGAGCTCCGTGACCTTGCCGATGAAGTTCACAGTGATCTTGGCGGTCTTGCCGTCGGGGCTCACCGACGAGGTGGCCGCCGCGTCGGCGTCCTTCTGCGCCTGCGTCTTGGTCGACGCGATGTCCTTGCCCTGCGCCGTCATCGTCTCGAGCTTCGAGCGCTGGTCCGGGGTGAGGGCGTTCGTGTCCAGCTTGCCCGTCGGGTTGTGCAGCAGCTCGGGGTCCTGCACCACGGAGACCTTCCGGCCGTCCTCGTCCTTGGTGAGGTTCTTGATGTCGGCGATGGTGCGGTCGATGCCCGCCGCGGCCGCCGGATCGGTGAGCTTGCCGTCCTTGGTGTGGAAGACGATGGTCGCCGAGGCGGTGGTGAACGGGTCGCCGCCGTTGTCGCCGAAGTTCGCGGAGACGATGTCCGTCGCCTTCGCCGAGGGCAGGCCCGGCAACGAGAAGTTGTCGACCGTGGGCTTGCTGAGCAGCGCGCCGCCCGCAAGCATGCCGACGAAGATCAGCAGCCAGGCCGCGATGACTTTGAAACGATTGAGGTAGGCGAACCTCCCCAGCCGGTACAGGAACAGTGCCATGCGAGTCACTCCGAGTCGTCGAGGCGCGACGGGCTGCGCGATGCGGGTCGTGTTCGAGTGTACCGATCGTTGCCGCCCGCAATAATGTCGCTGACCGGCACTTTTGTGAGGCTCATCACCGAAACGCGGGTAGCGTGCAGGGCATGACCGCATTTCAGCACTTCGCAACGCCTGTCACAGCCGTCGCAACTGCAACAGTGTGCGGCCTGCTCCTCGCGGGCTGCGGCAGTTCGTCCGACCCCGCACCCGCGCCGTCGGGCGCACCGTCGGCCACGGCGACGGTGGCCGAGACCCGCGCCGAGATGTGCGGGCAGACCCGCGGCCCCGACGGGGCCCTGTACGTCCACGCGCTCGGCACGGTGAAGGTGGACTGCGCCGAGGCGATGCGCGTCGCGAACGCCTTCGGCCCACAGATCGCGCAGGCGAAGCCCGTCACCGTCGACGGCTGGAACTGCACCTTCCCGCAGACCCCCGGCATGCTCGCGCGCTGCGACAGCGGCGACAAGGCGATCGGCTTCTTCAGCTCCCACTGACCGCCGCGAGCGCGGCGGCCTCGTCCTCGGGCAGGTCGATCGCGAAGGTCGCGGCGAGGATCGCCCGACGGTCCGCCGCCGCGTACGGCACGGACTCCTTGAACCCGTCGGGGCGGGTGGTGATCACCGCGTCGCGCGTGAGCACGTGCCGCTCGCCGGGCCGGTTGACCACCGCCATGAGCCGCCCGCGGAAGGGCGAGTGCGGCGAGGTCGCGACGTAGAAGTTGGTCATCCGCAGGTCGGACCACGTGCGGTCGGTGAGCGCGAACCGGTACTGCGGCCGCCACTGGGCCGAGCTCGGGTCGAGGAAGTCGAGCTGCCACTCCTCGCCGAAGCCGACGGTCGACGCCGTGAGCCGGTAGCGCCAGCCGTCGGCGTACTGCTCGAGGCCGCTCTCCAGCCGCAGCGACGCGAGCGGGACCGCGCCGAAGCCGACCTCGGCGAGGTGCGGCGCACCGTCGACCTCGACGACGAGCAGGGCGTGCGTGCTCGCGGAGGGGCGGCCGTCGACCAGCACGCGGCCCGACGCGGCGCCGAACCGGAAGCCCGTCCGCTGCAGGACCGCAGCCAGGAGCGGGACGTGGCCCGTGCAGCCGTAGCCGCGGCGGCCGTCGATCATGCGCCGCTGCAGCGCGTCGACGGTGAGGTCGCCGGGAATCCCGCGGACGGCGTCGAAGTTCTCCCACGGCAGGGTCGTCGCGTGCGCCCGGACCAGCGTGGAAAGGCCGGCGAGGTCGGGCGCGGGCGGGGCGCTGAGGCCGACGCGCTCCAGGTACCGCGGCAGGTCGAGGGCGGGCGCGCCCCAGGCACCGTCGTCGTTCATCGTTTCCCCCTCGAAGGATCCCACGATCATGGTGCCTCACCCGTGCGGACTACGCAGGTCCACCCGCGCGGGTGATCCGCCGCCGCGGGCTCCGCTCCTAGCGTTCCCCGTATGAAGAAACTGCTGGTGGGCGCCCTGCTGGTGCTCGTCTTCCTCGCCTACTCCCTTCCTCCCTACCTGACGGGCGGCAGCCGCGTCCCGCTCGACGACCAGCCGAACTGGTACTACGGGCTGCTGGTCGGGCACATCCTGCTCGGGTCCGTGGCCATGCTCGCCGGGCTCGTGCAGCTGGGGCGCCGCTGGTTCGCGAAGTACCACTGGATCGCCGGCCGGATCTACGTGGCGTGCGCGCTGCCCGTCGGGCTCGCGGCCATCGCGATCGGCACCGTGACGCCCTTCGGGCCGGTGAACGCCGCGTCCAACATCACGCTGGGCTCGCTGATGCTGCTGTTCACGGCGCTCGGCGTCCGCGCGATCGTGGGCGGCGACGTGGCCGCCCACCGGCGCTGGATGCTGCGCAGCGCGGCGCTCATGTACTCGGTGATCATCAACCGGATCCTGGGGCCGATCTCGTTCCTCGTCCTCGACGCCGCGGGCGTGCCGGAGTCCTTCATGGACTCGTGGGGGCCGGCGATCGTCGCCTGGCCGAGCTGGCTGATCGCGATCGGCTTCTGCGAGTGGTGGCTGCGGCGCACCCCGCCGAAGCGGCGCCGTGCGGCGGGCACGCCGGCCCGGAACGGAGAAGACCCCCTCCGACCGGGGTCGGAGAGGGTCTCTCTCGGCGGTGGCGGAGGGATTTGAACCCTCGGTACGGGGTTACCGCACACAGCATTTCGAGTGCTGCACCTTCGGCCGCTCGGACACGCCACCGTCGGAGTACTTTACCGGAAGTCACCCCGGGAGATAAATCGGCAGGTCAGGACCGGTGCGACTGGAAGAACCGGTGCAGCAGCGCCGCGCACTCCGCCTCCCGGACCCCGCCGCGCACCGTCACCCGATGGGTGACGCGGGGGTCGCGGACCACGTCCCACACGGAACCGACGGCCCCGGTCTTGGGCTCGAAGGCGCCGAAGACGAGGTGGCCGATGCGGGCCGAGACCAGCGCGCCGGCGCACATGGCGCAGGGCTCCAGGGTGACGGCCAGGGTGCAGCCCTCGAGCCGCCAGCCGTCGCCGAACCGCGTGGCGGCCTCGCGGATCGCGAGGATCTCCGCGTGGGCCGTCGGGTCGCCGAGCGCCTCCCGGCGGTTCCCCGCGAGCGCGAGCACGGCACCGTCGGGCGCGATGACGGCGGCGCCGACGGGGACGTCGTCGGGGCCCGCGAGGCCCGCGGCCTCCAGGGCGGCGCCCATGGCCGCGCGTTCGGCGTCGAGCAGTGCCACTAGCCCAGCGAGTCGAGGATCGCGCCCAGCTCGGCGTCGAACTGGAGCCGCTCGGCGATCACCTGGAGCTGCTCGTCGGGATAGAGGTCCGGGTCGGCCAGCAGCACGCTGAGCTCCTGCTCGCCCAGGCCGAGGTCGCCGAGGATGCCGAGATCGCCCTCGGGCCAGGGGTCGGTGTCCTCGATCTCCTCGGGGTCGATGTCCGGCACGTCGACGTTGAGCCGGTCGAGCGCCTGCACGGCCAGCTCGTCGAAGACGGCGGCCGTCGCGTCGGAGAGCAGGATCCGCGAGTCCGACGGCCCGGGGCGCACGATGACGAAGTACTCATCGTCCACGTTGAGCAGGCCGATCACGGCGCCGGTCGCGCGCAGCGCCTTGAGCTCCTGTTCGGCCTTGGCGATGCTGCCCAGCGCGCCGGGGTCGAGCAGGTGCACCGTCCAGGCGGTCTCCCCGCGGATCACGGCCACGGCGTAGCCGTCGGTGTCGTCGTAACGCTCCGGTGAGGTCTCTGCGGCCATGCAGAGAACCGTATCCGTAAACGCGCGTCCGCGACACGTCTCATACGGCTTCCTCACGCCGCTGTGGAACGCTAGCGGGGTGTCCACACCTCATTCCGGCGTCCCCGTGTGCGTCCTCGGCCTCGGCCTCATCGGCGGATCCATCCTCCGCGCCCTCGGCCGCGCGGGACGCCCCGCCTACGGTTGGAACCGCTCCGCCGCCGCCGTCGACGATGCCGGGGCCGCGGGCTTCGACGCCTCGTCGGACCTCGCGGCGACGCTGCGTCGCGCGGAGGAGGGCGGGCACGTCGTCGTCGTCGCGGTGCCCGTCCCCGCGCTCGACGGGGTGCTCGCGGCCGTCGCCGAGCACGCCCCGAACGCCTGGCTGACCGACGCGGTGAGCGTCAAGGGCGACGTCGCGCGCCGGGTCGCCGCCGCCGGCCTGACGGGGCGGTACGCGGGCGGCCACCCGATGGCCGGGACCGCCTTCTCCGGCTGGGAGGCCACCGACGCCGGGCTGTTCGACGGCGCGACCTGGGTGGTCACCGCCGACGACGAGACCCCCGCGGAGGCCTGGCGGCTCGCGGCCTCCGTCGGCCTGGACTGCGGCGCGGTGATCGTGCCCGCGGGCTCCACCGAGCACGACGCGGCGGTCGCGCGGATCTCGCACTCGGTGCACGTGGTGGCCGAGGCCGTCGCGATCACGGCGGAGCTCGACCCGGCCGCGAAGCAACTGGCCCTGTCGCTGGCCGCGAGCAGCTTCCGCGACGTCACGCGGGTGGCGGGCACGGCGCCGTCGCTGGTGAACGCGATGTGCGAGGCGAACGCGGAGGCCCTGCTGGACGCGCTGGACGACACCATCGCCGAGCTCATCGCCGCCCGCGCCGAGCTGGCGGAGCGGGGCACCGTCGGCGACATCACCGAGCGCGGCTACGCGGCGCGCAGGCGGTACGAGAACGCCCGCCGCACCCCCTTCACCCCCGTGCTCGACGGGGCGGGGTGGCAGCGGGCGCTGCGCGAGGCCGGTCACGCCGGGGGCGTGATCACGGCGCTCGACTGACTACTCGACTTATTCGACGCGGCGCGAGAGGCCCGGGTAGTCGACGACGAAGCCGTCGGCGTCGACGGAGATCTTCGAGCTGCTGATCGGGGAGATCACCGTGATGCCGTCGGCGGCACCGTCGTAGTTGATGACCGTCTCCTTGACCGCAAGCGTCGGCAGGTCGACGTACACGACCGGCACGTCGATCTCCTCCGGGTGGCTCTGCAGGTCGAACCGGCGGATGGTGAGGGCGTTGAAGAACGCGGACTTGAGCACGTCGACGCTGAGCGCGCCGGAGAAGAAGCCGCGCTCCGAGCCCTGCGCGCCCTGGACCAGCCAGTGGTTCTCGCCGTCGCGCGCGATCGTCACCTGCGCCTCGCCGGCCTCGGTGAGGGCGTGCACGGAGAGGCGCTTGGTGACGCCCTCGTCGTCGGTGACCAGGTCGTACGAGGCGTTGAAGGCGGGGCCGTCGGCCGACGGGGCCGCGATGATCCGGCCGTACGCCTTGATCCGGTCGCCCGTGAGCTGCACGCGCACCGACTCCAGGAGGTTCCCGTCCTCGGAACGCCAGGTGAGGATCCTGGGCCAGCTCGCGCCGGTGATCACGGTGGCCACTGCGTCTGCGGATGTAGGGGTACTCACGCCCCTACGGTAACCCCTCGCATCCGGCGCGAACGAACCCCTGTGGCCGCCACTCGGTCAGCGCTGTCGCTGTGCCGGCGCTCACAGGGGTCCGCCCGTCACGCGCGTCCGTCGGGCCCGCTCAGAGCGCCGCGACGGCCTCGATCTCGACCACCTGATCGTCGTAGCGCAGGCGGCTGACGCCGATGATCGACACGGGCGGCAGGTCGACGAAGACCTCGGCCAGCGTCTCGGAGGCGACCTGCAGGTCCACCTGCAGATGCTCGGCGACGAACACGGTCAGTCGCGCGACGTCGGACAGCTGCGCGCCGCGCTCGCCCAGGATCACCCGGAGGTTCGCCACGGCCGCGCGGACCTGACCCTGCACGTCACCGGGGGCGACGGTGGTGCCGCCCTGGTCGAGCGGCGCCACACCGGCGACGTGGAGCGTGGCGCCCGCGGGCACCGTCGCGCTGTAGGCGTGCTCGACCGCGGTGGTCAGCTGGTCCGAGCCGTGGAGCTGCACCCCGCCCATGATCAGGCGGCGTTCTTCTGGACGGCCGCGCCGACGCGCGGGAGCGCCGCGACGACGTTCTCCTTGGCCTTGCCGCGCAGGCTCGAGTAGGCCTTGCGCAGCGCGGGCTGGCTGGTGGACTCCGCCTTCTTGTCGGTCACCGCGAGCAGCGCGTCGCCGACGGCGTCGCCGCGGGCGGCGAGGTACTGGCCGAAGTCGCCGGGGCCCTGGGCCTGGAAGTCGGTCCAGAAGGGGTCGAGTGCGGCGGCGAAGTCGGGGAGCAGCTTGGTCAGCGCCGACTCGATGACGTTCGGCGAGACCTTCTTGACCGCGGCGTACGCGGTCTTGATGACGGTGCCCGACAGCCCGCTCTTGTCGCCCACCTCGGATTCGACGACCGACGCGAAGTCGGCGACGACGGCCGGCTGGCGCGCGGGGTCGAGGAGCGTGGTGGTCAGCGACATGGGGGTACCTCCGAGTCTTCGCGGTCGATTGCGATGACGAGCTTATCGGGCCTTCCGGCGGCGTGCGGAGTGCTGAATCCACGCTGAGCCGGACCCGCCGGGAATGCAACCGTTCTGCATCGGATCTGCAACAACGGCCACCGCGGTTTGTGAGGTACGTCACCCGTGATCTAAGTTGACGATTGAAGGAAGGGGTTGCAATGGTGACCAGCCGATCCGGTAGAGCGAACGCACGACTGTCCGGTGTGCGCTTCCCGCTCTGGGACCGCAGCCCCGTGCTGCCGTCCCCGTCGGGCGGCGAGCACCACTCGCGCGTCGACCACACGCTCCCCCTCGGCGATCCCACCGGCGGCGCCGACGCCCTCGCCTGGCGCGAGGCCGTCGACGGCCGGCTCACCTACCCGCGGGTCCACATCGACCGCAACGTCGACATCCGCATGTCCGACGGTGTCGTCCTGCGCGCGACCGTCGTGCGGCCCGCCGAGCTCGACGGGGTGCCCGTCGAACGCCCCTACCCCGCGATCCTCAACCTCAACCCGTACAACCGGATGATCGTCGACGCGATCGACGAGACCACGCACGCCGCGTTCGTCGGGCCGGCGCTGACCAACGCCTCGAAGGCGCTCACGGGCGGCACCGTCGACTTCTCCGGCGGCCTGCTGCAGGGCTTCGGCATCAACCGCCGCCTGGTGCGCAGCGGCTACGTGCAGGTGATCGTCGACGTCCGCGGCACCGGCACGTCGCACGGCGTGTGGCAGATCCTCGGCCCGCGCGAGCAGCAGGACTCCGTCGAGGTGCTGCGCTGGGCGCGCGGGCAGGACTGGTGCGACGGGAAGCTCGGCATGGGCGGCTGGTCGTACTCCGCGATCAACTCGCTGCAGGCCGCCGGGCACGCGCCGGAGGGCCTGGGCGCGGTCTTCGCGATCGAGGGCAGCGAGGACATCGTCCGCGACATCTACATCACGGGCGGCCTCCCGTCGGTGTTCATCCCGCTGTGGCTCGGCGCGGTGAACGCGCTCAAGTGGCTCTACAACCCCCGCACGCTGCTCCGCGACACCGTGAACGGCAACGTCTTCCGCTGGCTGCACAGCCGCATCGTCTCGCCCGCCACGGAGATCCCGTCGGTGGTGACCGGCGTACTCACCGGCCGCGACCCCCGCGTCAACGACAACCCGTACTTCACCGAGCGGAACGCGAAGATCGAGGGCATCACCGCCCCGACCTTCCTGTTCGGCGGCTGGCACGACCTCTTCGGCCGCAGCACGCCCCGCACCTTCGACCGCCTGAACCTGCCGGCGGGGAGCAAGCAGATGGTGATCACCGACGGCTTCCACGTCGACATGGGCGCCGGCTTCGGCGGCACCCAGGCGCCGCCGCGCATCGACGTCCTCGAGCGGGCCTGGTACGACCGCTGGCTCAAGGGCATCGACAACGGCGTCGACCGCTACGGCCCCGTCACCCTGCAGCAGCAGGGCGGCGGCTGGACCGCCGGCGAGTCCTTCCCGCGCCCCGGCGCCCGCACCCGGCGGCTCTACGCGACCCCGGCACCGTCGGGCACGGCGGAGCACGCGAAGTACGACGGTGGCCTCGCGACCTTCCCGGCGCGCCGGCACGCGTCCGCGTCCACGCGGATCGACCTGCGCGGCCTGGCCTCGCCCGACCTGACGCAGGTACTCGCGGGCCTGACCAAGGCCGTCCCCGCACTGGGGCACGCCGGCGTCCAGGAGCGCGGCGCGATCTGTTTCACCTCCCCGCCGGCCGCGGTGCCGGTGCAGATCAGCGGCGCGATCAACGTGCACCTGGTGACGCAGTGCGAGGGCGAGGAGGCGATCTGGACCGTCACCGTCAACGACGTGGCGCCCGACGGCACGTCGACGGTGCTCTCGGGCGGCGCCGTCATGGCCTCGAACCGCGCCCTGGATCCGGCGCGCAGCACCTACGACCTCGACGGCGAGCTGCTCGGCGCCTTCCACCCGCTCACCTGGTCGGCGAAGCAGAAGGTCGTGCCGGGCGAGACGATCGAGATCGACGTCGACGTTGTCCCCACCGACGCCCTGCTCGAGGAGGGCCACCGCCTGCGGGTGGACGTCTACGCCGGCAGCGTGCCGCGCTACCTGGCGACGGTCCCCGATCTGGTGAAGACGCGGTTCGGCAAGCAGACCGTGCTGCTCAGCCCCGAGCAGCCGTCCTACGTGAGCCTGCAGATCGTGGGCGATCCGGGCTGGTGACGGCCTCTTCCGGGCTATCGTCGGAAGCACGATGGTGACCGGTTCCCGAGCCGTCGCGTCCGCGGGTGCGGCCGCGCGGCTGCACAGCATGTTCGTCGACGGTGCGGTCGACGAGTCCGCGCTGCGCGCGTCCCAGCTGCGGCACCTCATCGCCGAGAGCTGGCAGCGCAGCCGCGACCTGGGCGTGAACCCGGACGGGGAGGCACCGTCGGGCGACGGTGCGCTCGACGCCCTGCGCGCCCGCAACCCGCTGTCGGGCGTGATGCCGGTGATCCGCAGGCTGCTCGTCGACGATTCCGCCGGCGCGATGGTGGCCGTGGGCGACCGGGACGGGACGCTGCTGTGGGTGGAGGGCGACGGTGCCGCCGTCCGCCGGGCCGCCGCGATGAACTTCATCCCGGGCGCGAACTGGAGCGAGACCGCGGCCGGCACGAACGCGCCCGGCACGGCGCTGGCGCTGGACACCGAGGTGCAGATCGCCGGGTCGGAGCACTTCGCCCGGCGGGCCCACCGGTGGAACTGCACCGCCGTGCCCGTGCACGATCCGGTGACCCGCGCACCGATCGGCGTGCTCGACGTGACCGGCGGCCCCGAGGTCGCGACGCCGCAGGCCCTGGCGCTGGTGCGGGCCGCGGCGCTGGCCGTCGAGGGGCAGCTGGCGATCCTCCGGCTGACCCCGCCCGCCCCCGCGGCGGGCCCGCGGCTGCGGCTGCTGGGCGGCCGCCCCGTGCTGGAGCGGGACGGCCGCGAGGTGCCGCTGACGGGCCGGCACGCCGACATCCTCGCCCTGCTCGCACGGCACCCCGAAGGTCTCACCGCCGACCACCTGGCCCTGCTGCTCGACGAGCGCGACCTCGACGTGGTGACGGTCCGCGCGGAGGTCTCGCGGCTGCGCAAGACCGTCGGCGCCGACCTGCTGGGCTCGCGCCCCTACCGGCTGCTGGGCGCCCTGGCCTCCGACGCCGACGACGCCGCGCGCGCCATCCGCGCGGGCCGCGTCGCGGACGCCCTCGCCGTCTACCGCGGGCCCCTGCTCCCCAACTCCGCGGCACCCGGCGTCGCGCGGCTGCGCACCGAGCTGGCGGAGAGCCTCCGCTCGGCCGTGCTGGCGAGCCGGGACCTGGGCCTGCTCCGACGGTGGCTCGACCTGCCCGACGCGCGCGACGACGAGCACGGCTGGCGCGTCCTGCGCGCGCACGGCGATGCGCGGGCGCGCGCCGAGGCCGACGGCCGCCTCGCGGCGATCGCCATCGACCTGGCCTGACCTGGGCGGATCGACGTTGCAACCGACTGCAACGTTGTTGCAACGGTCACTGCGTAGGGTGGAATGTGACTGACATCACGCCACTCTTCTGGAGGTCCTCCATGACCGTTTACGCACGCCCCGGGGCAGCCGGCTCGCTCATGAGCTACCAGTCCCGCTACGACAACTGGATCGGCGGCGAGTGGGTCGCGCCCGTCAAGGGGCAGTACTTCGAGAACGTCACCCCCGTCACCGGCCAGGGCTTCTGCGAGGTCGCGCGATCGACCGCCGAGGACATCGAGCTGGCGCTCGACGCCGCGCACGCCGCCGCCCCCGCCTGGGGCAAGACCGCGCCGGCCGTCCGCGCGGGGATCCTGCTCAAGATCGCCGACCGCATGGAGGCCAATCTCGAGTCGATCGCGCTCGCCGAGTCGTGGGACAACGGCAAGCCGATCCGCGAGACCCTCAACGCCGACATCCCCCTCGCGATCGACCACTTCCGGTACTTCGCGTCGTGCCTGCGCTCCCAGGAGGGCGGGATCTCGGAGATCGACGAGAACACCGTCGCGTACCACTTCCACGAGCCGCTCGGCGTGGTCGGCCAGATCATCCCGTGGAACTTCCCGATCCTCATGGCCGTGTGGAAGCTGGCCCCCGCGCTGGCCGCCGGCAACGCGATCGTGCTGAAGCCGGCCGAGCAGACGCCGGTCTCGGTGCTGTACCTGTGGTCGCTCATCGGCGACCTGCTGCCCGCGGGCGTGGTGAACATCGTCAACGGCTTCGGCCTGGAGGCCGGCAAGCCGCTGGCCTCGTCGAAGCGGATCCGCAAGATCGCCTTCACCGGCGAGACCACCACGGGCAAGCTGATCGCGGGCTACGCCGCCGACAACCTCATTCCCGTGACCCTGGAGCTGGGCGGCAAGAGCCCGAACGTCTTCTTCAAGGACGTCATGGCCGCGAACGACGACTACCAGGACAAGGCCCTCGAGGGCTTCACGATGTTCGCGCTGAACCAGGGCGAGGTGTGCACCTGCCCGTCGCGCGCGCTGCTGGAGAAGCCGATCTTCGACGAGTTCCTCGAGCTCGGCTCCATCCGCACCAAGTCGATCATCCAGGGCGACCCGCTGGACACCGACACCATGATCGGCGCGCAGGCGTCGAAGGAGCAGCACGAGAAGATCCTGTCGTACATCGAGATCGGCAAGAACGAGGGCGCGACGCTGGTGACGGGCGGCGAGGCGGCCGACCTGGGCGGCGACCTCTCCGGCGGCTACTACATCCAGCCGACCATCTTCTCCGGCACCAACGACATGCGGATCTTCCAGGAGGAGATCTTCGGCCCGGTGCTCGCGGTGACGTCCTTCGACGGCTACGACAACGCGATGGAGATCGCCAACGACACCCGCTACGGCCTCGGCGCCGGCGTGTGGTCGCGCAACGGCGACGTCGCCTACCGCGCGGGCCGCGACATCCAGGCCGGCCGCGTCTGGACGAACACCTACCACCAGTACCCCGCGCACGCGGCGTTCGGCGGCTACAAGGACTCGGGCATCGGCCGTGAGAACCACAAGATGATGCTCGATCACTACCAGCAGACCAAGAACCTGCTGGTCTCGTACGCACCGGGCGCGCAGGGCTTCTTCTGATCCCCTGCCCGGGCTACGCCTGAGGGTGTCTGCGGCGCCGTCTCCCATCCGGGGGCGGCGCCGCTCGCATGTCCGGGTGCTCACTGGGGCGGCCGCGGGGCAACCTGTCCCCGAGGAGGGAGGCGTCGTTGTTCGCGCAGGTGATGCACCCTGCGCATACCCATGAACATGCAGGTCACAGCGATATTCAGGGAGAAGGCGATGCGCGGTACGCATACCCCTCCGCGCAGCCGCCTGACCGCCACCCGAGCGCTCGAACGCGCTCCCATCTTCGGTGCAGTCCTGCGACGACACGCCGGCGATCCTTCGCCGACACGCACCGAGGTTCGGGCGGAAGCGGGTGCGTCCGTCCCCGCCGTGTGCGCCCGACGGTGCCGCCTCACACCGTCCGGTACCTGGCCCCGACCGCCTCGTAGGTCCGTGGCGCCCGCAGGTCGGCGGTCAAGAGTGTCATTCCGTGGTGCGCTGCGGTTGCGCCCACCAGTGCGTCATAGGTCGCGCCACCACCGATCCCGCGCGCTCCTAGGGCCGCCACCACTCGCCTGTGCTCACTGCCAGGAAGATCGATCAACGGTGCGTCGACACCCGCGATGAGCGCGGCGGCCTGCTCCGGCGAGAGCCGATTCTCGGGGAGCCTGGTGAGCACGCTGAAGGTCTCCATCAGCGCATGCGCGGGCACCGCGAACTCCTGCTGCGCCAACGCGAAGGCGCACCTGGTGTGCGCATGGTGCCAGGACAGCAACGACGGAAGCAGAACGCTGGTGTCGCACGCTAGCGAGGCCACTGCCGGACCTCTTCGAGGGTCCGACGGACCATCTCGTCGGTCAGTGGCGGAATCGGCTCCCGCGGTACGGCCTTCGGAAACGGGTGGCCCGGCACGATGTCGATCTCAACAGGTGCCACCTCGATCTCGATGCGCCCGTCTGCGAACGTCACGTCCACCGCCCTCCCCGCGCTCAACCCCATCGCGTCCCGGATCGCCTTCGGCACCACGATCCGGCCCGCTGCGTCGATGGTAGTTCTCATACCATTTTCCTACCATCGCTCCTGGAATATGTCGATGCGGTCGCACAATCGCCCACGTAGCCTGGGCGGATGCCCGACTCCTCCCTCGTCCCGACCCGCGTCCTACGCGTGTATCCGGATTACGAGCCGACTCCGCTCCTCGGCGCGGACAACCTGCGCCCGCTGACCGGCGCCGATGTGGGACTGTCCGCGCAACTCACCGCTCGCATCGATGCCTGGCACGCGCTCTTCCAGGCGGAGCACCTCGAACGCCACGAGTGGCGCTCCGCCGACGCCGCGGCCGCCTACGCCCGCGACGGCCGCGCGATCGTCGACGCACTCGTCACCGAACTGCCCGGCTTCCTGATCGAGTACAGCCTGTGGCCGGTCGGGGACGGCGGCGGCTACGCCGGAGGCTGGGCGACGGGGTGGTCGCCGTCGGGCGAGAGACCGCTTCCGGCGGGCACAGTGGTGCGCTCCTTCCACGTCGCACGGGAGCGGTGGATCCGCCTCATGAGCGACTACAGCAGCACCGCGCTGTGGGCCACATCCGGCAACGTCGGCCCCGACAGCTTGGGGCTACAGGCGGAGCTCGCCGCCGAACTCCAAGCCTGGCAAGACCTCTGGGAGCGCGAGCTGGACTGGGAGACGGGCTGGAGCTCCGACGCGGCGGCGCAGCGGTACCGCGACGAGGGCCTGCGTCTACTGCCCCTCGTCGCCGCGGAGCTGCCCGGGCACGTCGTCGAGCTGATCGCGGGCGGCGACCGGGTCTACGCGGGCGCGTGGGTCGACGGCTGGCTGCCGGCCCTCCCCGAGGGGTACTACACCGCGTACCGGAACTGACTCAGTCCACCGGGATCGTGGTGGTGCCGAGCAGATCCCCGAGTTGCCACGGGTCGAGGCCGTTGGCGGCGTTCATGTCGCACCGCACGCGGCCGTAGCCCTCGGGCAGCCCGCCGCCGTAACCGCTGCCGTCGGTGTACTGGTGGATCGCGAAGCGCCGCCCCAGTTCCGGCGCCCGGGCGAAGTCGGGCAGCGCGCCGTAGGAGGGGACCACGAAGGGCATGTCGGGCAGGGTCTGCCAAATGCTGATGTCGTTGGGGTTGAGGTAGCCGATGCACCGGGTCGGGCGCGGGTCCGCGCCGCCGCCGCGCCAGTCCGAGGCGCCCCAGGTGAAGCCGTTGAAGGCCTCCGAGTGGTCGCCCACGATCTGCCCGCCCCAGGACTCCGCGTCGGCCATCGTCACCACGTCGGGCCGGTCCTCGCCCTGCATCTCTATGTGCACGGCGAGGGTCTCCTCCCAGTTGGGGCGGACGACGGCGTAGACGATCGCGCCGACCAGCCGGCCGTCGTCGAGCATGCGCCGCACCGTGTCCCAGTTGGCGGCGAACCTGCGGTCGCGGTAGGTGCCGTCGTTGGACCGGATCGCCACCCACCGGTAGGGGTACTTCTCGGGCAGCTCCGGCTGCCATTCGGAGACGTCCGCGTACAGGGTGTCGCGCTGCAGCCGCGCCGCGCGCGCCCGCCTCAGTCGCTTCCGCATGGCCTCACGCTACCCGCACCACCCCCGGTCATGAGGCATGCTTTACCCGGTCTTGGGTTGCGCGAACGACTTTCGCGCGGGCAATCTGGACTGATGCCCACTCTCGACCGGCTCGGCCGGTACTACCTGGCCGCCGCCGTCGCGCTCGTCGGCGCCGTCGTCGCCCTCGGCCTGCTCGTCGGGTGGCGGCCCGTCACCGAGGCCGACGGCGAGGTGCTGGAGGAGATGATCGAGCACCGCGACTCTGCCACCACGTCGGTGATGACCCTCATCACCGACGTCTTCTCGCCGGGCGGCACCATCGCACTCGGCGTGCTCGTCGCCGCGCTCCTGGCGTGGCGACGGTCCGCCGCCTCCGCCGTCTTCGTGCTCGGCAGCACCGCCGTCGCCTCCGCGGCGACCCTCGCGCTGAAGTACGCCTTCGCCCGCCAACGCCCGCCGCTCGTCGACCATCTCGCGAACGAGACGGACTACGGCTTCCCGTCGGGCCACGTCACGGGCACGACGGCCCTGCTCCTGGCCACGACGGTGGCCGTCACCGCCGGCTGGACCGCCCGCCGGCGGCTGCTCGCACTCCTCGCGCCCGCGGTGGTGATCGGTGCCGTCGCGGCGAGCCGCCTGTACCTGGGCGTGCACTGGTTCTCCGACACCGCGGCCGGGTTCGCGATCGGCCTCGCGGGCGTCGCCGTCGGGCTCGCGCTGCTCCCGCCCGCGTCGTGGGCGCGCTGGGACCGCCGACTGGCCGACACCGTCAGGCGCGGTCGCGCTCCGCGAACACGTCCCGCGCGACCAGCGTCGCGTTGATCGCGCGCGGGAAGCCCGTGTACACGGCGGCATGCAGGAGGACCTCGTTGATCTCCTCGCGGGTGATGCCCACGTTGAGCGAGGTGTTCACGTGCACCCGCAGCTGGTTCTCGGTCCCGCCGAGCGCGGTGAGGATGCCCAGCGTCACCAGCTGACGGTCGCGCGGGTTCAGGCCGGGCCGGGCGTAGACGTCGCCGAATCCCCATGCCGCGATGTGGTGCGCGAGCGCGGGGTTCACCTCCGCCAGCCCGTCGATCACCGTCCGGGCCGCGGACCCGTCGATGCCCTCCAGCACCTCCACGCCGGCCTCCCGGCGGGCGATCGACGCCTCGCTATCGATGTCGTACTGCTCGGGCACGGGCCCACCTCCGTCGACGACATGTCATTCGCATGTCTCACGATCGACGGTAGTCCTCGGGCCCCGTGCCCGCTCGCCTCAGGCCTGCGGGACGGGGCAGGCGGCACCGTCGGCGCCCGTGATCCGGACCCGGGAGACGAACCGCTTGCCCGTGGAGCCCTCGAGCGAGAAGCCGGCGGCGCGGCCCGGCTCGAGGTCCAGGACGAGCACGCTGTTCTCCCAGACCCGCGCTTCGCCGTCGGACACCCAGACCGGCACGTCGCGCCCGTCCCCGAGTTCGACGGTGCCGAGCCGCACGTTGGCATCGCCCACGCGGAACTCGTCGACGGCGAACACCATGGGCGCCGAGCCGTCGCAGCAGCCGCCACTCTGGTGGATCAGCAGCGGGCCGTTGCCGTCCCACAGCTCGCCCAGCATCGCCCGCGCCGCCTGCGTCGATTCCACCCGCTCGTCCATGCCCGCTCCCGTCGTCGCCTTCGACGGTAACGCAGCCGGAACGCAGAAACGCCGGGTCAGATGAACTGACCCGGCGTCTGCCTGTGCGCCCGAAGGGATTCGAACCCCTGACCTTCTGACGCGCTGAGCCACAGAGCTACGTTCTACACGATGGCACATATTCCATCTAGCGTTGAGCTGCAACATGATCCATGTGGTACCGACTCCATTGAATCTACACGTTGGTAGCACGTATCGGTGCCGTTCTGGTGCCCGCGCAGGCAATCAGCGGCCGCGTGAAACATCGTGAAACATCAATAGGTCCGCACGACACCGTATTGTTCCAGCTATGGCGAGCATGTACCTGTACATACCGGACGTCGATCTCAACATCGCAGTTGTCAACAACGCCGCGAGCGGAGATGACGCCGTACTCCGGGCGATCTCGAACAGGATCGAGGCGCGGACTGTTGAGGCACTCGCCGGCTACGGTCGTCCGCCGCGGCTGGTGTTGAACTGGGCTGCGATCACTTCGGTCGTGGTGACAGATGGCGACACCGATTCCGCGCGCTTCCACGCCGAGGCGACTGTGACTGATGCAGGCCTCGTGCGCCTCGAGGTCCAAGACCACGAGGCGGACGCCGCCGACTAACGGCGACTAGTTGGCGAGCACGAACTGTCGAACAGTCTCGTTCCAATGCCACGTGAGGTCCTGTCCTGCCCAGGCGCTGCCGACCTGTGGGAATGGGCAACGCGTGTCAAGCAGGAGTTTCGCAATCGCCGGATCGAGTGGCTCCGAGTTCTCTGCCGCGGCCTCCTTCAGGATGTTGCGCTGCTCCTCGGTTCGGTTACCCCACCACGTTTCGATTAGTGTGGCGAAAGATGTCTCAGGCATGTGCTAATCCTCTCCTACGTTGTCGGCGATCTTGCGCCTTCGGCGAGTATTGAACTTGTGCCGGATACCGGAGCTCAGCGGCGCGACGGCACCGAGTCTCTTCTCAGCAATACTGATCAGCTCAATCCGCTCAGCTTCGAGCAGATCCGCGGTAGACAGGATCTTTCTGATGAACCGGCGATACGGTTCGCCGCCGTTGGCGATCATCTGCCCAGCGAGTGGGTGGTTGAGGGTGAGAGCAAGCTTGTCGAATTCGGCCTGAGCACTCGCCAGCTTCTCTCTCGTCTCCGGCTCGGCCACAACCAGGCGACAGACTGCGAAGGCGCGATCTGTCTCCATGAGGCCGCGCACCAACGCATCGAGAATTCGACTCGTGTCCTCGTGCGACAACTCCGTCACGAGTGCATCCCCAATCGCCGATGCGGCGATTTTCATCTCGTTGTGCGCGACCATTAGGGCAGCGATAGCGTCCCGCTGCGGTGCCCTGTACACCTCGCGATTGCGCCGCCGCTCCCGTACCCACGTCGCAAGCTGGGTCGCTGCTGCGCCGATCACGCCACCAACAGCAACCTGCGCGACGTTGAAAGCTAGATCCATCGGCAAATGGTAGATCTACCGCGCGGGACGCGAGCGCGGATCGCCTGGCATCAGCGGATTCCTCGGCCAGTCAAATTCAAGCTCATCGCGGCTCACGGGGACTAGCGTTTCGCTCATGTATGCACACGTAAGCCACCGCGGCGCACTGCTGCCAGCAGCCTCGAGGCTCGACCCCGATGCCAACCGCCGCCTCCTCGAGTGGATCGCCTCCAACTGCACAGATCTCGACCAACGAATCACGGTGATGCCGAACCGAAACGCGCCTCTAGACGGAAACGCCGTGCTGAAACGCTTCTCGAGCGCCGGCACCGTGGAGATCGCCCGAAACCACCCGCGGAGCCCAGGTGGTCCCGTTCTGTCGGCATGGCCGACCCTCGACGACCTGGCCGTCGCGATCGGTGCGACACCGAAGGATCAGACGGTGATCTGCCTTGAGTGGTCCGAGTCCTACCAGGGCTGGGCGTCCGCGGTGGGTGCATACAACGCGGCCACCGACGAGATCGAGCCATCGATCGATGATGAGCTCATAGGCGATTTCAAGTTCGTCCTGCAGTGGGATTCGGAGATCTTCGGCGGCGCCAAGCGCGGACACGGTAGGGAGATCATCCAACCCACGATCAAGAAGCTGAAGAACGCCGGCCTGAGCGAACTCTTCGTCGCGTCCTATGCGGTCGGGCTCGGAGCTAGCGCCAGCATCGCTGAGAACCTGCGGAAGCACTATCGAGAGGTCTGACGACGCAAGGGCGGGGCGCAATGCCTCCGTGAAACGGAGGGGCGCCCCGCACCACCCAGGATACGCCTGGGGAGGGACCCCGATCGCTCGGCACACCACAGCCGGGACGTATAGCACTCCCGACCCTGCGTGCGGGTCTGCTGGTGTTTTCAGGTCACCCAGGGACCACAGGCCGGCCAAGCTGCACCGTCACCCGCGCCCGCAGATCGAACGGGCACCCCTCGAGCTCCCACGCCCACACACAGACCGGATCCCCGTCGAGCAGGCGATCCGCCAGGGCCGCCCACGGCGTCGACCCCACGAACGGCGCATACATCTCGTCCAACGCCCTGTACTCGCCGATCAAGGCGTGCACCAGCGCGTCATCCGTGCGGGCAGCTGTGCGGCGGGCCATCAGCTGGCCCCGCGCCAACGAGCGTTCGCCGCCGCCTGATGCCGCGCCGACTTCACCCGCGTATCCGGGTCCGGCGTCAACAGCGCCATCATCCGCGCCACCGACATCTCGCCCTGCCGGATCTCCCCGGCCACCTCGGTGATGCGGCGCGTCGACCGCTCAGGCTTCGCCATCTCAGCTTCGAACAGCTCACCGAGCATCGTGTTGCGGTCCGTGACAGCTGCGATCTGAGCGAGCAGGTGCACCTCCCGCTCATCCCACTCCACGCCCTCGGCGAGCCCGGCGGTCAACGAGGCCACCAGCTCTTCACCTGCAGATTTCCGACTGGTCATGCGGGTACCTTCCTCCTCGCAGGGGTCTGGGGTTGACGGATGCGATGCACGCAGCCGGAGGCGCTATACGTGCCGCCTGCGCTGGTGGGGCGGTCGGGGGTCCTCCCCCACCTGGCGTAGACCGGGGTGCGGTTCGGCGGGGAGCCGGAGGCGTGCGCGGCGGCGGCGTTGGCCGGCGAGGGCTTCGCGTTTCGACTTGTCGAGGTGGCAGTCGTGGCACAGCAACTGGGTGTTCTCGGGGCTGTCCTGTCCGCCTTCGGCGACGGGGGTGATGTGGTCGAGCTCGAGGCGGACGCCTGTCTGGTCGCCGTGGGCGCCGCATCGTTGGCAGCGGTTGCCGTCGCGTTCGAGGATCTGGGTGCGGAGGCGGCGCCATGCTGGGTTGCTGCAGCGGCGGTCGTTGGACCAGTTGTGGGCCATTCGGTGTCCCTTCTGGGTGTGGCTACCGGATCGGGATGGTGAGGCCGGCCGCGCAGCTCGGGCATGGGACGCCGGGGCTGGTCTCGTGGCGGTGGCGGGTCGCCGGCATGGCTATGCCTGGCCTGGTGCCGGTCCTGAGGGCGTGGCGGGCGGCGGCGCTCGCGGTGGCGTCGGGGACGCGGGGTGCGACGCGGCCGCGCTTGGTGAAGCCGGGGACGGGCCCGCCGTCGGCGAAGCCGAGGGCCGCGACCCACCACGGCTTGTTGCTCTTCATCTCGTTCACGGTGTGGTGGACCGCGGACTGCACGGCTGACACTGGATCGCCCGTGGGGTTGGCGGGCTCGGGCATGTTCCAGAAGTCGGAGAATCCCATGGTCTTGTCCCTGTTCGTAGGCGGGCTCTGGGTCCAGGGCGGGACGCTGTTCCCGGTGACCGTTCCGGTCTGGCGTCCCTGCCCTGGTGCCCGCCTGTGTGGTGTCGCCCAGGAGAGGCCACCAGGTTGGCGGGCAGTCTGTGGTGCGGCTACTCGGGTAGGTAGCCCCAGTGCCGCGGGTACGGCTCGTCCGGCGTGGGGCCGTGCTCCTGCTCGTGCTGCCAGCTCTGCGCGGCCTCGAGGTCTGCGCGGGTGCGGACCTGGTGGGCGCGCGGCTGGATGCTGGGCGGCCCGCTCGGTTGGGTGGCGGCACGGTGCTGGTCGACGAGGGCCAGCTCGTCGTCGGTGAGCGGGAAGTCCGCGCCCATCGGCAAGTGGTTAGCCACTGTGGGTGGCCGCGTACTCGGCGGCCCGACGCTCGGCGGCCTGCTGGCGGTGCGCGGTGATGATCGCCTTGGCTTCGGTCAGGGTGTTCAAGTGCAGGTAGTTCGGGCCGAGATGCCAGCGGCCGCCGCGGTAGCGCATGCCCCCGTCGGCGGTATTGAGGATCTCGCCGACCCGGTGGATCGGGCCGTCGACGCCGTTGGTGTACATGGCGGCGTAGAGGTAGCCGCGGGCGTAGCCCTTCATCCAGTCCTCGGGGGATCCGAGGGCGTCGAAGCTGATGAGCAGGGTGTCGACGAGGCTGTGGATCTTGTCGAGGACGGCGCGGGCTTCGGCGAGGTCGCGCCAGGCGGCCACGCCGCCGTCGATCTCGAGGGCCTCGGCTGCGGTGGTGCTGGCGGGGAGGACGTCGCGGGCTGCGGTCATCTTGGTGACGGCCGCGGAGTGGGCGGCCTTGACGCTGGTGAGGATCGCGTCGCCGGCGGCGCCGAGGATGAGGGTGGCGGCGCGGTCGGCGAGGGCCCACTCGGCGCGCTGGGCGACGGCCTGGGGCTGCCGCTCGGGGGCGGTGAGGGCGGCGTCGAGGACGTCGTGGGTGGTGGCCGCGGTGAGTTCTCCGCGCTTGATGACGTCGGCGATGTCCTCGGACTGCGGCGGGGACCAGGTGCGGACAGCTGCCCGGGCGGCGACAACGTCGGTCAGGGACGCAGGAACGGTGCCGCCTACCGCGGTGACGGTGTCGAGGAACTGGGTGATGCTGGGCCAGGGGATGCTCATGGGAGGGGCCTACTTCCAGGTGGTCGGGTAGTCGGTCGGCTGCTGCTCGGGCTCCGGTTCGCCGGGCTTGGCGGTGCCGCGGGCGCTGGAGACGAGGGCGGCGAAGGTCTCGGGGTCGAGGGCGGCGAGGAAGTCGACGACGGCGTTGACGAGCACGTCGCGCGGGTCGGTTCGCTTCTCGGTGGTGGGACTGGTCATGCGTTTTCCCTTCGGCGGGTTGCGTATTCGGTGACGGTGGCCCGGTCGAAGACGTACTGCCGGCCGGAGAGGCGGGTGCCGTCGAGATCGGCGGCGATACGGCGTACGTATCGGGGGCTGCAGCGGAGGATCGTGGCGGCTTCTGCGGTGCCGATCGGATCGGCTGCTGTGATCGAGTCTTCCTGAGCCGGTTCGGTTTCGGTTCCGAGTTGGGACACGCTTGCGAGGAGTTCCCGCATCCACACCGGGATCGGCTGCCCGGTGTGCCGGCGACGTTGGATCGTCTCGAGCACCACGTAGCGCACGGCCGCGGTCTGCCCATCTGTCAGTTCCACGTGGACGCCCCGTGCTTCGAGAATTCCAGTAGCTCCTCCGGCGGGAGCGCGACCATGGCAGTCTCCTGAGAATGACCGACGAGGAGATGACTCCCGCCCAGCGACGCCACGCCCAGAGCGCGCTGGCGTACCTGACCGCCGCCCACTACTTCCAGCCGGGCCACAAGACTAGCCAGGAGGTCCTGGCCGAGATTCTCAGCGAAAGCGAGGACACGACCCTCGCGCTCGCGAACCTCATCGTCGGAATGGCATCTGTCGCCAATTACGCAGTCGCGCTGAGAGCTGCAACACGGGGAGGAGTTCCCGGCGTGCCTGCAGAGAACACTCTCGCGGAGATCGGACGGGCCCTCGCAGCGGACTAGCTGTGCCGTGATCATCGGCGGCGCTTCTCGATGGCGTCGTGGATGCGGTCGGCGAGGTCGCGGGCTTCTTGGTCATTGAGCCGCCAGTGGTCGTGCCCGAGACGGATCAGGATGTGCCGGGCGTCGAGCCGGCGCACGGTCCCGCCGTCACCGCCGAGCTGCAGGCGTCGCATTGGTCCTCCGCTCCAGCTCGTGCGGCAGCGGTGCGAGCACGGGCTCCCCGCGGCGGCGTGCATCGCGTTGCTGGCGTGCCTTGCGGCGGTGGGTAGGCCATGCCGACTCCCATTTGCGGCTCATGCGGACTCCTGGGTGTAGGTCGGGCGGATGCGGAGCTTGGCGTTGCGCCCGGAGGTTCCGGACTTCTCGATCTGGTCGCAGCGGTCGGCGGCGCGCTGCAGAGCGGCAACCGTGTAGCCGAGAGGTTCGCCGGCGGCCTGGAGGTCGCCCGAGCGGACCCAGCCGTCCGGGCCGGCGTTGTCGGCGAGGTACTGCAGCTGCCAGTCCCTTGCGGGCACGGTGGGTACGGTCGGGACTGGCGTTTTGGGTTCACCCCTGAACTCGGGGTTCACCCCTTCTGAACTGGCATTTTTCGGGGCGAACTCGGGTTCACCCCTGAACTCATCGTTCAACCGCAGACGCCTCCCGCGATCGGTCTGTAGAACCGACACGACGCCCTCATCCGACAGCGCGGAGACGACCCCGTCGAACAACTCGCGGTACTCCTTCTTCCCCATCCGCCCGCGCGTATCGGACCACGACAGCTCACCCGAGGCGAGAACCTTGAGCACCCGGCGACGGACAACGTCAGCTCTGCGCTCGTCGATGAACTCCTCACCGGCGGCCTGGCGGAGAGCGCGGCCGCGGATCTTCTCCCGGTCCATGCGCTTGGCCTCACCGAGCAGCCACTCGCGGGTGCGGTCCGATTCCGCCATCGCCACCCGGGACAGCTGCCAGTCGGTCTCGTCCACGACGGAGCGCTTGTGCAGGATCGCGAGCAGAGCGGCGACCTTGAGTCGGGTGAGCATCGCGTGCCCGTCGAGCGCGCCGGACTCGCCGCGCTGCCGGGCCAGGTGCGCGCCGATCACCGTCTGCGTGATCTCGTCGGGCCCGTACTGGATCTCGACCACGCCATCTATGCCGGGCGTCCAGAACGGCACCCTGGTGTCGAGCGGGTCCGGTGCTGCGGTGGGTTCGGCCGGCATGTCCGGGTCGATGGTGAGCGCCCAGATGAACCGCTGCGGGGTGCCGCCGGTTGTGTCGTCGAACACCACACCGGTGTGGCCTGGTTGCGCGCCGACGGACAGGCACGCCCGGTAGGTGTGCTCGCCGATCACGCGGCTGGTGGCCTTGCTCGCGTTGTGCTGGCCGATCTGCTCGCCCATCGCCATGCTCTTGAGCTGAGCGAGCAGCACCGAGCCCTGGCGGGACGCGAGACCGGTGAGGGTGTCGATCTCGGGGCAGTTGAACAGCACCCGCGTGCGGGGCTCCTCGCCCTCCTTGTCGGGCTTCTTGAACGCGGCAGCGATGCCCTCACCCGATCCGAGGGGCAGCTCCTCGATCGGCGCTGGCCACGCCTGCCGGGCCACCTTGTCGCTGATGCCCTTGCCTCCGCCCGATGGGGCGACGAACGCGCACAGCAGGTTCAGCGACGCGCGGCCGCCGATGAGCCCAGGGAGTTGCACGGTCGGCTCGACAGTCGCGGCGACGCGGAGCAGCACCGCCCAGAACACGGCCCATGGTGCGGCGTACCGGGCGCGGGCCCACCGGTAGATCGTGGTCAGCTCGTCGGTGGCTGCGAAGAACTCCGGCACGGGTCCGGGCGGGTTGGTCATGCTGCCCTCCTGGGCGGGTAGTCGAATGGCGGCTGCGCGGCGTCGTCTGCGACGTACCGGGCGCTGCTTGCCGGGCTGGGTGTGGTGTCCGAGATGGCTTCCGCGGCGGCGGTCGAGGCGGTCTCGGCGGCGGCCTGGCGGGCGTCCTGGTGCAGGGCCCACAGCACGGCGGCGATGAGGACCGCGACGAACTGGAGCTGCCCGTCGGGCTCGTCCTGCCACTGCGGGGTGAACGCCGGCGGCGGGGTGGTGGGGCACGCGGCCAGGAACGGGGCGAGGAAGTCGAGCGCGGCGCTGAAGCTCACCTCGCGTGAGCCGGTGCGGGCCGAGCCCGGGGTGGGCAGCAGGTTGTTCTCCACTGCCCACGCCCGGATCGACTCGACGGTGATCTTCTCCGTCACGCCGGCCTCCGCGCGCACCGAGGGCCCATGCCACGGGCCTTCGATTCACGGGCGGTCAGCGGAGCCCCACACCGCGAGCACGTCGGGCACAGCACCCACCCGGCCCCATACGCCTCGAACACACCGTGCTCCTGCCCAGCGATCCGGCCAGCGGGAAGATCGTCGTCGTCGATCACAGTGGCTACACCTCCCCGCGGGCGCCGCGGAGGACCTTCTCGGCCTCGTCGTCGAAGACCTCCATGACGCGGGTGAGCGCGCCCACGACGTTCGCGACCTGGCGCCGCATCCCCTCGACGTCCTCCGACGTGAGGTCCACCTCGTAGTCGCCGTCCATGCCCGTCGTCTGCGCGCGCAGGGCCCACTCCACCAAGGCCGGCGTGCCGTCGTCAGGCCGGTAGTCGAACCGCTCGGCTGTGACCGCGGCCTGGCCGGCGCGAACGGTGGCGAGCTTCTCGTGCCGCCCGGACCCCACCTGCGTCAGCGGGAGGGACTCGGCCGGGGTGAGGACGACCTCGGGGGTCTCGACGGTGACCTCGACGACGCCGAGGAGCCAGTCGGCGTGTCGGGCGCGGTCGCGGATCGCGGCCGTACCCGCCTCGGTGAGGTACCGGCCGAGCTGAATCGCAGACTCTGGCGGCATCGACAGCTCGTTGCCGACGTTCCCGCGTGCCGACCAGCGGACGCAGACCTCGTGCTCGAGGATTGGCTTCCCGTACTGGGGCTGGTTGTTCGCGGAGCGGTGCAGGTGCACCGCGAGGTTCGGGTCCTGGTTGTGCGCGGGGCTGGACACACCGTCGACCCAGGGCGAGCCGATGCTCTCGGCCCACTCGCCGACGCGTTCGGGCAGCAGGTAGAGGCGGGTGTCGAGCCTGCGCAGGTAGTCGCGCATCGTGTCGTAGTTCATCGCACTGCCGCCTTCGACGCGGCACGCCAGCGGAGGACGGTGCGCTCGGTGACGCGGCAGACCACGGCGGCGTGCGAGTTGCTGAGCTGGCCGCGGTCGACGAGCGCGCAGACGCCCGCGATGTCGTCGGGGTGGCTCACGCGGGGCCGGTGGCCGGCGCGAACGAGGGCGAGGAGGAGACGATCGGCTCGAGCGGGGTCGCCGACGAGACGAGGCGGGCGACCACGACGGTGCGGGACCTGGGCGGAGTGGGTTACGATGGACATGAACGGATCTCCTGTCGGGTGATTCGGTCGGGCCTCGGTAGCGGAGTTCTTGGCGGGACAGCGCTCCGGGGCCTTCTTCGTGAGTAGGGGCGTGCGGTCGGGCTGGGCACCACTGCACAGGTCCGCGGCCTCGTCGAGGGCCGCGTAGCGATCGCGTCGGCGCTGGTCCGCGTCGGCAGCTGCGGCCATGACGCAGAGCGTGCCGAGAAACACGACGAACGCCCAGTAGTGCGTCACGCAGCGTCACCCCCAACCGCCACCGGCGCGGTGAGCCCGAGGAGCTCGCGGAGGCCCACGGTGGGGACGATGTAGCGGCTGCCGGCGCGAATCACCCGGCACGGAAACTCCCCCTTCTGTGCAAGCTGGTAGGCGCCGGAGACGCTGAGCCCAAGGGCCCGTGCCGCGGTGCGGAGGTCGGTGGAGACACCAAGGGCGTCGAGTTCTTCAGGGGTCACGGAAGGCTCCATCCGTTAGAAATGAACACACACAGCGCGTGCTCTGTGTATAGAACTATCATGTGTTGAAATCCTCCGCAAGCGTGTGCATTCTGTGTGTCATGAACACATGGGAGCGGGACTGCGCGCACGCGATCGGTCAGGAAGTACGTCGCCGACGCGGGAAGCGATCTGCACAGTGGCTTGCGGATCGCGTGACCGAAATCGGCGTCAAGATGACCCGACAGTCCATCGCTGATCTCGAGAACGGCCGACGTCGGTACGTCACCACAGGCGAACTTGCTGTGCTTGCCGCCGCTCTCGACACAGCGCCAGCACAGTTGCTCTATCCCGGTCTGCCGACTCGCGATTCCGAAGTGCTGCCCGGGATTACAACATCGAGCGGCGAAGCATTGCTGTGGTTCAACGGCCACTGGAGAATCCCCGTTCCTGGCGGCAATGACACTGCGGCCTACGAAATGCGCGAGACGATGAAGCTGGTGTGGGAGTACATCAACCTCAAGAGGGCGATCCCCGAGCTGCGACTCCAGCGGAGTGTCGAAGCGGCCACCACAGGAGGCCCCGCGGACGACAGCTGGGCGAAGGAGATGCAGGATCGAATCAACGAGATCGCCAAGATCCTCGAGTCGAAACGACTGTCCGGCGATGGGTAGGCCACCGACGCCGCTCGGCACGGCGGGCGAAATCTGGTACGACGAGGACGAAGACGGTGTGACCGCCCGGTGCAAGTACCGCGACGACGCCGGCCGCACCCGGTGGATCAAGCGGCGGCGGAAGTCGAAGACGGCCGCGAGGAACGCGCTCAAGGAGGCCATCCGCGACGCTGAGGAGCAGGCCGGCACCGGACCGATCACTCGAAACACGACGGTGGCCGCTCTCCTAACGGCGTGGCTCGAGCATCACCGCACGACGCCGATGCCGAACGGGCTCATGCGTGCGCCGTCGACCATCGAGTTCTACGAGGCGCCGGCGAAGCGGCTCACGGAGCGCGTCGGGAAGCTGCGGCTGTTCGAAGCGACCACCGCAGTCCTCGAGCAACACCTCGGCGAGGGGACGACGGCGCAGTGGCGCGCCGATCGGAAGACGCTGCGGCTCGCGTTCACGTACGCGGTGCGCATGGGCGCGGTCGCGGTGAACCCGGTCACGGAGACGACGACAGCGCCCGGTCCGACGATGGAACCGCGGGCCCTGACGGCGGCGGACGTGGCCGCGGTGCGCGCGCGGATCGCGGAGTGGCAGGGTGCCTCGAAGTTCGGGCCGAAGCGGATGCCCGATCTCGGGCACATCGTGGACGTCATGCTCGGCACGGGCCTGCGGATCGGCGACGTGCTGAACCTCCGGTGGGCGGACATCGACCTCGATGCGGACCCGCCGACGGTGGCGGCCGCGGTGCAGAAGGCGCGGGGGAAGCGGCTGACGTTCGTGTTGCCGGCGTTCGCGGCGGACGCTCTGCGCGCCCAGCTCGCGCGGGATCTGCCGTCGGATGACGGGATCGTGTTCCCGACGCGCACGGGGACGGTGCAGTCGCGGCGGAACGTGTCGACCCGACTCCGCGAGGCCCTGGCCGCGGACGAGTCGCTGTCGTGGGTCAGCTCGCACAACTTCCGGAAGACGACCGGGACGCTCGTCGAGCGTGCATACGGGATCGAGGCAGCGTCGAAGCAACTGGGCCACTCAGGCGTCGCGGTGACCGAGCGACACTACGTCGAGAGGGCCGCGGTGGCGCCGGATACGCGGGCGGCGCTAGACCAGCTCTCGCGCTGAATCGGTGCCGTTCTGGTGCCCTGATACGAGTCAGGGCCGGAATCCTGTATCGGAAACCGGCCCTGACCTGTACTTTCTGTGCGCCCGAAGGGATTCGAACCCCTGACCTTCTGATCCGTAGTCAGATGCTCTATCCACTGAGCTACGGGCGCATACCCATATTCAATTCTCGCCGGTCCGAAGACCGACGTGGCGGAGGCGAGAGGATTTGAACCTCCGGTCCGGTGTTGGCCGGACAACTCATTAGCAGTGAGTCCCATTCGGCCGCTCTGGCACGCCTCCAAATCGGACGCGATGCGCGAGCGATCCTTACGGGTCACGCGCAACCGCCGAGCAGCTACATTACACAACCTCTCCGCAACCCACAAAACCGCTGGTCATCTTCCGTTCACGTGCGGGGCGCGCGGCGCGGTCAGATCAGCTCGGGCGTGAGCACGTCCTCCCAGGTGAGGTCGATGCGCACGTCGGAGGTGCCGACCATCCGCCGCACGACGTCGGCCGTCAGTGCGCGGAGGCGCTCGCCACCGTCGAACAGCGTGTGGGACCGGCCGTCGGCACCCACCGCGACGAGATGGACGTGCACGGCGGCGAGCGCACCGCCGCTGAGATCGAGCGCGACATCGGCGACGGCTGCGGACTCGGCGGCTGCGGTGTCGGAGAGCGCCGCCGTGATCGCCTTCGAGAGGGCCAGTTCGGTCACCGAGACCCCCTGCCGCACCGTCGGGATCAGGCGGGAGCGCCGGGGCTGCGCGGAGACCTGCTGGGCGACGGCCTCGCGCAGCCGGTCGATCGCGTCCGCACCCCAGCGCGGATCGACCTCGGGCGCCTCGGCATCGGGTGCGGACAGCCCGGCGAGCCGACGCGTCGCGTCGGCAATCCAATCGGTGGCCTGCGCCGGTTCGGCGTCGCCACTCTCCACTCGCCTGAAACTCATCGCTCCCCCAGTGTGACCACGTCCTGTCGGATTGCACAACGGTCCGGCCTCCGTGGGCCGCGTCGGATCGCTCATGGCCAGTACTCCCCCAGCGTCTCCGCGAGCCGCTGCCGGGTCCGCTGGAGGTGGCCGCGCACCGAGCCCTCCGTGGTCCGCAGGACGCCCGCGATCTCGGCGATGGACAGCCCGTCGACCTCGCGGAGCCACCACGCCGCGCGGGCCGGGTACGGCAGGCGCCCCAGCTCCCGGGCGAGCGCGTCGAGGAAGTCCCGGTCGGTCGCCTTCTCGACGGGGCCGGGCTCCCGCGCGACGGCCTCGTCGACGGCCTCCGAATCGACGACGGGCGCGCGGCGACGCAGCACGTCAGCGGTCTTGCGGGCCGCGATCGAGAACAGCCACGTCCGCAGCGTCGAGCGGAAGGCGAAGCTCGGGAGCGCCTTCCACGCGGCGATGAGGGATTCCTGCACGATGTCGTCGCAGTCGCTGCGTTCGGGCATCGTCCGCGCGACGAACCGATGCAGCGCGGGGGCGTGCCGCTGCACGAGCACGTCGAAGGCCGCGGCGTCGCCCCGCTGGGCGCGCCTCGTCAAGGTCTCGTCGGACAGCGACGGCAGCAGCTCCGAGTCGAACAACCACCCTCCAAATGTGAGATGGGTCACAATCGCGTGCCGATCTCCGCGAGCCGGCGACTCACCCAGTGTGCCGGAACGGATCCCGGTACATCAGTCGACACAAGGGAGACCGAACATGACCTCGACCACCACCAAGCCCGCCGCGACCGCCGACGAGTCGAAGGCCGCGAAGCCCGGGACCGCGGTCGCGACGCAGGTCGGGCGCGGCAGCACCAACATCGCCGACGTGGTCGTGTCCAAGATCGCCGGTATCGCGGCCCGCGAGGTCGACGGTGTCTACGACCTCGGCGGCCAGGCCGCCCGCGTGGTCGGCCGCATCCGCGAGACCCTCCCCGGCGCACCGGACCTCACGCAGGGCGTCACCGTCGAGGTCGGCGAGCGACAGGCCGCGGTCGACGTGACGATCGTCGCCGAGTACGGCGTCGCGATCCACGACCTCGCCGCCGGCATCCGCAGCAACGTCATCGACGCCGTCGAGTCCATGACCGGTCTCGAGGTGACCGAGGTCAACGTGACCGTCCACGACGTCCACTTCGCCGATGATGACGATGTCGCCACCGGCGAGACGTCGGCGGAGTCGCGGGTCCAGTGAGCTCCGCACGCGCCGCCCGGGTCGACGGGGTCGTCGCCGCCGTGACGGCGATCGACGGCGTCGTCGGCGTCCACGCGGGCGGGCCCGGCTCCCCCGCCACGCACCTCCCGGGCCGGACGGTGCGCGGCGTCCGGCTCGACGACGACGGAGGACAGGTCTCCGTCGTGCTCGAGTTCCGGCGCGATCTCGACCTCGTCGACCTCGCGGACCGCGTCCGCGCGGCCGCCTCCGACGCCGCGGGGGTCCCCGTGGACGTCGTCGTATCCGACATCGCGGTGTCCGACCAGGGCACCGCAGCACCGAAGGAGTTCACCGCATGACGCCAGGACACTTCACCGTGTGGGGAGGCGTGATCGGCCTGCTCGTGGCGATCGCCGTCGTGGTCGGCGGCCTGGTCGGCTTCCTCCTCGCGATCGTCCTCGGCACTGCCGGGGCGGCCGTGGGCGCGCACTTCGACGGGCTCATCGACCTCACCGCCCTGCGGCGCCGCGACCGGAGCTGACCATGACCACCGAATCGGAGACCCCGGATGCCCCGGGCATCCCCGACGACACCGGCGCCGGGCGTGACGCCGACACCGCGGGCCGCGGCCGCACCGTCATCGACGACCGCGTGCGGCGCCGACTGGTCGAGCACGCCGCGCTCTCGGTGCCCGGCACCGAGCGGGTCCGCGGGCTCACGACGCGGCAGCTGCCCGCGGTGCGCTTCGCCGACCGCGCCCGCAGTGACGTCGACGTGCAGATCGCCGCGCAGTGGCCGCTCGACTCCGCCCGGCTGGTTCCCGCGGTCCGCTCCGCGGTCGACGACGAGCTCGCCCGCAGCCTGGGCACGGCCCCGAAGGAGGTGCACGTGCACATCACCCGGATCAGCGACGAGCGCACCGGGTCTCGCGCCGCACTCGCGCACCACGCCGCCGTCGCCGCGACGGACGACGCGCCCACAGCCCGGGACCTGCGCCGTCACGCGCCGCGCCGCACCGCCGGCGCCAGCATCGCGACGGTGCCCCTGCTGCTCGCCGTCCTCGCGCTCGGCGTGATCGCGGTCCGCGACGCCCTCGTCTCGCTCGGCTGGGTCGCCGGGAGCCGCTGGATCGACGCGGTGCCCCGCATCGCCGACGACGTCCGCTGGTCGTGGTGGGCCTGGCCCGCGACGGTCGGCGCCATCGTGCTCGGCCTGCTGCTGCTGATCGCCGCGCTGAAGCCGCGCCGGCGCAGTCATACCCCCGTCTCCGACGAACTCTGGTTCCACCGGCGGATCGACCCCGACCGCCGCAGCGCCGAGGAGGTGGCCCGATGAAGGGCTCGACCCGCGTCATCGACCGGATCGTCGCCGGTCTCGTCGGGCTGGTGCTGCTCGGCGGTGGCCTGTGGGCGCTCGGCGACCGGCTCGGTCAGCGGACCGCGGCCGACGCCGCCGACCGCGTCTCGGTCCCGACGATCGTGCGGCTGCCCGACCAGCCGTGGTGGCCCGCCGTCACCGGCGCGGCCGGCGCGGTCCTGGTGCTGGTGGCGCTGTGGCTGCTGGTCCGGCACCTGCGCAGCTCCTCCTCGCGCACCGCGCACGTCCCGGGCGACGGCACCGTCGACCTGAGACGGGTCGCGGATGCCGTCGCCGCTGACCTCGGGCGCAGCCCCCTGATCCGGCGCGCCCGCCCGTCGACCGTGATCGAGAAGGGCCGGCCCGTCATCCGGGTGGCGGTCGCGATCTCCCCCGGCGCACCCGTCGACGAGCTCACCGCCCTGGCGGCCGCCGCCCGCAACGACGTGGCCGCCGCGACCGGGCCCGACGTCGCGTTCCAGGTCCTCGTGAACGACCGGCGCGGCGACAGAAGACTTGGGGAACTCCCCCGAGATGAAGATCCAACGACCATCGAGAGGACGTGACCATGGGCATCGCAGACGACGCCAAGAACAAGGCTGAGGACCTCAAGGGGCGCGCCAAGGAGGCCGCGGGCGCGGCCACGGGCGACGACGATCTCAAGGCCGAGGGGCAGGCGGATCAGGGCCTCGCCGCAGCGAAGGAGAAGATCGCCGACGTCGCGGACAAGGTCAGGGAGGGCGTCGACGCCGTCAAGGACAAGCTCTCCGGAAACTGAAACCGCAGGTCCGTCGTGATCGCAATCGATAACCCTGCGCGGTTGTGCCGAGCAGCGCACAATCAAAGCCTCGGGGATCCGCCTCGGGGGAACACATCGGGTGTATCGGAAGGATCACGCATGGGCATCGCAGACGACGCGAAGAACAAGGCCGAGGAGCTCAAGGGCCGCGCCCAGGTGGCCGCCGCGGCCGCCGGCGAGAAGGTCGACCAGGCCACCGCCGCCGCCAAGGAGAAGGCGGGCGAGCTCGGCGACAAGGTCAAGGGCGAGGCTGACTCCCTCAAGGGCAAGCTCTCGGGCAACTGATCCGTTGCACCCACGGCCACCGGGGCCGGTCCACGTGGACCGGCCTCGGTGGCCCCGGGGGCCGAGCCGTCGGTCTACCCTGGCCGAGTGGCCATTGAGAACTCCTCCCGTCCCGCGCCGCTGAGCATCCGCTCCGATCTCGACGCGCTCCCGGCGTACGTCCCGGGGAAGTCCGCGCCGGGCGCGATCAAGCTCGCCTCCAACGAGATCGTCGACGGTCCGCTGCCGTCCGTCGCCGCGGCCCTCGCCGAGGTGCTGCGCAGCGCCAACCGGTACCCCGACAACGGGGCGGTGGCCCTCAAGGCCGAGCTGGCGAAGCTCACCGGCGCCACGGAGGAGCAGCTGCACGCGGGCTGCGGCTCCGTCGCCCTCTGCCAGGACCTGGTCCAGGTCACCTGCCGCCCCGGCGACGAGGTGATCTTCGCGTGGCGCAGCTTCGAGGCCTACCCGATCGTGACCCGCGTCGTCGGCGCGACGCCGGTCCAGGTGCCCCTCACCGCGGACCACGCGCACGACCTCGACGCCATGGCCGCCGCGATCACCGACCGCACGCGCCTGATCTTCGTCTGCAACCCGAACAACCCGACCGGCACGACGGTCTCCGAGGAGGCTCTCGAGGCGTTCCTGCAGAAGGTGCCGCCGCACGTGATCGTCGCCCTCGACGAGGCCTACTACGAGTACCACCGCGCCAACGAGCAGACCGGCGAGCGCATCGACGGCGCCGCCCTGATCACCCGGCACCGCAACGTGATCGCCCTGCGCACCTTCTCCAAGGCCTACGGCCTCGCCGGCCTGCGGGTGGGCTACGCCATCGCCGATCCCGAGCTCATCGCCGCACTCACCAAGGTGCACCTGCCCTTCTCCGTCAGCGTGCCCGCGCAGGCCGCCGCCATCGCCTCGCTGCACGCGAACGACGAGCTGCTGGCCCGCACCGAGACCGTCGTCGCCGAGCGCGCCCGCGTCCGGGACGCGTTGCTGCAGGCCGGTTTCGAGGTCCCGCACACCCAGGCCAATTTCGTCTGGCTCCCGCTGGGCACTGACTCGGTGCGGTTCACCACCGACGCCGCCGAGGCCGGCCTCCTGGTCCGGGGCTTCGACGGTGCCGGCGTCCGCGTCACCGTCACCGTGCCCGAAGAGAACGACGCCTTCCTCGCCTTCGCCACGAAGTGGCAGCGATGACCCTCGGCAAGTACGAGTTCGCCTTCACCGCACACGTTCCCGTCCGCTGGTCGGACATGGATGCGCTGGGCCACGTGAACCACGCGCGGATGGTCACGCTGCTGGAGGAGGCCCGCATCCAGTGGCTGCTCTCCGCCGGCGAGAAGTACGCGCCGCTGATCAAGAGCGCCTTCATCGCGGACGTCGCGATCAAGTACAAGGCGCAGCTGTACCACGAGGATTCGCCGGTGCAGGTCGGCATGTACATCGCGTCGAACCGAAGCGTCGACTTCACCATCGGCTACGAGGTCCGCGCGAAAGACGCCGCGCCGGAGTCGAAGCCGGCGATCCTGGCGACCACGCAGATGGCGGTCGTCGACATCGAGAAGCGCAGCCTGCGGCGTCTCACCGACGAGGAGAAGACCTACCTCGCGTCCTGGTCGCGCGGCTGAGCCGGCGCGGGCTTCCACGCCTTCGGCGCCTCCCCCGGAAGGGCCGTATCCGGTAGCGCCGCACCGGGCCGCGCGCCCGCACCGGCTCCACCCGAATCGGCGCCCGGCCCCGCGCCGGGCAGGGCGCGTCGCGTACCGTCGGGCAGCGCGGGCGGGAGGTCGCCCCGGGCGCCCATGATCTGCCCGGCGACGCGACGCGCACTCTGCGTGGAGATCTCGCGCTCGCCGGAGCGCTGCACCAGCTCGTGGATCTGCTGGTCGATCGACTCGATCGACAGGCGGCGCGGCCGTTTGGAATCGGCGACGTCCACGAGGTCACCCACGCGGGTGAGCGCAGTTACCCGATCGACGAGCTCGTCCCACACCGTGTCGAGCTCGCTCGACCGGGTGCCGTCGGCGAGGCCCGGCGCGTACCGCAGCTGGCCCCAGACGGACTTGAGCTGCACCACGTCGGCGGAGATCTGCACCAGGTCGGTCGGGAGGTCCAGTTGGCCGAGCTGTTCGTCGAACTCGCCGGAGCTCACCGACCGCGAGTAGCTGACCTTGTCGTAGACCAGGCCGGCGACGAAGAGCAGCACGTCGTACCGGTCCTCGAAGACGAGCAGGCCCTCGTCGGGCGCGCCGTGGCCGTCGACCCAGCCCGCGAGCTGCGGGGCGAGCCGCAGGGCCGGCCCGGCCACCCGCGCGACGGTCCGCGCCGCGACCGCGGCGGCCGACGGGGTGACCGGCAGCGGCGTCAGGCACAGTGCGTCGAACAGGGCGTCGCGCTCGTCGAGGTCGAGGTGCAACGCGTCCTTGCGGGCACGCCGCACGGCGCGGACGCCCGCGGCGAAGGAGATGCGGTTGAGGGTGAAGGCGTGCCGGAAGCCGGCGAGCTTGCGGCGGGCGTCGGCGCCGCGGACCGCGTCGGCGGCGGCCTTGGCCTGCTGCAACGGGTTCGGCGGGAGGCCGTCTGCCGAGGGCGGCGGCGCCTCGTGCTCGGCGATCCGGCTGAGCCGGCGCAGCTTGGCGTAGCCGCCGATGTCCGGGAAGGCGCGCTCGGTGTCGAACCGGTTGAGCACCACCTCGCGGGCCGCGGGCTGCAGGTGCCCCGCGGCGATGAGCAGTGCGGCCTCGTCGGAGAGCTCGCGCCGCGGCACGGGGATGGCGCGGGCGTCGCACCAGCGGCGCACCGGCGCCTCGATGTGCACTTCAGGCTCCTGCGCGGACATCCGTCACCCCCTTCTGCGTCGACGTGCGACCTTCATCATCCCCGAAGGGCAGGGCCGCGCGCAGCGCCCACGCGAGCACCACGCTCACGACGGAGGTCGCGAGGAAGGCCACGGCGATGTTCCCGGTGAACGGCCGCCAGCCGAAGACGTCGAGGAGCAGCACGTCCATGACGATGAGGTGCACCAGGAAGTACTCGTAGGAGATCCTGCCCAGCCACACCATCGGGCGGCTGCCGAGCAGCCGGTGGTACGGCGAGCGCGCACCCGGCGCCAGCCCGAGCGGGGCGATCAGCGCGGTCGCGATCAGCAGGTACAGCGCCGACTTCACGAGCGCCTCCACCTGGCTCGCCGGCACCATCGTCGGCGGGCCGCCGATCACCGGCAGGGCGGAGACGACGAACCCCGTGAGGGCGACGGCGAGGCAGGCGGGCGTGGCCCACCGCGGCCACCGTCGGACCAGGGGGACCGCCACCGTCAGGGCCATGCCCCCGACGAACCACCACAGGTAGGCGGGCGGCCACATGCGCGCGGTGCGCTCGATCTCGGGGGCGATCATGATCCACACGGGCGTGATCGCGGCGACGCCGGCGAGGCCCGCCAGCAGCCGCGCGGGCCGCCACCGGTACCGGCACAGGACCGCGGTGAGCGCCCAGCCGATCAGCGGGAGCGCCAGGTAGAAGGCCACCTCCACGGCGAGGCTCCACGCCTGGGTGAGCCCGACCCGCAGGTGCCCGAAGCCGTAGATCTGGGTGAAGGTGAGGTTGCGCAGGAGCCCGTCGATCCCGCCGCCCGACGGGTTCGGCTCGTGCCGGACGAGCCCCAGCGCGTACACCACGACGACGACCGCCCAGTACGCCGGCACCACGCGCCGGAACCGGTGCCAGGCGTACCGCCGCAGGTCGGGCTGGTGCCCGGTGCCGTCCTGCAGCAGCCGCACCCACGGCCGGAACAGCAGGAAACCCGACAGCGCGAAGAAGATGGGGACGCCGATCTCGAACCGCGCCCAGAGGTGGCCGGCGAAGTCGTCGGTGTAGTGCCCCGTCGAGAAGGCGGCGTGCGTCAGGCACACCGTGGCCGCCGCGACGGCACGCAGCCCGGTGAGCGGCGCTACCCGACTCTGCATCCCTTCATTTTGCCCGGTGTCCCCCGGGCCCCGTCCAGCCGCCCGGGCGGCGGTCGCCCGGGCCCGACGGTGCGCGGCTCACGCGACCGGGGCCTCCCGGAAGACGCGACGGTAGCCGAGCGGCGTCATTCCGGTATCGCGCCGCAGGTGAGCCCGCAGGCTGGCGCCGGTGCCGAGCCCGGAATCCCGGGCGACGGCGTCGACCGACAGCTCGCTGGTCTCCAGCAGCTCGCGGGCGCGGTCGAGGCGGCGGCGCAGGATCCACGCCCCCGGCGTCTGCCCCGTCTCCTCGCGGAACCGCCGATTGAAGGTGCGCACCGACATTCCCGCGCGCCGCGCGAGCACCTCGACCGAGAGGTTCTCGTGCAGATTCCGGACGGCCCAGTCCCGCGGTTCGACGGTGCTGCCCGCCCCGCTCACGGGCACGGGGACGTCGACGAACTGCGCCTGCGTCCCCTCGCGGGCGGGCGGCACCACGCAGTGTCGCGCGACCTTGTTGGCGACGGCGGCGCCGTGGTCGCTGCGGATCAGGTGCAGGCACAAGTCGAGGCCGGCGGCGAGCCCGGCGGAGGTGAAGACGTCGCCGTCGTCGGTGAACAGGACGTGGTCGACGAGAGCGACGGCCGGGTAGAGCTTGCGCAGCTGCGCGCCGTACTTCCAGTGCGTGGTCACGCTTCGCCCGTCGAGCAGGCCCGCGGCGGCGAGCACGAAGGCGCCGGTGCAGATGGAGACGATGCGGGTGCCCGGGCGGATGGTGGCCAGGGCGGCGCGGATGTCGTCGGGGAGCGTGCCGTCGAACCGGGGGCCGTTGATCTTCGTACCCGGCACGATCACCGTGTCGGCGAGGGCAAGCGCCTCGGGGCCCGCCTCGGGCGTGATCGCGTAGCCGCCCGTCGCGCGGACGGGGTTCCGGTCGACGCCGCAGGTGATGACGCGATAGAGGGGCCGGTCGGCCTCGTCGGTGGCCTCGGAGAAGCACAGCGGCGGGATCGCGGCGTCGAAGCCGACGATGGGTTCCAGCAGCAGGACGGCGACGGTGTGCATGGCACGATTCTTTCATATCTTGTCATTGATGCCACTGGTTCGGGCTCGTGGAATCCGGGAATCTAGTCCGGTGACTACACCGCTGAGGCGCCTGCGCGCGCCGCACTACGCCTGGATCGTGGCCGGCGTCGCCTTCGTGACGATGCTGGGTGCGGCCGGTTTCCGGTCCGTGCCCGGCGTCATGATGGACCCGCTGCACATGGAGTTCGGCTGGTCGCACGCGACGATCGGCGCCGCGATGTCGGTGAACATGGCGCTGTTCGGGCTCACCGCGCCGTTCTCCGCGGCGCTCATGGACAAGCTGGGTGTGCGACCCGTGGTCATCGGCGCGCTGACGCTCGTCGCCGCGGGCACCGGACTCGCGGTGTTCATGACCGACGCCTGGCAGCTGGTCCTGCTGTGGGGCGTGTTGGTCGGCCTGGGCACCGGCTCGCTGTCGACGGCCTTCGTCGCCACCATCGCGATGCGCTGGTTCGTCGCCCGACGGGGCCTGGTGACCGGCGTCCTCACGGCCGCCAGCGCCACCGGACAGCTGATCTTCCTGCCCGTGGTCGCGGCGCTGTCCGAGGCGCACGGCTGGCGGACGGCGACGCTCGTGGTGACCGCCGTGGCGGTCGCGGTGATCCCCGTCGCCGGGCTGTTCCTCCGGTCGTGGCCGGCGCAGCTGGGCCTGCCGCCCTTCGGCGCCGACGAGGTCGCACCCCCGCCCGCCCCGACGCGCGGCGCGGTGCGCGCGGCCTTCGCGGGCCTGGCGATGGGCGCCCGGCGCCCCGCCTTCTGGCTGCTCGCCGCGAGCTTCGCGATCTGCGGCGCGACGACCAACGGCCTGCTGCAGACGCACTTCATCCCCGCCGCCGGCGATCACGGGATGCCCGCGACCACGGCCGCGTCGCTGCTCGCGGTCATCGGCGTCTTCGACGTGGTCGGCACCATCGCGTCGGGCTGGCTCACCGACCGCGTCGACTCCCGGATCCTGCTGGTGGTCTACTACCTCGGCCGCGGCCTCGCGCTCGCGCTGCTGCCCGCGCTGCTCTCCCCCGGCATCGCGCCCGGTCTGCTGGTCTTCATCCTGTTCTACGGTCTCGACTGGGTCGCGACAGTGCCGCCGACGATGGCGCTGGCCCGCGAGCACTTCGGGGAGTCCACGCCGGTCGTGTTCGGCTGGATCTTCGCCTCGCACCAGCTGGGCGCCGCGGTCGCGGCCTTCGGCGCCGGCTACATCCGCGACGCCTCGGGCGGCTACGACCCGGCCTTCTACACCGCGGGCGCGCTCTGCGTGGGCGCCGCCGCGATGTGCTGGGTGATCCCGCGCGCCCGCGCCCGGGCGGCCGAGCCGGAGCCCGTCGCCGTCTGATCGCCCGACCGCGGCAGCGCCGACGCGCGGCGTGAGAACGCCGGGCCCTGGCGCCCCGGACCGCGGATCCGACCGCGGGATCAGACGGCGGCGTCGGTGAACAGGCGCAGGCCCTCGGCCCGGACCTGCGCCGGATCCGCTGCCGGGACGACGCCCACGAGCCGGACCCCGGCGACCACGCCCGCCGCGGCGGGCCCACCCGCCTCGGGCCGGTCCTCCGGCCAGACCGTGGCCTCACGGACCTCGCGGTAGTCCACGGAGGCGGGGTCGATGTCGAGCTCGCCCGACCGCTCGCGCACGTACGTGCCGGTCTCCTCGAGCAGCACCTCCACGGTGCCGAGCACCGTCGGCGCCGGCCCGGCGTCGTGCCAGCCCAGGCTCACGATGAGGTCGGTGCGGTAGGGATCGGTCACCGAGAAGCCGAGCTGCGCGTACAGGTCGCCGACCCGCACCAGGCCCGTCTCGGGATCCCACTCGAGCACCTCCGGCGCCGGGTAGCCCGGCCGGCGGCTGGGGTGCAGAGTGAGCGAGCCGCGCACGGCCCCACCGACGCGGGGCACCGCGCCGCAGCACTGGTACTCCCAATTCGAGATGTGCACGTACAGCAGCGACACGTCCAGCGACAAAGGAGAATTCACGACTCTGCACCGAGCGTTCGACGACCCGCAGGATCGGTTCCGCGGGGTCCCGGCGACCTCCGCGGCTATCGTAGCCACGCCCTGGGCGGACTGATGCGATTGCACTCGCCGTGGCGCTGAGATGTGCGCTCCAGCGGCGCGAGGCCGGCGTGTCGAGGCGGTCGCGCCGCTCAGGCGCACATCTCAGCGGCCACCTCGGACACGAGCGTCAGCAGAATCCGCACTCACCGTTGGCGGCGAGCTGGGTGAAGCAGTTGGGGCACAGCTTCGCCGGGCGGGGCTCGGGCTTGGCGGGCGACGCCTTGGTCGGCCGCGCCGACGGTGCCTTCGCGGCCCGCGGTGCGGCAGCGGTGCGGGCCTTGACGACGCGGCCGTTCGACGCGGCCTTCGCCGGCTTCACCTTGGCGACCCGCGCCGCGGCGACCCGACGGGCCTCCTCCAGCTTGGGGGTGAGCTGCGGCGCCGCGCCGGCGGGCATCGTCGCTCCGAAGTGCAGGTAGCAGGCGAAGCGCGCCGCGGCCGCGTGCTGATCGAGGTTCTCGGGAACGGGCAGCCCCGCCGCAGCGACGGCGTAGGCGTAGCCCTCGCCGACGGTCTGGTCGTGCGCGACCATCAGCGCGACGAGGGGCGGCTCCCCGGCGGCCTCGCAGCGGTCGGTCACGCGGCGCTGCAGCGCCGCCACCCAGAGGCGCACGGGGGCGCGGGTGGCGATGCCGGCGTCGGCCTGCGCGCGGGCGGCGAGCTCGGCGAAGGAGATGAACGATCCGTACCGTCCGGCCAGCTCGACGAGGGCGGCGTGGGCAGTCTCCGCCCACAGATCCAGCGCCTCGGAGAAGGGCACGGACAGTTCGTTGGCGGTGCGCCACGCTTCGAGGTCGGTCGGGTCTTCGGGGACTGCAGCACCGGCTTCACTCACCGACTCATTTTACGGCGATCCATGGGGTGCAACGCAAACCGTCGACCTCGACGTGAACTCGGCCACACCCTGCGCCCGTCGCGACCAAGGCGGCACGGGGTTTGTTGGAGGTTCGGACAAGTCATCCGCGCGCCCGCGCCGATACCGTGGTCGGATGCCGAATGAAACCGCCACCGCCCCGCTGACCCCCGAAGAGATCAGCGCGCGCACCGCGAGCGCTGTCGGCCACCACTACGTGCACCGCGACACCTACCTCGTGGGCCGCGAGAAGATCCGCGAGTACGCACTCGCCTCCCAGTTCTCCGACCCGGTGCACTTCGACGTCGAGGCGGCGCGTGCCGCCGGCTACACCGACCTGGTCGCGCCGCCGATGCTCGTGAGCGTCGCGGGCATCGTCTCCAACCGCCCGCTCTTCGACGACTCCGTGATCGGTTACGGCGCCAGCCAGCTGATCCAGGCCGACGAGTCGATGACCTACCACCGGCCCGTGGTCGCGGGTGATGAGTTGACCATCCATGTGTACGTCGACAAGCACCGCCGCGTCGGCGGGTACGACATGGTGACGCTCCGGAACGAGATGTACGCGCAGGACGGCGAGCACCTGGTCTCGCTCTCCACCACGCTCATCGGTGGTTCGCCCGACGGCGACGAGGCCGGGGACTTCAGCGAGGCCGCGAAGAGCGTCGTGATGCACGGCGTCGTCATCGCCTGACCGCGCCGACGCTGCCGGGCCGTCACCGCGCGAACTGCATCACCACGTCGTAGCCGAGCTTGCAGATGAACGCCGAGACCACGACGAGGAAGACCACCTTGACGAAGCCACTGCCCTTCGCGACGGCGGTCCGCGCCCCGAGGTAGCCGCCCGCGACGTTGGCGCACGCCATGGCGACGCCGAGCTTCCAGTAACCCGCGCCCTGGGGCAGGAAGACCACGAGCGAAGCGAGGTTGGTCGCGAAGTTGGCGACCTTCGCCTTCGCCGAGGCCTCCAGGAAGGCGTAGCCCATGAGGCCGACCATCGCGAAAACGAGGAACGATCCGGTGCCCGGGCCGAGCGCACCGTCGTAGACGCCGATCGCGAACCCGGCCAGCCCTGCCGTCACGAGATGACGATGCCCGCGGTACCGCAGGTCCGTCTCGTCGCCGAGGTCGGGCTGGCGCAGCGTGTAGACGAAGACCGCGATGAGCGCGGCCAGGATGATCGGGTTGAACGCCGACCGCGGGATGTGCGAGGCGATGAGCGAGCCCGCGATCGCGCCGGCGAACGCGGGTACCGCCAGCGCGACGGCGGTCCGCCAGTCCGGCCGCACGCGCCGCCAGTAGGTGATGCTGCTCGTCGTCGTGCCCGCGATCGAGGCCATCTTGTTCGTCGCGAGCAGATGGATCGGCGCGGCCGTCGGGAAGGCGATGAGCAGCGCGGGGAGCTGGATCAGCCCGCCCCCGCCCACGACGGAGTCCACCCAGCCCGCGGCGAGGGCCGCGAACAGGAGCAGGATCAGCGTCGTCGTGGTGATGTCGGGCACCGGTCGATCGTGCTGTAATGGCCTTGTGCACATCAACCCTTACGGCGAGGGCCCCGTTCTCCTCGCGGTCGACCTGGCGAACGCTCCGGCCGTCGACCTCGACGACCTGGTCCGACGGTGCGGTGCGCACGACATGCTCGTCGAGACCGTCGGCGCGGAGGACTTCGCCGGCTGTCGCGCCCTGATCGACGCGTGGCTCACCGTGGTGGACGCGGACGACGTCGCGACCCGCGTCGCGCGACTCAACGCGCTGCTCGCGGAGCACGCCTCCCACCCGCGCGTCACCGACCACGCCGGCACCGGCTGGCACATCCACTACCGCGAGTCCGGCGCGACGCTCACCGGCCAACTCGCCGTTCTGATCCTCACCGGGACGGCGCTGCACCTGACCACGCGCGGCATGAGCCGGCTGGGGCGGTGCGCCTCGTCGGACTGCGCAGCGGTGTTCGCGGACGTCTCCCGCAACGGCCGGCAGCGGTACTGCTCGCCGCGCTGCGGCAGCCGGGAGGCGGTGCGCCGCCACCGCGCGGCCTGACCCGGCGACGAATACTGTATTCCAAGTCACAGGATTTGATATTCCGAACGAGGGTTGTCGATACTTGCCCTCATGACCATCCCCACCGCTGGCCCGACGTGCCGGTTCTGCGGCGCCGCACCCGCCCTCGAGACGACGGTGCGCGGCCACCAGGGCTTCCTCATCGCGATGCGTTTCCTCAAGCAGAAGGGCCCGTTCTGCCGTACCTGCGGCATCGCGACGGTCCGGGACATGTCCGCGAAGAGCCTCTGGCAGGGCTGGCTGACGCTGGTCTCCGTCGTCGTCAACCCGCTCACCCTGCTGTGGAACCTGTCCGTGTGGGTGCGCCTGCGTCGCCTCCCCGAGCCACAACCCGCCTCGGCGCCGCACCTGGATCCGGGCAAGCCGCTGTACCAGCGGCTCGCGATGCTGGGCCTGCTCATCCCGGTGGCGATGATCGGCACGATCGCCTACTTCGGCCAGCGCGACGTGGCGGGAGCAACGGTCGGCGACTGCGTCTCGATGTCGGGCACGGGGAGCAACGCCGATTCCGACAAGGTGGACTGCTCCGATGCGAGCGCCCGGTACCGGATCGTCGGCAAGCTGAAGAACACGACCGACGACACCGGCTGCGCGGAGTATCCGACCGCCACGGTGTCCTACACGATGAAGCGCAAGACCGGATCGATCGTCGTGTGCCTGGAGCCGCTCAAGGCCGAGTAGTCGACTCGTCCGCAAGCGGCCTGCGCGCCAGCCAGGCCGCGACAACCGCCCCGGAGATGTTGTGCCACAGCGAGAAGACCGCCGACGGCAGCGCCGCGAGGGGCGAGAAGTGGGCGGTGGCCAGCGTGGCTGCCAGGCCCGAGTTCTGCATGCCGACCTCGAACGCGAGGGCGCGGCGGGCGCGGTCGTCGAGGCGCCCCACCTTGCCGGCCAGGTAGCCCAGGCCCAGCCCGAAGCCGTTGTGCAGCACCACTGCGAGGAAGACGATGCCGCCCGCCGCGGCGAGCTTGCTCGCGCTGCCGGCCACAACGATCGCGACGATGAAGGCGATGACGAGCGCGGACGCCCACGGCAGCACGGGAAGCGCCCGCGCGACCAAGCTCTTCGCGAATCGCCGCGCCAGGACGCCGAGGATCACCGGCAGCAGAACGGTTTTGACGATGTCGAGCACCATGCCGCCGGCGTCGATGGGTAGGTAGGAGCCCGCGAGGAACAGCACCAGCAGCGGCGTCACGATCGGGGCGATGAGCGTGGAGACGCTCGCCACCGCGACCGACAGCGCGACGTCGCCCTTGGCCAGGAAGGCCATGACGTTCGACGCCGTGCCGGACGGCGCGCAGCCCACGAGGATCACGCCCACCGCCAGCTCGGGCTCGAGGTTCAGGCCGTGGGCGATGACCCAGCCCGCGCCCGGCATGATCACGTAGTGCGCGACGATGCCGAGCACGACCGCCCAGGGCCGCTTCGCCACGGAGGCCAGGTCGGGCGGGGTCAGGGTGAGGCCCATGCAGAACATGATCACGCCGAGCAGGTAGGGCACCGAGGGCGCGAGCGGCGTGAACGTGCTCGGCGTCAGGTAGCCCACGACGCCCGCCACCAGGACCAGGAGCGGGAAGACAGTGACCGCCGTCCGCGCGATCCGTGCCTCCGCCGCGAGGGCGGGGTTCTCGGGGGTTCCGGGCGGCGGGGACGCAGACATTCTTCGATAGTCTCACTTCAAGCGTCGAGCCCGGTCACGCGGCCCGACGGTGCCGCGGGGCCCGGTCTCAGACCACGGTCGGTCCGTCCGGAACCGCGCGCCCGATCGCGGCGACGGCGTCGCGAACGCGGGGATCGGCGACGATTCCCGCAGTGCTCCATGCGGCGTGCGTGGAGAGCGATCCGGCACCGTCGACCTCGAGGAAGACGACATCCTCGTCGCGGAGCAGTCGTGCGGCGGTCCCCGTGTCGCGGGTCGAGAGCGTGAAGGCCTGGCCGGCTGCCACGAGCTGCGCGACTCCGGCGAAGTTGGAGTCCGCGACGGTCGCGCGTCGATGCACTCCCGCAGCGCGGAGCGCCTCGTCCAGGCGCCCGTACAGCGCCGGCGCGGCTGTCATGTCGATCGACGCGAAGGCGAGGTCGGCGAGCTCCGACAACCGCACGGACGTCCGATCGCCGAGGGCGGTACCGCGGCCCACCACCGCGTAGCTGCGTCGCCGCTCGAGCAGGACGGAGTCGATGCCCGGCTCCTCGATCGGGCCGTGCGCGACCGCGAGTGCCAGGTCGCCGGCGCGCAGGCTCACGAGGAGCGGACCGGTGTGGGCCGGTGCGAGCGCGACCTCGACGCCGGGGCAGGCCTCGGCGACGGCGCCGAGCACGAGGTCCCGGGCCTCTGCCGAGACGTCGGGTGCGATACCGACGGTCATCCGGGCGGGGGCCGCCGACGCGGCGATCGCGTCGAACCGCGCCAGCACGTCCGCCGCGCGGGTCAGCAGGTCGGCGCCGTCCGGCGTGAGATCCACGCGATGGTGCGTCCGAACGAACAGCGTCGTACCCAGCTCGCGCTCCAGATCGCGGATCCGGCGACTCAGCGGCGACGCCGCCATGTGCAGGCGCTCGGCGGCGCGGGCGATCGTGCCCTCCTCCGCGACGGCCACGAAGTACCGCAGGTGCCGGATCTCCACCCCGACAGCGTAGGCATAACCGGACCGCCGCGGTCCGGCTCCGGCGTCGGAAACGGTCCTGGTCCGACGGTGCCCGACGGCCTACCGTCGGACGGGAACGACGTGAGAGACGGAGGCGGACATGGACCAGCGACCGGTGCGGATCGCGAACTTCTCGGGGTACCTCGGGGATCGCGCGACCGCGATCGACGAGGTGATGGCCGGCGACCCCGTGGACGTGCTGGTGGGCGACTACCTGGCCGAGATCACCCTCGCGGGGCTGGTCGCCGCGCACCGGGCGGATCCGAGCGCCGGCTACGTCCCCGTCTTCGTCGACCAGCTCCGTCCCCACCTCGGCGCCATGGCCGAGCGCGGGCTCAAGGTCGTGACCAACGCGGGCGGCTTCAACCCCGCCGCGCTCGCCTCCGTCCTGCGCGAGGAGGCGCAGCGGGCCGGCGTCGAGCTGTCGGTCGCGCACGTCGAGGGCGACGCGGTCTTCGACCGCCTCGACGAGCTCGTCGCCGCCGGCCACCGGCTGGACAACCTGGACGACGGTGCGCCCATCGCCGGGTGGCGGGCCACGCCCGTGGCCGCGAACGCGTACCTCGGCGGCTGGGGCATCACCGCCGCGCTCGCGGCGGGCGCCGACATCGTGGTCTGCGGCCGGGTGACCGACGCTTCGCTGATCACGGGGCCCGCGGCGTGGTGGCACGGCTGGGGCCGTGAGGATTTCGACGCGCTCGCCGGCGCCGTGGTCGCGGGCCACGTCATCGAGTGCGGCCCGCAGGCGGTCGGCGGCAACTTCTCCGGCTTCACCGGCATCGGCGACCTGCGCCGCCCCGGCTTCCCCGTCGCCGAGATCGTCGCCGATGGCACCGCCGTCATCACGAAGCACGCCCGCGACGGCGGCACCGTCACCGTGGACACCGTCACCGCGCAGCTCGTCTACGAGATCCAGGGGCCGCAGTACCTCAACCCGGACGTCACCGTCGACCTGCAGCACGTCCGCCTCGACCAGGACGCCCCGGACCGGGTGCGCGTCTCCGGCGCCACGGGCGCCCCGCCACCTCCGACCACCAAGGTCGCCGCGTTCGGCGTGGTCGGCCACCGCGTGGTGGGCACCGTCTTCGCCACGGGCACCGAGGTTCCCGCGAAGGTCGAACTGCTGCGGTCCCAGCTGGACCTGGACCGGCCGGACGGCGTCACGGTCACGGTGACCCAGGTTGGCGTGCCGGCCGACGATCCCGAGACCCAATGGGAAGCCACCGTCGCGCTGCGCGTCCTGGCCACCGCGCCGGATGCCACAACCCTCGCCGACTACAACCTTGTTCGCCGTCTCGGCAGCCTCTACCTGCAGAGCTTCCCCGGCATCTTCCACGACGGCGCCTCCGTGCTGCAGGGCAGGCCCGTGCCGATCGTCGACTACTGGCCGGGCCTGCTGCCGACCGCGGCGCTCGCGCACCGCGCCGTCCTCGCCGACGGCACCGCACTCGAGATCGGGCCCCCGGAGCGGACGCAGTCACCGGCTCAACCCGTCCACCCGGAGCCCGATGCCGCCCCGGAATCGGTTCCGACGGTGTCGGTTCCACTCGGCGTCGTGGCCCACGCCCGCAGCGGCGACAAGGGCGGCAACAGCAACGTCGGCATCTGGGCAGCGGACGCCGCGGCCTGGCCCTGGCTGCGCCGCTTCCTCAGCACCGACGAGGTACGCCGACTCTTCCCGGACGCCAAGGGCCTGGACATCGTCCGGCACGAGTTCCCCGAACTCCGCGCGGTGCACTTCGTCTTCCGGGGCCTGCTCGGCACCGGGGGTTCCTCGAACGACCGGATCGACCAGGTGGGCAAGGCCGTCGGCGAGTATCTGCGCTCCCGCGTCGTCCCCGTACCCGAATCCGTTCTCTCCACCACCGCTACGGAGGCCCGACGATGACCGACCCTCTCGCCGAACGCATCCGGGCCACGGTCGCCGCCCCGGCCACCGACGACACCTACGACCTGAACGCCGCCCTCGACGAGGTGCTCGCCGGCCTCGGCATGTCGGCGGAGGACACCGGCGGCGCCATCCGGTTCCGCGGCGCGGACCCCGTGGTGCCCAGTACGTTGCGCATCGGCGGCGCCACCTCGATCGCCCTGGCCGCGAAGTCCGCGGCGGTCGCGAAGCTGTGGCGGCTGCGCGGCGGCGAGGGGCAGGACATCGACATCGACATCCGCCCGACGCCGCATCGCCTGTGCCCCTTCTACGACCGGCGCTGGGAGCTGGTGAACGGGTACCCGGCGGCATCGTCGGCCAATGCCACCAACGCCTTCGGCTTCCGCTTCTACCGCACACGCGACGAGCGGTGGGTGATGCCGCTCAACCCGTATCCGAAGATCAAGGTCGCGGCGCAGAACCTGCTCGGCGTCCCCGAGGACGAGGACGCGGTGGCCGCCGCGGTCGCGCGGTGGGACGGCCTCGAGCTCGAGGAGGCGGCCGCCCGGGCGGGTGTCGTGCTCCCGATGCTGCGCACCGCCGAGGAGTTCCTCGCGCACCAGCAGTACCTCGAGGGTGTGGCCGGAGCACCGCTGGTGGAGATCAAGAAGATCGGTGACTCGGAACCGGAGCCACTGCCGCCGGGCGAGCAGCCGCTGTCCGGGATCCGTGCGCTCGGGATGGGGCACGTCATCGCCGGCGCGGGCGCGGGGCGCTCCCTCGCGCTGCACGGCGCGGACGTGCTCAACGTCTGGCGGCCGGGCGAGCACGAGCACGACACGACGTACGTCACCGCCAACGTCGGGGTCCGTTCGTGCGTCCTGAGCCCGTACCGCGAGGAGGGCGCCGCCCGCCTGCGCGAGTTGGCCGACGGCGCCGACGTCTTCTACGCGAACCGGCGGCCGGGCTACCTGGCCTCGATCGGGATGTCCGCGGAGCAGATGGCCGAGCGCCGGCCCGGCATCGTCCACGCGACCGCGTCGCTGTTCGGCACCGGCGGCCCGTGGACCGACCGCGTGGGCTTCGACCAGACGGCCGGCAGCCTCGTCGGGATGATGAACCTGGAAGGCGGCGAGGGCGATCCGGCGCTCCCTCCGATCCTCGTGGTGAACGACTACATCGTCTCCTGGCTCATGGCAGCGGGCATCACGGAGGCGCTCGCGCGGCGTGCCGTCGACGGCGGCAGCTACCGCGTGCACGTCTCGCTGGTGCGGGCCGCGCTCTGGGTCCTCTCGCTCGGCGTCTTCGACCGCGAGTACGCGCACGCTATCGCCGGCACTTCCGGCGATCACGAGTACCTGCCGCCCGAGATCTTCACCGCCGCCACGCCACTGGGGCAGTTCCAGGGCGTCACCGATCAGGTACGCATGTCGGCGACTCCGGGCGCGTACCGCACCGTGCTGGTGCCGCGCGGGTCGAGTGCCGCGGAGTGGCTACCGGCCTGAGCCCGTCGGCGGACCGTCGGACCGGCGGCGGTTCCGGCGACGCTCGGCCGGCGTGCGCCCCTGCTCGCCCAGCGGCGCGTCGAGGATCTTCTCGGGCCCGAGGATCGACCCGCGCAGGCGCAGCCTCAGGCGGAGGTCGAGAAGCAGGACCTGGGAGTACGTGCGGATCGCGTGCGGGTTCACGACGTCGGCGACGCGCAGTAGCCGGAGCAGCCGGTCGAACCACAGTTGCTCGGCCTCGGACCACTCCCACCCGAGCATGTCCCGGAACTCGGGCGGGAGGTTGCCGCGGGTGAGGAAGTGATTGAGCGGGCCGAAGACCTTCGCCAGCACCCATCCCGGGGCGCCGAGTGCCTCGTTGAGGAACATGAAGTCCGAGAGGGACTTCAGGTCGTCGCGCACCTCCGGGGCGATCGCGAGGCGGGGCAGCATCGAGTCCCAGTAGTCCTCGAACTCCTGCCAGCTCTGCGGCCACTCGGCCTCCCTGACGTTGACGCCGGTAGCGAGAGGGGCGGCGACGGGGGTGAGGACGTCGAGGGTGGCGCGGTCGAGCGGGCCGTAGAGGAACTCGTACTGATCGATGTAGAAGCGGTACAGGCACGCCGCCACCCAGAGCTGAAGATCGCGTGCGTTGCCGCTGTACTTGACCGGGCTGCTCGCGGTCGAGTGGACGTGCGCGTGCACCTTCCGCATCTCCTCCCGGAAGGCCGAGCGGTCGGACTCGTTCCCGACCACCGAGACCACGAGATGCTGCCCCGTCGTCCGCAGACGCTTGAAGGGCCTGCGGCGGGGGCTCCCGGAGACCACCCGGCTCTCGTGCACGCCGTGTCCGACCGGAGGCAGCGCGAGCTGCATGATGATGTTCGCGACTCCGCTCGTGAATCCCACGAACGTCATCAGATCCGCCAGCGTCTCCGGCTGCCGTGCGCGCCGGGAGCGGGTCAGAGCCTGATCGATGACAGCCATATCCCTATCATGCAGTCGCAATCCTGGATGCGGAAGGAAATCGAGAACATTCGATAACTTCGCAGGAGCGGCCGGGGCGGTAGCCGAGGCGACTACCTGGTCGGGCCGCCTATCGGTGGTCGGCCGGCGCATCGACCAGGAATGGGACGCAGCGGCTGTACAGTCGACACAGCACACCGACGTCTCGCAGGTAGTTCCATCACTTCGTCAGACGCCCGATGTCGGTGCCCGACTTCTCGGTGGAGTTCCCACGCTGAGGATCCTCAGAGTGCCGGACCGGCACGACATCGATTGGAGCCAGCGATGGCACCCAGTTCCACTCCGTACGGCTCCGGCGCGAGCCTCGTCTCGACCCGCCCGATGACCCAGCTGGAGCTCCTTAAGGAGCTCTCCGGTGTCGCCGAGGACAACGTCAACCGCCATCTCTCGATGACGAAGGACTGGAGCCCCCACGACTACATCCCGTGGTCGGACGGCAAGAACTTCGCCGCCCTCGGCGGATCGGACTACGACCCCGAGGAGAGCCGCCTCGACGAGGTCGCCAAGGCCGCCATGATCACCAACCTCCTCACCGAGGACAACCTCCCCACCTACCACCGGGAGATCGCCGCCAACTTCTCCATGGACGACGCCTGGGGCCACTGGGTCGGCCGCTGGACCTCCGAGGAGAACCGCCACGGCATCGCCATGCGCGACTACCTCGTCGTCACCCGCGGCGTCGACCCGGTCAAGCTCGAGCAGGCCCGCATGATCCACATGACCAACGGCTGGGACCCCCAGGGCAAAGTGGCTCAGCAGACGGAGCAGACCGGCACGATGCTGCACTCGGTGGCGTACGTGACCTTCCAGGAGCTCGCCACCCGCGTCAGCCACCGCAACACCGGCAAAGTCTGCCAGGACCCCATCGCCGACAAGATGCTCCAGCGCATCGCCGCCGACGAGAACCTGCACATGATCTTCTACCGCAACATCTCCGCCGCCGGCCTCGACCTCGTCCCCGACCAGGCCATCCGCTCCATCACCGACACCATCAAGCACTTCGAGATGCCCGGCGCCGGCATGCCCGACTTCCGCCGCAACGGCGTCCTCATGGCCAAGCACGGCATCTACGACCTCCGCCAGCACAAGGACGAGGTCGTCATGCCCGTCCTGCGCAAGTGGAAGATCTTCGAGCGCGAAGACTTCACCGCCGAAGGCGAGCGCACCCGCGAGGAACTCGCCGCCTTCCTCGACGAGCTCGAAGCCGCCGCCGTCAAGTTCGAGGAGATGCGCGACCGCTCGCTCGCTCGGGCAGCGGCCAAGCGGAACTGCTAGACTCGAAAGACGTTCTGCGGTAGGCCGTTTTCCTCCTACCCGCCACGGTTCTGCGCGTTTCAGCACCCCTACAGTGCGGGGCACCCGCGAGGAACACCTCGCCTCCTCCCCCGGACCCGGGGACCGCGATCGAGTACGCGCGATCGCGCCGACGAGACGGACCCATGCCCGCCACCACCGAATGTTGCCGTGAGTCGCGATAGGGCGACGCCGTCCGAACTGCTCGACATGCTGCGGCGGCCGCCGGTTCCGATCGGCCGCCCGGTGCCCGGCCGGGTACTGCTGCGCAGCCCCTCGGCGCTCCCTCATCACATCGCGGGCGTGTGGTGGCCGCGGAGCCGGCACCTCGACCACGAGTTGCCCACCGTCATCCCCACGATCGGAGTTCGCCTGAGGACACTCACCCGCATCAGCTATAGCACGTCCGACTGGGACCGCCGCGAGCCGCGGATGGAGATCATGGGTGATCTCGTCGAGCTCGATCCGGCGCACCCGTCGGGCCTGATCGTGTTCGCCGGCCCGAACGCCACGATCGCCTTCGGGCTGATCGCGCCGAACACGACGCAGCAGCAGGCGGAGCACACCGCCACCGCCATGCTCCAGGAACGATGACCCCGGATAACGAGGAGAGACATGACTGACGAAGCACCCGAGAAAGCGCGGACACGGCGCAAGTGGCCGTGGATCGTCGCAGCCGTCTTTATCGCTTGCACCCTGCTGTCGATGACGTAGCCCTGTCGCCTCAACGTGTGGCTGGGGCCCGTAGCCGGCTGACGCAGAACGACGAAACCGGCAGCGCTCCAGGAGGATTCTCCTGAGCGCCGCCGGCTATTCGTGCGGTATGGAAACTAGATCTTCTGCACCGCGACGGCCTGGGGCCCGCGGTCGCCGGCCTCCTCCTCGAAGCTCACCCGATCGTTCTCATCGAGGCTGCGGAAGCCGCCGTTGCCGAGAATGCCGGAGAAGTGCACGAACAGATCCTTGCCGCCGTTGTCCGGGGTGATGAACCCGAAACCCTTGTCGGCGTTGAACCACTTGACGGTGCCCTGTGCTGCCATGTTGTTACTCTCCTGAGTATCTGTACGGGATCGACGATCGATCCCGGGCCTGCGGAGATACGCGAAACCAAGGCAACTGAGTGTCACAGAGATCTGGTGTAGAACTGCCGCGGAAAGTCTTCGCGAGCGTGTCACCAAGAAAATCAACCGCTTTCACAGTAGCACCCCCGACGAGCAAGCGCCACCGTCAGGCGGAGGGCCTCTCGTCTCACTGCGCAGTCGACGTCAGGGCGGCCGCCGCCCGATGCGGACGCGCCCCGGCGAGGCCGTCCACCACCGCGAGGACGATCAAGACGAAGGGCAGAACGAAGTAGCCTGCGCGGGAGACCGGCGAGACGACGAAGAGGACCGAGTATCCGGCGGCGGCGAGGAGGAGCAGGTCCGCGAGCGTCAGGCACCGCTTCGTCAGAATCCACCACGCGATCGCCGCCGCCGAGACCACCAGGACCACAACGATACCGGCGTAGCCGAGGCCGCCCTGCGCGGCGAGTGGACCTCCGACGAGGCCGGTACCGGCGGGCGACGTGATCGAGGAGAGTCCCAGCGGGAACTCGAGCGCGCTTCGAACGAACCCCCGCGGATCGATCAATGCGGCCGGCAGCACGGTGCCGACGACGATCCCCGCCACGACGACGCCCCACCGCCGGATCTCCATCCTCCTGCCGCGGCGGATCTGAACGACGAGCATCATCACCGCGAGCGGCCAGAACGTGAACTTGATCGCGCACCCGATCCCCACCACCACGGCATTGAGCCGGTACTCGCCCGTCCATAGGGTTATCACCGCGAGGCCCGCCAGCGCGACGACCGGAAGGTCCACCCCGCCGGTGGCGATCGGAATCGCCACGAGCGGACACGCCGAGACGAGCAACAGGACCAGCGCCGAGGTCCTCGCTGCGACCAACCTACGCAGGCCCATCCACGTCACCACGACGAAGAACAGGGTGAAGTAGATCCGCGGATCACCGAGAGGACTCCCGCCGAGCGCGGCCCCGGGAACCCCGAAGACACTCATGAGCGGGAAGTACGGGAAGACATCGTCGACCACTGCCGGCTCGCTCACGTACGGGCTGCCGCTGGAGAGCACGCGGACTGCCCCGTCGCGGACGATGCCGACCTCGTGCTGAGACAACCTCCGCAGGACCAGTGCGGCGAAGGGGATGACGACACAGAACCCGGCCAGCACCGCAACGATCGCACCGAAGGACCTTCGGCAGAGGATCATTCCAGCACCCGCGCAGTAGCCGACGAAGGCGAACACGGCCCAGACCTCGTGCGGTTCCATCCGCGTGGAGGTACCCAGGACGAAGGCGTGAACGGCGAGGCCGGCCGCGCCCGTCGCACCGACGAAACGAACCAGCGGTTTCGCTCCATGCCACGGAATCATGATGCGCGAGAGTGTTTCCTGTCGAGGTAGCCCGATCGTGTCCATGGCGTCCACCTTGGTGTCCACCAGCGGGATCGGAGTCCCCCGAAAGAGCCAACTTCAGCCGTGAGAACGGTCCGGGCCCCGTCACCCGGGCTACGGTGACTGCACGATGGACGCAATGAGCAGGGCAGGTGACGAGCGTCGGCCGCGTGGCCGCGCACGGTGGTCGACGGTCCTCGCAGCGGTCGTATCGCTCGCCGGCGGCGTCGCCATGGCCTTGCTCGCCCTCGTCCCGAACGCGACTCTCTTTCCCACGTTCTCCGTCGGCGTCGCGGTCTCCGTGCTCCAGGCGCTCCCTCTTGTGCTGGTGCGACGGTGGCCGATCGCGGCGATCGCTGTGCATTGCGGCGGCGTGGTCGCGGTGTCGGCGCTCGCGCCTGACGTCCGGTTCCCCTGGTCCGCCGCGAGCATCCTCGTCGGGATCGTGGTGATCGGGACCGCCGCCGCCCGGACCTCCGACCGGGCGGCCGCCTGCTGTCTTGCCGCGATCGCGGCGACGGCATCGGTCGCCGTGTTCCGTCACCACATGCCCCCGGGCTACTTCCTCGCCGGCCTCCTCGCAGGAGCGACTCTCGTGCTCCTGATCCGGCTGATCGTGCATCTGCGAGAGTCCTCGACACGCCTCCAGGAGGAGCGGCACCTACGTGCCGTCGACGAGATCCAGCGGGACGCCGAGGCCCAACGCTCCGCGCTCTCCGTGCAGGTCCACGACATCGTCGGCCACCACCTCGCCGCCATCTCGCTGACCGCGACCTCCCAGGAGGGGCGCGCGAGCTCATTCGCCGAGAAGGACCGTGCACTGACCGAGATCGCATCGTCCGCCGCCGTCGCCCTCTCCGAGATCCGTTCCGTTCTCGAAGGGTCCCCGACGGAGGCGTTCCGTGACCCCGGGACTGCGCTGGACTCGCTCGACGGGCTCATCGCCGCGTGGGAGGAACTCGGCGTACGGATCGAACACCGGGGCACCGACGTCCTCGACGGCGTCGCGCGACCCCTACGCGACGAGGCGTACCTCGTGGCTCGACAGGCGATCACGAACGCCGTGCAACACGGGGCGACGAAGGCGCTCCGCCTCGCCGTCACTGACGAGGGCCCGGTCGTTCGCCTCACGATCGCCAATGCCGCCGATCACGAGGAGATCCTCCCCGGCCGGGGGCTCACGGGCATGAGGACCCGGCTGGAGAAGAACGGCCACGACCTCGCCATCCGCACCCGCGACGGTGTCTTCGAACTCGACGTCACCCTCGTGAAGGAGGCCTGACCGGTGGTATCGGTACTCCTCGCCGACGACGACCCTGCTATCCGCACGGCGATCCGAAAGATCCTGTCCCGCCACTCCTCGATCACCGTCGTCGGCGAGGCCGTCAACGGCGGCGACGCCCTGATCCAGGCCCGCCGGCACGATGTCGACGTCATGCTCCTCGACATCCGGATGCCGCTCCTCAGCGGCCTCGAAGTCGCCCGGGAGGCACTCGGCGACCGGACCAAGTCGACGAAAGTCGTGCTGCTCACGACGTTCGACCTCGACGAGTACGTCTACGAGGCCCTCCGTGTGGGCGTGAGCGGCTTCCTGCTCAAGTCGTCGACTCCCGACGTGATCACGTCGGCGATCCTGGAGGCCGCCGACGGGAACGTGCTGCTCTCCCCGTCCGTCACCGTGCGCCTGGTTCGGAAGTACTCGAAGGCCTACGAGCCCGTGGACACCGGCGCGCTCGCCCGCCTCACCGGTCGGGAGCGCGAGGTCCTCAAGGCGGTCGCGACCGGGCTGTCCAACAAGGAGATCGCTGCCGGCCTCGTCATCGCCGAGGAGACCGTCAAGACCCACATCGGCAGGATCCTGCACAAGCTTCAGCTGCGTGATCGGACCCAGCTCGTGGTGTTCTGGTACGAGAACGGCCTGGGCTGAACCCAATCGGTAAAGGTCAGCACACCCTGCATTCCGGCGGCCCGCGTGGTCCAGGACGCCGATCACGACGAAGAGCGCAAGCGCATCAACACTGCGCCGCGAGCAGAGGCGCCTGCGTGTGATCTACGCCATGATGACTCACGCGCACTCCGCGCCGCCGGTACAGCCTGCCCGGAACGTTGAGCTGCGACAACATGTCCGCAAGCACGCTCGAGCGGAATTCGAGATCGCGATTCGTGGATGTGTCAGTTTCATAAGGTCCTTCGCGGGGCTTCCAAAAGACCGAAACCTCTGCTTCAGTGTGACCAGAGTTGTTTATGTGACTGAAGTGAATTTCTTGAGCAGGGGGACAAGATGAACCGTGCTGGTGTGAACCAGGCTGCGCGGCCGGGCAACCTCGAGCGTCGGCGACGAGATCGCGGGATCCGGAAGCAGCTGTGGAGGGCCGGAGCGTTCGGCGTCGTGGGGGCCACGGTGCTCGCCGGTGGCGTCGTCGCGGCGGCACCGCCGGCAGCGGACAAGGCGCCGCGCCCCGGAGCCATCCGGACGGGCTTGTTCGCCGACACCTCCCGTGCGCTGGAGACGCGCGAGGGCTACGTGATCCGGGCGTGGAAGTACGGCGAGGAGCTGCGGTCGATCATCCCGCTCGGACGGGCACTCAACACGTACGAGGCGATCGTCTCGATCGCCGGTGAGGGACTGATCGAGTTCAAGGATCCGAAGAACAAGCCGAAGGTGCCGATCCGGAGCGCGTCGATCACGGTGGGTCTGACCTTGGCGTGCGCGGCCACGCCGCAGAACCTGCAGATCGGCGGCACCCTGTCGAACGCGGTGAACGCCTCGGTGACGCCATCGCTGTCGGGCACCGTCGGAGCCACCGCGGGCGGCCAGGGCGGTTCGAGCGGCGGGCAGGGCAGCGGCTCGGTGAACGGGTCCATCACGCCCGGCGTCTCGGGAACGCTCGGCGACACGGTCACCACGTCGGGAACCATGACCGGCACCATCGCACCGGGCACGTCCAAGGACTTCCCGATCGCCAAGAAGAGCCTCGCCGGGCAGTCCGGGTACGTGGTGACCAAGGAGACCCGGATCGCAATGGACTCGTGCCTCGGCGGCGCGCAGGTCCGGGCGTACGCGACGGCGACGCTGTCGACCGATCAGGGCGATTCCGCGATCACGACGTACGGCAAGCCATTGTTCATCGAGCGCGACAACCCCGGTCCGGCGAAGAACCCGCCGAAGATCACCGAGGACCCGAAGCCGGCACCTGCGCCCGCCGTCGCGGGAACCACGATCGCAGCCGCCAAGAAGGCCGAGCCGGTCAAGCCCGCCCCGAAGCCCGCGGCGCCGGCCGTGAAGCCCGCGGGCGTGGCACCGAAGCCGGTCGCTGTGTCCCCGGCGAATCCCGCACCGTCGAAGCCCGCACCGGCGCCGTCGTCGGCCGCCGCACCGCCGGCGAAGCCCGCCCCGGTGAAGCCCGCCGCTGAGCAGCTGGTGCAGGTCCGGTGACAGCGCGCCGTCGAGCAGGAGAGCGGGCGCATGGCTGAACAGGGACGCGGGAGCGTGCTCAAGGACGCGCTGGGTTTCGCCGCCGGTGCCGTGTTGATCGTATTCTGCGCGGTCACGCTGCCGCAGCTCCCGAAGGCCGTCGACGCGATCGGCCCCTGGCCGGTATGGGGCGGGTTCTTCGTCATCACGATCGTCGCGGGCTGGCTGTTCTGGTCGAACGTCCAGAACATCTACGACCACCTGAAACGATGACCGGCCCCGGCGAACTGAACCTCGCCCAGACGCTGCAACGAGCGTTCATCGAGGCCGGCGAGCCGAGCATCAGTTCGGTCGCAGCCGGGTCGGGCGTCTCACGCCAGCGGCTCTCCGATTGGCGCTCCGGCAAGCACGTACCGAGCCGGTTCGATGACGTCGAACCTGTCATCGCTTACATCCGACTCGTCGCCGACGCGAGCGGATCCGTCGCAGTGAACGGCGACCGAGTCACCGGATGGACCGACGACAACTGGCGGCAGGCGTGGAAGCGCTCGACTACGGTTGCGTCTTCCACTGCGTCCCGCGCATTGCCGCAAGCGGTGGTGCCGCCCGAGAAGGTGGATCGGCGGCCCGTCGCGATCGTCGTCGTCAGCCTGCTCGTTTTCCTCGTCGCGGCCCTCGCGGTAGCGGCCTTCCTCGCCAGCTGGGCGTACCGATAGGTGCGCCGGACCGCCGGTTCGGTGCGATCCGGCGACCTTCGGCAAACAACCGGCGGAGATCACGGTTCAGTAACGGTCACTCCTCTGACCTGCTTCGATTCGCTGCGGGATCCCGCCGGACATGGCCGGACCGTTGAACCGGCAGACGAGGCCGTGCTCTGGTGAATCCATCAACCGCCGATCGTGAATACACCGGCCGAGCGGCACCCCCTTCTCCGCACGAATCGAGGCACACGTGGCATCCCACTCCGACCCACCCACCGACAGCGCCGGCGACACGGAGCAGTTCCCCGTCACGCGCGTCAGCACCGACGCAGCGACTGACACCAACGGCTCGCCCGTGACCGGTGGGCCCGCGCACGCCGTCACTGCAGGCACTCCGGGGATCAGCCGCGGCGGATGGTGGGCCATCACGATCGCGGCCGGGGTCTTGTTGGTCCTCGGGTTCTTGCTGACCTTCGGCCCGGCCCGCTACTGGACTCCCGTGCCGGTGGTCTTCCTCGGCTACTTCCTCCTCTCCGGCCTCATCGGGCTCGTGTTCTGGAAGGGCGTCCGCGAACTCCGCGACTCGAACCCGACCCTCCATTCCGGTGACGGCCCCGCCTCGCCCAGCGCCCGGGTCGCCGCCGCGATCGGTGCGGTCGGTGTCGCGGCCGCGCTGGTCCTTCTCCCCGCCGGCCTCACTGATGCGCCCGCCAACGCAGCGCCCTGCCCGGACGGCAGCAACACCTGCGGGCCGCAGCCGACCATGGGCCCACAGCCCACCCAGGGCAACGGCGGCAACACCACCGCCCCGCAAGCACCGAACACCACCGTGCCCGGCTACACCCCACCGGACACCCCGCCGCAGCAGGGCAACGGAAGCACCCCGACCGTGCAAGGGCAGGTCCCGACCATGCCCACCGGCGACAGCCCCTCGAACGGTTGCATCCTCAACTGCGGCCCCACCCAGGCCCCGCAGGCCCCGCAGGCCCCGCAGACCGGGCAGGCCAACCCGCCCCAGACCGGCCAGAACCCGGTCACCACGGCGCCGAACACCCCGGCAACCACCCCACGAGTGCCGACCACGACCCCACGGCTGCGCACCCCGACACCCGAGACCACCACCTCGACGACCTCGAGCAAGGCACGCGACCGCGACGACGACCAGCAGCGCAGCAGCGATGAGAACCGCGACAAGAACTCCGGCACCCCGTACCAGGCCGCCGAGATCGCCGCGCTCGCCGGAACGTACCGACGGAAGAAGATCTCGGAGTCGGACACTGCGGTCGAGAATTCTACGTTTACTCGCACGCTTGACGATCAGGGCGATCCCACAATGGTGTACAATGATTTGATTACAACCTACCCTGTGGGTGACGCTTTCGGAAGAACGGCCTATCCGCCTAAGCCGGAGGCGGATTTGCAGCAATCCAACAACAGGTTCGGCACGATTCGACCAAAGGCTTCTGCACAGTACGGACAAGCTCGAGCCCTGGCCGCAGAGTTGAACGCTGGACTTCTGACGGGAGTCCTAACGCCTACCCTTCAAGGGTTGAAGCACTACTTGAATCCCAATTCTGGGGACTTCGTGATCTGGGCAAAGGATATGAATAAGGTCATCGGCACCTCTCAGTATCAGTCTACGATCAACGACAGGCTGCGCTCAATGGCCAATCAAACAGCATTAAATGGAGCCCCCATGAAACCTGGCGAAACTCGAACTATTTACTTCAAGACCGACTGGGAAAAGGCGCCTGCAAGTTTTCTTACCAGGGATTACCGACTACTTCTTGGGGATCATTCGTATCAAATGGTTGGCCGGATGGTTGTCACGGCGACCGAGAATGGCTATGATTGGTCTTCGAATTACGCCGTGAGCATCTACGATCACTATAATTTTGCGGCGGGAGCGGACGCTCCAACCGTACTGGCGGCTCAGGGCATCAGTAATGCCGACCTCGTCGCCATGGTTGACCAAGGAGTCGCGCAGGAATTCCGAACCGTTGGAACGTCAGATGTTCTCGCGGCGAGCGGGCAACTGGGCACTACCGGAGCCACATTGAACTAAGGTAGGGAACGTCATGTTTGGAGCCGGTAGGATTGGCGAATCGGGCATTTTTTCACGCTTCGCGCTCATCTCGCTCGCGGTGCTGTTCACGCTATCCTGCGCCAGCCAGGGAAGCGATGTCAGGTATTTTCAAGAGACGAACGCTCGCCACTCGGAAGCAGCGCGACAGTTGGATAACGCTCAAATTCAACTTCCTCAGTCAGCGCAGGTCGAATTTGTGGCCATCCGCACCACGGGGCTGGTCACTGGTGAAGCGTTCATAATATTCTCGATCCCCACCGGTGAACTGCAGCAATTCATGAATGCGTCGGATCTCAGGAAGTCTGGACCAGAGCTAGACGAAAAGATTCTGACGGATTGGCCTCACCGGACCTCCGATGCGCCTCGCACTCTTCCGAAGCATTACGAACTGGATAAGGGTAGGCGTGATCAGCCGGTTCGCACGCGTTCTACGCTTCGCGTATACGCGGCCGAAGACGACGGCAGAACCAGCATTTTCGTTTGGTCTTCGTACTAGGCGACGTTCTCGTTGTCGACGAGCTCAGCCCGGCCTACCACGTCCTGAACTGGGCGCCTGGAAGCGGCGAGCTCGCAGGCGATTGGGGTGTGAGCCTGCAGATCGACCGCGTCGAGAACGGACTGTGGCCCGACGACGTGCTTGAGGTGACCTTCTCGCCTCGGGCTGACGTGGATTCCCTCGTAGATGTCGGCGTCGAGGTGCTTCAGGCAACCAAGGTGGACGGTGTTGTGTTCGATCCAGACTGGCTGGAGAAGGTCGTGCCGAACGTGCCAGCGCCAGAGCCTGAGACCGCGACCCTCTACACGCGGTAGATCGAACGAGGAACGCCCGCCACCCTTGAAGGTAGCGGGCGCTCGGGCTACTTGATGCTGTCTCAGGCCGGGCGAACCGTCAGCGTGCGCGGTTGAGCTCGTCGACGTACTCGCCGACCTAGTAGAAGTCGCGGTCTCCGAGTTCCGGCCGGGCGCTGAACACCGGTCCGTCGTTCACGCAGACCCACAGCGGGCGGTCCTTGTGCAGCTCGTCGGTGAAGGTGCGGTGCCTGAACCCCGCCTGCACCATCGCGGCATGCGGCGTCAGCTCGCCGGCGAGCACCTTCTCGTGCAGCTCCGGCGCGTCCGTGCGGAGCTTGCGCAGGGCGTGGTCCCGAGAGTTTCCGTCGGGCCGAGGAGCATTGTGGACATTGTCCACAATGCTCCGGTCGCACATGCGCAGCGACGAGCCGCTCGACCTCGGCTTCACTGAGGACCCCGTCGAGCTTGAGCTCCAGCTGCCCGTGCGGCTTGCGCAGCGGCTCGACGAGCGCCACGACGTTGCGCGGAAGGACGCCCTGTGCGTGCAGGTCCTTCCACACGCTGCGCCAGCGCGCGAGCATCGGGTTGATCGACGTGCGCTTCCATGCACCACGGGGCCCAGTGCCGGTACTCAGCTCGATCACCAGGTTCTCTACGTCGGCCTTGGTGATCTTCTGCACGAGCTTGTCGCAGTACTTCTCGATCACGGGAGCCAGCGCGACGGGGTACGCGTCGTGCGTCGTCGGCCTTGATGCGCTTCCCCCGTCAGCCAAGCCTCGCAGGCGGCGCGCGCCGTGAGTTCAGACGGCGCGATATGCGTGCCGGCGGACACCTCGGCGGTGATCTTGCTGTGCCAGGCGACCGCGGCCTCGACAGTCGCGAACCTCCGCTTCTGCTGAGACCTGCGTCCGTTCGCGCGCAGGGTGTTGATGCGAACCTCGTAGCGGGTGCCCGCGCCAGTCTCGACGCGGGTCACGTAGTCAGGTCTTCTCGCCATGGCCGGGCACTTCACCTCAAAGAGAAGGGTGAGCCAAGCCGCAGAGGGCGACACGCCGAGGGCATTCCCCAGACGAATGTGTCAATCTGTGTCAACGGGCGATTCCCAGGCCCACTGCCGTGCTCCCGGAAACCGCCCCTGACCTGCGGAAGCGGAGGGATTTGAACCCCCGGTGGTTTCACCCACGCTCGCTTTCAAGTCACCGCTAACTGGGTAAACCTGACCGTAGCGGATCCGACCGACGTGTCCTGACGTGCACTTCGCAGCACTCAGCCAGGCTCGCGCAGAAGGGCTTAGTGGCAGAACTGTGGCAGCGTCGGCCACCACGTACGCCGCTGTTTCGGCGTGTCGCGACGTCTCAGTTGGTGATGTCAGCGGTCCAAGCGATCATCTGCGGCATGAATGAGAACCTCGCGGCTGACACGCCGCAGAAGCTGTACACGATGGAAGAGACCGCGGACATCCTCCGCGTGAGCCGAGAATATCTGTACCGGATGCGCCAGCGCGGCGAGCTGGTGGTCGTGAAGTTCGGGCGCAGAACCTTGGTAGAGGCCGACGAGATCGATCGGGTCATCGCGGCAGCGCGCGCCGCGTGATCGGCCGTACGCACACGTACGCAGGGGAGGCAGTCGATTCGACTGCCTCCCCTGCTGTGTCTGCAGACTCACCCGCCGCGGTGCACCAGGACGGTGTGCTCCGGGGTCCACCCGCGGCAGACGCCACCCGGGCAGAACCCGAGCACGGCGTGTTCCCACAGCGCGTCGGGTGCCAGGTCGATGACGCCGGCCTCCGTCTCCCAACCGACCGTGCCGCCGTCGCAGATGCCGGCCTCCGGGATCAGCTCCTCGGTGAGGTGCCGGAAGACGCCGGGCTGCCCGACCAGGTACTCGAAGTCATGGTCCGCCACCGTGCCGTCGGCGTGGCGTAACCGCACCACGGCGCCGCCGCGGGACTCGACACCGACGATGGGCCACGGAACGCTCACTGCTTCTCCTCGTTCATCCGCTCGAGCTCGTCCTCGAGTTCGCCGCGCCGGATCGCCTCGCTGATCCGTGCCCGCTCCTCGGTGCTCACCTCGTCGCCCGGGCCGACCAACCGGATGCTGTTTCCCGCAACGGTGTCCCAGTGCCCGCCGTAGAGATGTCGCTGGACATCGCCCGTCTCGGCATGCAGACGCTCAGCCGCGGCCGCGGCGCCGGGACCACGGAACTCCAGCCGCGTAACGGTGGGCACCTCCGCTGCCTCGACGGGACGGAGCTCGATGGTGAAGCCCGTGACGTCGGTCATCTCGACCAGCTCACCGCGCTCATCGGTGCTGGTCACGGGCTCGGCGTTCAGCGCCGCGCCGTAGGCCTCGGCGACATGGCGCAGCACAGGCACCGGGGTGTACAGCGTGATCCTGCTCAGCCGCAGAGGCGCTGCGGGTCCCAGCTCGACGGGGCCCACCGCGGTGTACCCGCCACGCTCGACCGACCTGCTCAGGCCCGTCCAGTAGGCGCCGTCGCGCACCACCGCGGCGTGCTCCTCGCAGCGCGTCTTCACCCACCCGCTCGGCAGCGGGACCTCGCGGCCGGGCTGGCCGCATTCCTCGCAGATCCCGCCGCTGCGCCGCTCCGCCGCGTCGAGCAGTTCCTGCGCGGTAGGGCTCCATGGCTAGACATCGGCTGCGAGCAGGCCGTACTTCTCGTAGGCGAGGGACAGCTCCGCACCGACCGCGGCGAGGTCCCGCCGCAGCTCCTCCACCAGCGGCTGCCAACCGCGACCGACGCTCATCGTCCCTCCCGACTCAGAACCACGGCCGTGATGGGCTCGCCGACCAACCGCGGTGGAGTGCCGCCGACCATGTGCGTCCAGTCCGCGCCGCGCCCGTCGATGTCCTCGGCGGCGTCGGCTGGCGTCGCGAACCGGCCCATGTTCTCGCCGCCGGCGCCACGATCCAGCTCCTGCATCCCGACCACGCCCCCGTACGCCACCGTGGCGAAGCCGCCCCCGTACCCGCTCACCAGCACCGGCACGTCTCCGGGCAGGCCGGCGAGCAGTGCCCGCAGCTCATCGACGGTGTTCACAGGCGTACCTCCAGGTGAATGGTTGCGTCGGTCGCGTTGACGTCAACCGCCTGCGTCCCGTCTTCCGCGACCTCGAATCCGGCCTCCCGCAGTCGATCCGCGGCATCGGCATCGGTCTGCACGACCATGTCCACCGTCGTGATCAGATGCGCTACGATCGCCTCCACGAGCAGCAGCGCCGGACCGACCGGCGGTGCGATCCGGAGCTCGCCGCCGACGCGTTCCACGACGGCGGCAGGGTAGATCGCGCGCCAGAACTGCTCGCTGGTGTCGAGCGAGTTCGTGACCAGCCGCAGCTCGGTGATCCCCTCCGCTGCGCCGCCCCGGGCCCGCGCGACCACCTGCTTCGCGTACTCATAGCGCCCCTGCTGGTACAGGTCCGCAGTGGAGGACCACAGCATCCGCGAGGCCAGTTGGGAGATCGTGTCCTTCTCGCCGCCGGTGACGCGCCGCGCGGCGTCAGGCGGCAGCGAGGTCAGGAGCCTATGCAGCGCCGCCGCCTGCTGAGCGACGCAGTCGAGGCTGGCGCGAGTATCGAGGTCATCATCGGCGTCCATGCCGCTGATCCTCTCTCCAGGGACCGACATCCGCATCCGAATAGCTTGAGCCTCAAGCCCGCCCGTGCAAATAACAGCCCCTCAAGAGAAGATCCACTGCATGGACCCTGACGCACCGATCGACACCGAAGAGGGCCTGCGCGCCGCAGCGACAACCGCGCTCGCCCAGACCGAGCCTCATACCGCGGAGTGGATGTACCTGCGCCGCGCGATCATCGACCTGGACCTGATCCGGGCGACCGTCGACCTCGCCTCGGCGCAGCTGCGCACCCTGATCCCGCCGTCACCACGCGGTGCCAGCAACCACCACGCCGTGCGCCTCGGCGTGAAGAGGCTCAACGCAGAGATCGAAGCCGAAATCGAACAGGCGGTCAGCCGTGCCCTCTGATCAGCAAGAACAGTGGCGGGCACGACTCGACGGTGCCGTGATCGAAGCACGCAGCTGGGCCCGGCGAGCACTGGCTGCGCGACACGCGCCGCAGGTACAGACGCTGGTGCTCTACGTGAACGACGTCGACGTCTCAGCTGCGTGGTACCGGGATGCGCTGGGCGTGACCTGGACTCGCGAGAAGCACGCTGCCGGCCCCGAGCATGTCTCGGCACAGGTCGGCGGACTGCTGATCGAGCTGTATCCGCGTGGCGATCGGCCGGCGAGCAGGGTCAGGATCGAACTGTCCGTCGGCGACCGATTCGGCAACGCCGACCAGGCATCCGAACAGTTTCCGCGCCGCCTCACCGACCGCGACGGCAACACCGTGGTGATGACGGTCCGTGGCTGAGCCCGACCGCAACCGCCGCCAACGCGAGCTGCTCGACGCGGTCGACGCCGAGATGATGCGGATACACGAGACCGTGCTGGGCTTGATGAGGAACGGGCTGCCCGAGGACTCATACGCGGTGCAGTTGGCCATGTCCGGCTCGCTCGACCAGCTCGTGGAGGCGGTCGACACCGTCCTGGGCTATCACGAACGGCCCCGCGCCGACGGCGACCGCGTCGTTCTCGTCGACCGCAGCCGAACAGAGCCGATCGAATCGACCTATCCGATCGCCGACTGGAGGATCGCCGGGCCGCGCATCCTCGCCGCAGCACTCGACCGCTGGGCCGTCGAGGGCGGAAGAGTCCAGATCAGCGGGTCGTGGACCAGCGGGCGTGGTCACGTGGTCACGGACATCGGCGCGGGTCGGCAGGCCGGGTACGAAGCCTTCGCCTGGTACACACCAGAGCCCGAGGATAACGACCAGTGACCGCCACAGCGGAACGCACCGCCCTCCTCGCCGCCGCAGTTGCCATCTTCCTGCTCCTGGTCGCCGGCCTCGGCGGCGCGTTCCTCCGCGCGGAGTGGCTTCACCTCTACCTGCCGGCCCTCGCATTGCCCGTCCTCGCGCAGGGACTGGCAACCGGACTGCGCTCGAGTACGGCTGATCCCCAGAATAAGGAGCAGCCGTGACCGGGACCCGAACTCTGACCGATCTGATCCCCGGAGGCAGCGCCGTCGAGTTCACCATTACCGCGGACACGAACAGCCTCAACATCGAGAGCATGGTGCTCGACGCGCAGCGGGAGCAGGCCACCCTCGTACACGCCCGCCTCGCCAAGCAGGTCGCAACTTGGCGCCGGGAGCTGTACGCGATGCGAGCCGAACTCGGCGGCAAGCCCGCGCCCGAGACGGGCGCGAGCAGCCAGCCGACCTGCCCGATGCCGGGACGGATGCGCTGCTGGGGGACGGCCGACGCGGTCTGGCTGCAGTGGATCCCCGCCGGCCAGCCGCTCGACCTTGACCACGCCGTCGCGCAGCGGATCCAGGTGCACGGGACCGACACCGACGAGTACCTTGCCGCGGCGGCCGAGCGGTGGCTGACCGGCTACGGTGCGCCACCGGCAGGCACCGTGGACTGGATCCTGCCGCAGCTGATCGCGTGGAGAGACCGGTTGGCCGAGAGCTAGTAGCGGTCGAGACTGCGATTGTTTTCCCAGTCGCACGTGAGCTGATCTCCCGCCTGGACGCAATCGACGATGAAGGTCACCTTCGGCTTACCGTTCTTCATGACCGACGGATCGGTAGAGGTCACGGTGATGTGCCGCGCCTCAGGGGCATCGGACCAGGGATGCCAAGCCATCAGTCCCGCGAGCAGCAACGAAATCGACACAAGTGCCGCCGCCAGGACCAGCGGGGACCGAAGGGGCGACCGCGACGGGTCGTGCGCGGGAGACTGCAGAGAAGCCGACATGTCGGTAGCGTATCAACCCTACGCGATCGCGAATAGTGGTGTCGGTCCAGCGGCCCGGTGCCGCGTGACCACCTCGTCCGTGTGGAGATAGGGCTCATCGTCGTCGCGTCTTCGTGCCGGGCTGGGCGCCGCACTTTGCCAATGAGGATGTAGTGTTTGCCACCTCGTGGGTGCGGCGATGCGGACCCAGCCACGACGTGTCACAGATTAGACGGGGGCAGGTACGACATGTTGACGAGAACTATCGAACTCCGACGGCTCGTCGCCGGTGCAACACTGACCGCCGTCACGGTGATCGCGGGGGGCGAGTACGGCGTCCGCAGATCCTGGCCTCGTCGGGGCACCGTTGGCTATCCCACGCGCAACCCTTGAGGGCTGGAAGTTCTACCGATACCAGGGGGATGCGCTCGCGACAGCGCAGATGTCGAACGTCGACCGGAAGTCGGCGATTGACCTCGGCCGGGTGCGCGGCCACGCGAGCATCCCTGAGCGATCGTCGATTCAGGACTTGGCTCGGAACATCGCCGCTGAGACGGCCAACCCGCGCTCCTCGGGTATCGCCTCGCGGGTGGGCGACATCTCCGTCTCCCCAACGATCACCGATGGGGTACCCGCTGCTCGAGCGCTCGCGACCATCACTGTGCAGAACCAGCCCGTCCGCACGATGCAACTGCACGTCATCGTCGTGGACACCACGCCGCGAACCTACTACCGCTCCCGAATCTCCGACGAAGCCGTTGAGCACACAGTGCAGGCAAATGCCGCAGAAGCACGGCTCACTGTCGTTGCAGGCCCGTAGGCGCCATCACCGCCTTCCCCTGGGGCTTGCTGGGCGAGGTCGCCCGATCTGTGGTCGCGGTCGACCACCGCCGACCTCCATCACCTGCTGGATTTGGTTTCCTGAAGTGCTAGATTGCTGGGATTAGAACGGTCGTTGCGTTGGCGCGGCACATCCTGGGCTACGAGGACGGGGAGTTTTCGGCTCGCGGTGAGCCGAAGTCAGCTCGCCCGGTTGGCCGAACAGGTCAGGTCGCGCTGCTGGCGCACGTGCCGTCTTCGCAGACGCTCGTAGCGACTTGTTCCGGTACACCTGGCAGACTCGTCCTTTCAGTGCGGGTACGTAGCAGTGCGACCTTGGAACGACAGAATGCTCGGGTTCACGATGTTTCCGTTGCGGATCTCGATAGCGCGGCGGATTGTTTCGTGGCTTTCGTAGGTGGCTGGGCCCGCCATGACCGTGTCTATGAAGGGGAGGAGAGCTTCGCTGTTCTCCCACGTTGCGGACTTCCAGAGGTATGACGGGCTGTGGTCGACCGCGTAGTACGCGATGCGGTCGCCTACCTCAAACATCGGCGATTCGAAGCTCGTCGGACGAGCCCAGCTAAATCCCATGGCGAGGTCGCAAGAGACGTCAACGATGAGGGTGCCTGGTTGAAAGGCGCTGAGGTCAGATTCGTTCAGGTACACGAGGGGGTGGTTTGCGTCCTGGAGGGTGCAGTTGACGATGATGTCGCGCTCGGCGAGGAACGGGGCGAGTGGAATTCGGCCACGATCGGTTATTACATGGCTTAGGTGGGGAGTCTGGTCGTCGTGGTCAAACTGTGTGATCTGAACTGAGTGGATGGGAGATCCGACGGCGGCAACTGAGCGGTTTGTGAGCACGTGTACGTCGTGCACGCCGTGGGCGTTGAGCGCGGTCACCGCGCCCCGCGCTGTCGCCCCGAACCCGATCACGACGGCGGTGAGGCGCCGGCCGTAGTCGCCGGTGGATCCCGTCAGTTGCAAGGCGTGCAGTACGGAGCAGTAGCCAGCGAGCTCGTTGTTCTTGTGGAAGACGTGCACGCCCATGCTGCCGTCGAGTGCCCAGTGGTTCATGGCTTCGAACGCGATGAGCGTGAGGCTGCGGTCGATGGCGAGCTGCGTGATGACTGGATCTTGCACGCAGTGGGGCCAGCCCCAAAGAGTCGCGCCTTCGTGGAGGGTTGCGACGTCGCTGTGCTGGGGCTTCGGGAGTATTACTACGTCGGATTCAGCGATCAGTGTCTGACGGTCGCTGAACCCTCCGACGATCGGCTCGAGGTATGCGTCGGAGAAGCCGAAGCGTTCGCCGTAGCCACGCTCGAGTGTGGTGCGGGCGCGTATCTCGGGTGCGATTCGGGCCAGATGGGCGGGGTGGACGGGCAAGCGGTACTCGCTCTCCTTCGCCGACGTGCCGACGATACCCAAGGTCGAGGATGCACGAACAGCTGTCACTTCCGCTTCAGTTCCGCGTGGTCACTGAACGCACGGTCTGCTTTCGCACGCTTGTCGGCGCGTTTCTGCTTGATCGACTTGTCGGAGGTCTTGGACATGTGTTGCCGGGGCGACTTATCACTCATGGTCTCGTCCTTTGAAGAAGGTGCTGCGGGGTGGTCGGGCCAGTGCGATGACAGGGCGATGGGAGTCGACGACCTGGTGCAGGAACGAACTGGTCGGTAGTGGGACGCTGTGGTTGTTGCAGATCTGTTCGATGGCCTTCTTCGCTTCGTCGAGCCGGCTACTGGGCAACGTTGGGAAGAGGTGATGTTCGATTTGGTGGCTGAGGTGCCCGGTGAGGAACCCGAGGATGGGGCCTGCTCGAAAGTCGCTGGACCCTGCCATCTGCCGTGCGTACCATTCGCCGCGCGTCTCGCTGCGGGCTGCTGATGCGGTGAAGCGGGCGGCGTCGCTGGGGATGTGACCGCACATGATCACGATGTAGGCCCAGATGTTCCGAAGGACGTTGGCGGTGGCGTTGGCGGTGAGCGTGCGTCGCCACCGTGTCGTGCTCAGAAGCGGGTACCAGAGGTAGTCTTTCGTGCACTGGTTGCGGATCTTGCGGAGTAGTTTCCGTTTGGCCTCTGCTCTGAGTTCTGGGGTGGGGGCGCTGTCGCGTGCTGCGTAGTAGCCCTGCAGTGCGATGCCCCATTCGAAGAGCACCGCTAGCAGTGCGGCGCGGGCCGGCTGGGCAAGGTCGAGTGGCCGCCAGGGACGGTCAGTGGTTACGTGCATCACGCCGAATCCGAGGTCGTCGTCGACGCCTGCGATGTTGGTGTTGACGTGATGCAGGTAGTTGTGTGAGTGACGCCAGTGCTGCGACACCGACACCATGTCCCATTCCCACGTTGTGGAGTGGATTTCCGGATCGTTCATCCAGTCCCATTGCCCATGCATCACGTTGTGGCCGATCTCCATGTTCTCGATGATCTTGGCCAGCGCGAGCCCGGCGGTGCCGAGTAGCCACCCGACTCGTGTCCGCGTCATACCGATTGTGATCCGCGCGATAACGTCGAGCGCTCGCTGCGCGGCGATCGCTCGGCGGATGTAGGTAGCGTCTCGGGTACCTAGTGAGTGGGCCAATGCTCGGTGCAGGTTGTCGAGTTCAGCGCCGAGGCGTTCGACATCGTCGGCCTGCAAACCAAACAGGTCGCGGGATGCTCTCGGTCGGAGTTGTGTGCTCATCTGCGTCATCTGTTGCTCCCAGACATTTCCTTGCCACGAGCGGTCGCCCACGTCGTAGCATCGGTTCGCGCAACGGCTCCCGGCACCTGGCCTGGGCCGGATCAGGGCCTTGCGTGGTTTCGCCTTAGTCGAGAAGGTCCTCGCCTGCTCGACGGCTGGGAGGGCTAGCCGGGCTTGATTCCCAGGGGCTCGGGTGCCACCGTAGAGACGAGTCTGCGTGCCGGGAACGAGTGTTGATGATCAGGTCGTTCTCGAGTTCGGCTAAGGCGTTGAGGAACAGGGTGCTCAGCGTTCTGATCGCTGACGCGGTGGCAGGGTCGAAGTTGTCAAGGTCGAGCGCGCTGGCGATCTGAGTGTTGAATTTCCTTGTCACTGGTGGCAGGTCGGCGCGGTACGTCATGGGATTCGGTGCGGCTTGTCGGCTTCGACGAGGACGTCGGACAGGGTCCCGCCGGATTCGACCGCGTGCAGGACCTTCCGCCAGATCGCGCTGATCTCGCTGCGCGGAACATCCGTCGCCAGCAGGATCACCGGGTGTGTGTCACTGTCGACGACCTCGGTCCGCGAGTGACGTGCACGCCTCACCGTGCGCCGTGCGAGGACGTCGCCGCGCACGCCTGGTTGTTCGTCGTCGGCGGCTGGGTAGAAGAGTAGGTCCCACTCGGCGAGGAGGTCTCCGAGCACGAACCGTGCGTCTTGCTCCTGGATGCCGGCGACGATGCTCTCTGCAGAAGCGGTATGCCCGGGCCGGGAGCGAAGATAGTCACGCATATGCCCGTAGAGGCGGCTTCGTGGAAGCTCTTCAAGTGCGTGGGAGTGGGGAGTACTGCGAGTAGTGGGCATCTCGGCCACCTGACTGACCATACGGTGGTCGTCGTCTCACCGGAGACGCTGAACAGAAACCTGTCAGATATGGATCCGGCTATCCCTAGCCTACGCCCTCGCCACAGCCAAGAGAGGTCCTGCGAGACCGAGACCACACAGGAGCGATGCACGCTGTCGACGAGCTCCGCTGTCTTGCGGCACGATAGAGTCCGTGAGTAGTTCAGGCGGTCGGGAGCGCGATCGCGACTCCGATGGACGGGCACGAAATGCCCGCCCACGCGATCGTCTCGGTCGCCCTCTCCCCATCGGGCGCGTCGGGATCGACCGTGTACCCGACGACTTGGACCTTCCGCCGGAGGTTGCGTTGTCCTGGGCGCAAGACTTGCTGAACCGCGGGTACGCCTTCACCGCGCACGAGGTCCTCGAGAGTGCGTGGAAGAGCCGCCCAGGCGAGGAGAGCCAGCTCTGGCAAGGGCTCGCGCAACTCGCGGTCGGCATCACCCATGTACAGCGGCGTAATCCGAAGGGAGCGATCGTCTTGCTCGAACGTGCGGCAGTTCGGATCGGGCACAGCCGCAGCGCCGCCCCTCACCGCATCGACTCGACCGGCCTTGTCCGATACGCCGAGGAGCTCATGGATCTGCTGCGGCGCGAGGTGGAGCCGACGCCAGGTCGGCTAGTCCCTCGCCTCACTCACGCACAAGCCGGAGAGGCAACCGGCGAACCGCGCTCCAACGGGCACTGAATCCTGTTCGTCGGACGAACGATAAGACTCGCCGGTGCCCGACATGTCGATCACAGGCGTACGCTTAAGAGGAGTTGATTTCCCACCGGGATTCCCTTGGTGCTCTCGACTTGCTCAGCGGAATTCTGTTCCGGATCGGAGCGTCCTCATGACGCATCCACTTCACCTATTGCCCCTCGAATCGGCGCGGTTCGAACTGAAACCGCTCGGATCGATCGTCGGTGTGGTCGACGGCGTCTGGTGGCCGCGGTCACGCAACCTGCGCGACGAGCTGCTGCAGGTCTATCCGCTCCTCCGCGATCGGGTCTGCCATCTCGAGAGGGTGTGCTACCGCTACTCGAACTGGGACTCGATCCCTCGCAAGGTATCGATCGACGGCGACGTCGTTCGGCTAGACGGCTACGCCACCCAGGAACTCGACACCGTTCGGTTCGTCGGCATCCGAACGTCATTGGTATGCGCTCTGATCCCACCCGGCACCGAACGCGAGGTCGCGGAGCTGGCATCCATGCTCGCGATGACCGGCGCGGTGACCCAATCCGCGCACGCACTCAACGAGGAAGCCGCCGACACCACTGCCAGGATTCATCAACGTCGGGTCGCTGAACGCGTGTGGGACGACGAGGGCGGTCACGCCCCATCGCCTTCCCGAACCGCCCTGCGCCCTGCTGAGGTGACGCCATGAACGCCCCACTGCGCATGTCCGTGGATCCCATCACGACGTACCGCAATCTCGACGGCTCCGTCGAACGGTGGTGGTCCGCCCGCACGCTCACGCATCGGCAGGTCACCATCGAGACCACGATCAAGACCCTCAACAACAGTGCTGGCGAGATCTCTGCCGCTGACGTCGAGCTACTGGTCACCGACCAGAAGTCACCGCGCCGAATCGGGATCCCAGTGGCGGTGCTCGACAGCGTCATCGCTGCCCTGACCACCGCGCGGGACGACGCGCGGACCGTCATCGCCACGGACGCGGGCACCGAGTGAGTTCACGCGCTCACCCCGGGCCCGAGGCTCTGCGACGGCTCCTCGATCGAGGGCCAGCTCGGGACGGAGTCCCGACGCCGATACCGGGCCGAGTGCTGCTGCCGCCCCGCTCCTCGCTCGCCCGCGGGATCGACGGGGTGTGGTGGCCCCGCAGCCGTGACCTCCAGACAGAGCTCCCCACCGTGCTCCCATCCGTCGGCTTGAAACTGCAGACCCTAGAGTGCATCCACTTCTGCCCCGCGGACTGGACCACCCGAGTCCGACAGCTTCCAGCACGTGACGGCACCGTCATCGAGACCCGTCACCTCGTCACCGCGGGCCTAGTGGTATTCACCGGCCCCCGGGTCGCGGTGATCTACGCACTCATCGCTCCCGACGCCTCGACATCAGCAGCAGAAGAGATCGCCGCGCGTCACCTCCCCGCTTGAGCGCGCCTACTTCATTACACCTCACTAGAAGATGAAGCGGTGTCGTCAATGCCCATCGGATCCCACCGACAGTCGACGCTCACACCGGCGTTGAACTCTCCTCACGCGAAGCATCGGTTGGACACCGGCACCGAGCGCGTGCGCCTGGACCTCGACGACGAGCTAAGAGCGGGCCTATGGTGGCCCCGCTCGACCGACTACGCCGCTGAGATCCACGATCTCGCATACAGCTGCGGGTTGGCACTCGGACAGCGCGTCGAGCGAATCACATTCGCATGGAACCACGAGACCATCGAGCGCCTTCGGACGATGAGACTCAGTAGTGGCCTCCTGCTCGGCGACCCGGGGGATGGTCAGCCGCGTGAGGAGATGCACGTGTACGTGGACGGCGGGCACATGGTTCCGCTCACCGTTGTTCCACCGGCAGCCCACGGTGTCGGCAGCCACGCCGCGCCGAGGGCAGAGTGACCCCGCGTCATGAGCTGATGGGCCGTCGCAGACGAAACTGGCCCCCGCCGATAGGCGGAGGCCAGTTCCCCGGTAGGCCGAAGATCAGCCGTTAGGGGTAGAGCTTCGTTCCCTGCTCACCGCGGAGGAAGAAGTCGTCTACGGAGCGTCGCACCTTGCCCCACCAGGTGGAGGGCTCATCGCTATCAGCGCCGCAATCGGTCACGGCAGGACCTGGACCGCGACCGCCTGCGGCCCTCGGTCGCCCGCCTCCGCGTCGTAGGAGACGCGGTTGTTCTCCTCGAGGTTGCGGAAGCCGCCGTTGGCCACGATGCCCGTGAAGTGGACGAACAGATCCTTGCCACCGTCGTCGGGGGTGATGAAGCCGAATCCCTTCTCGCTGTTGAACCATTTGACGGTACCTTGAGCCATGGAGATCTCCTGAGAAAGTGAATTGGCAGGGCGAACGATTTCGCGTCTGGGCCTGCGGAGTTCTACGAAGTTGAAGTACTGACATACAGGATTTCGGTGATTACCTGCCGCGTGAAGTTCTCGCGAGCGTATCACCAAGAAAGTCAACCAATTTCACAGTAGCACACATCGCTATGCCGAGGACGGTGGGGCTCAGAAGTGGGCTCCATTCATAGGCGCTCAATCCCGGGCAACCTCCGCCACTCGCCCTCCTCGTTCATCCGCTCAATCCCGGCTTCGAGTTCGCGCCGCTGGATCGCCACACGGATGCGCGCCTTCTCCGCTTCGCTCACGATCGCGGAGTCGCTGCACGCGACGCCCAGGCAGACCACGCCGCGTGATCGCCCGGACCTATCAGGCGCACAGAGTTGCTCGCGGCGATGTCCCACCGCCCGCCGAACAAGTGACGCTGGACATAGCCCGTCAGCATGCATCCGCTCGGCGGCAGCCTTCGCCCCCGGACCTCACGCGGAACATGGGGTTGTCGACCAAACAGACCCTCCAGAGGACATACCTGCCCAGGATTCGAGTCATTCACACGGCGTCGACCGGCGGCTGCGGTGTGGACTCGGGGTTTGCCTGCTCGACATCGGCTCCATCGGCCGGCCGCGCGAGCAGCGTCATCTCCGCGATGTTCGTGTCGAACGCAACAACGCCGAACGGCGGCAGCGCATTGGTGTGACGCGTCTAGGCCTCGTGGCCGAGAATCGTTTCCTCCGGGTTGTGCACAGGGCAGAGCGCCTTGAACGCGGCGCCGGCTTCGACGGCGGACTCTAGGTTTGATAGCCGGAGGTTCGCCTTGACCTTGCAGACCGCTGATACTCCCTCGACGAAGAAGTCCTCCGCCTTCTCAGGGTTCAGCGAATTGAATGCGTGGTTGGCGTTAGTGATCACCACATCTGCCTACTTGGACTCGTAGCCGTGGGAGTCGTTGACTGCGCCACGCCCCACGCGGATCGCCCGCGGTGGTAGCGCCGACGACCCTCTGCGTTGGGCCGGGTGGACGCGCCGCAACCCAGCGCCATCACCCCGGCGATGACGATCTCGGCCACGAGCAGCGACGCCGACATGGACCAGCTTCTGCTCGGGTTCACGAGGCACATGAGCGGCGACCTCGATGCTCTGCGTACCGCTGCCGTCACCCTCCGCGACACGCTGCGGCAGGTCCACCTCGCCTCTGCCGACCCGAGCCGCTGGACCCGACCGTCCGGGTGCAGCATCCGCCACCGCGGTGGTGTCGCGCCCCGATCGTCGCGTCAGCGGAACGGCGTCAGGTCTCATGGCTAAGCAGTGCGGCAGTATCCGTGAGCGCAGCACCCGGCGTGTGCACATAGGTGCGCATCGCCAGCACGCCACCATCGGCATGCCCGAGCCACGCAGCGATCATCGGCACCGGCGCACCCCGCAGAGCCAGCAACGAAGCAGCCGTGTGCCTCGACGCATGCAGCCGGCGGTGCGGCAGGTTGGCGTCCTCCAAACTCTTCTTCCACCACGCGTTCAAGGTTCTCGGCGAGAGCGGCGCTCCGAGGTCCAGTGCGAACACGTACGGATCGTCGCCGCCCTCCCACCGCTCCCCGAGTCTTCCGCGGTTGGCATGCATCTCCGCGTGCGCACGGCGGAGGATAGGGAGGAGGTGTGGAGGGATCGGGAGTGTGCGCGACGAGGAGGCGGTCTTTGCGTCATCCTGCTCGATAACCTTCCCTGTGACGGTCACGCGGGTCGCGGCGACTGCGATCGAGGGCGCACCCCCTTCGAGAACGACGGCGCTCCAGCGCAACCCGCTGAGCTCTCCGCGGCGGAGTCCAAGCAGCGCCAAGTGCACGAACGGTTCACGCCGTCGGGCGTAACCGTTCGCGCCGTCGCTGTGTGCCTTGATCAGCAGCTCCACCTCAGCCTCCGAGAGGCTGTCGTCGACCTTCATCGCGGGCTCACCACTCGGCTTGCGCAGCGGCTCTACCAATGCCACGACGTTCCGCGCTACGACTCCCTCCGCATGCAGGTCGGCCCAGACCTTCCGCCACCGAGCGAGCATCGGATTGATCGAGGTGCGCCTCCACAATCCGCGGTCGCCCGCGCCGGTGCGGAGGTCGGTGACGAGTCGCTCAACATCCGCCTTCGAGAGCTTCTGCACCTTCGTGTTGCCGTACGCGGCGACCACGGGTGCCAAGGAGAATTTGTACGCGGCGGCCGTGCTTTCGTCCGTGCAGCCTTCGCAGTGAGCCACGCCTCTACCGCCTCGTGCACCGTCAGGTCGCTGGGCGGCGTATGGGTACCGGATTCGAGTTCGGTGAGCGTCTTCGCGTGCCATGCCTTCGCCTCGTCGAACGACCGGAACCGCTTCCGGTGCTGGAGTCGCTTCCCAGTGGAAAGCGTGGCGTTGATCCGCGCCTCGTATCGGGGTCCACGCGAACCGTCGATGCGCGTGATGTAGCTGGGTAGTCGAGCCATGTGTACATCCCATCGGTGATTTCTATGATCACCAGCCAGCCGGGACGACACGCCGAAACTAGCGCCGAGAATTCCTTCGGCGATAGTGGCAAGGTGTGGCAAGTCTCGAGGGGCCCGATGCCGTGTCCGGCACCGGGACCCTGTTCTACCTGCGGAAGCGGAGGGATTTGAACCCCCGGTGGTTTCACCCACGCTCGCTTTCAAGGCGAGTGCATTCGGCCGCTCTGCCACGCTTCCCTAGCGCCGTACGATACCGGACCCACCAGAGGCTCACCGCTCAGAGACGCTCGATGATGGTGCCGTTCGCCATGCCGTTGCCCTCGCACATCGTCTGCAGGCCGTAGCGGCCACCGGTCTGCTCGAGGTGGTTGACCAACGTCGCGAGCAGGCGAGTGCCGGACGCACCGAGCGGGTGGCCGAGCGCGATCGCGCCACCGCGCGGGTTCAGGCGGGCGGGGTCGACGTCGAACTCGGCGGCCCACGCCATCGGCACCGAGGCGAAGGCCTCGTTGACCTCGAAGGCGTCGATGTCGTCGGCGCGCAGGCCGGCGCGGGCGAGCACCTTGTGCGTCACGGGGATCGGGCCGCTCAGCATGACCTCGGGGTCGGAGCCGACCACGGAGAAGGCGTGGAACCGCGCCCGCGGGGTCAGGCCCAGGGCCTCGGCCTTCTCCGCGCTCATGATCAGCGCGGCGGAGGCACCGTCGGTCAGCGGCGACGAGTTGCCTGGCGTGATCGACCAATCGATCTCGGGGTACCGCTCCGCGAACCTGGGATCGGCGAAGGCGGGCTTGAGACCACCCAGTCCCTCCGCGGTGGTCGAGCCGCGCACGGTCTCGTCGACGGCGTGCACTCCGCCGTCGGGGAGCGCGACGGGCACGATCTCCCGGTCGAAGCCGCCGGCGGCCTGCGTCGCCGCGGCCCGACGGTGCGACTCGGCGGCGAAGGCGTCGAGCGCCTCGCGGTCGAACTTGCCTCGTGCGGCGAGCAACTCGGCGCCGATGCCCTGGTGCGGCAGGCTCGGGAAGCGGGCGGCGAGCGGCGCGAAGGGCGCGCCTCCGGTGGGGCTGGTGCCCATGGGCACGCGGCTCATGGACTCGACGCCGCCGGCGATCACCACGTCGTACGCGCCGGCGATCACGCCCTGCGCCGCGAAATGCGCTGCCTGCTGCGACGATCCGCACTGCCGGTCGATCGTGGTGCCGGGCACCTCGATCGGGAGGCCGGCGGTGAGCGCGGCGACGCGCGCGATGTTGAGCGCCTGATCCCCCACCTGCTGGACGCACCCGCCGATCACGTCCTCGACGAGGGCGGGATCGAGGTCGTTGCGCTCGATGAGGGCGGAGATGACGCCCGCGAACAGGTCGACGGGGTGGACGGGGTGCAGGGCGCCGCCGGGCTTGCCCTTGCCGGACGGGGTGCGGACGATGTCGACGATGACGGCGTCGGTCATGGCAGTGTTTCCTTCGATCTCAGATGACTAGGGGGTTCAGCGCGGGGCCATGCGGATGGCGCCGTCGAGGCGGATGGTCTCGCCGTTGAGCATCGGGTTGCCGACGATGGCGGCGACGAGGTCGGCGTACTCCGACGGGTCGCCGAGCCGCGCGGGGTGCGGCACCTGCGCGCCGAGGGAGGCGCGGGCCTCCTCGGGCAGCGTGCCGAGCAGCGGCGTGAGGAACAGGCCCGGCGCGATGGTGACCACGCGGATCGCGAGCGACGCCAGGTCGCGGGCGATCGGCAACGTCATGCCCACGACGCCGCCCTTCGACGCCGAGTACGCCGCCTGGCCGATCTGGCCGTCGAAGGCCGCGACGGACGCGGTGTTGACGATGACGCCGCGCTCCTCGCCGTCGAGCGCCTTCTCGGCGATCGCGGTGGCGGCCAGCCGGATCACGTTGAACGTGCCGATGAGGTTCACCGAGATCACCTTCGAGAAGGCGTCGAGCGGGAACGCGCCCTTCTTGCCCGTGGTCTTGATCGCGTTGCCGATGCCGGCGCAGTTCACGACGATCGCGAGGGTGCCCTCGTCATTGGCGAGGTCGACGGCCGCCTGTACCGCGGCCTCGTCGGTCACGTCGGCGGGGGCGAAGCGCACGGCGTCGCCGAGACCGGCGAGCGCTGAGGTGTCGGCGCTCGGCAGGTCGATCGCGACGACCCGGGCGCCGCCGGCGACGAGGCGGGTCACCGTCGCCAGACCCAGGCCGGAGGCGCCGCCGGTGACGAGTGCGGTCTTGTTCTTCAGGTCCATCGCGGTCTCCTCGCCGTCGTGCCACCGTTTCAAGTGACAGAATGTTCATTCACTTCTAACACATGGCGGCCCTCGCTACCGCATTCCCGCGAAGCCGGGACCCACACCACAGCCCGCGCGACGGCCGCGCCCGGTGTGCTACCCATGAACCATGAGGGCCATCGACGTCGACGAAACCACGAAGGACCTGCGCATCATCGACCTCCCGATCCCCGAACCCGGCCCCGGCGAGGTGCGGATCGCCGTCGCGGCGACGGCGGTCAATCGGGCCGACCTGATGCAGCGTTGCGGCCTCTACCCGCCGCCGCCCGGGGCAAGCCCGATCCTGGGCCTCGAGGTCTCTGGCACCGTCGACGCCGTCGGCCCGGAGGTCGAGGGGCTCGCCGTCGGCGACGAGGTGTGCGCGCTCCTGTCCGGCGGCGGCTACGCCGAGTACGCGATCGCGCCCGCCACCCAGTGCCTGCCCGTCCCCGCCGGGGTCTCCCTCGTCGACGCGGCGGCGCTCCCCGAGGTCGCCTGCACCGTCCACTCCAACGTCGTCACCGAGGCGGGGCTCCGCGCCGGCGAGACGCTCCTGCTCCACGGCGGCGGCAGCGGCATCGGCACGCACGCGATCCAGCTCGGTAAGGCCCTCGGGGCGACGGTGGCCGTCACCGTCGGCTCGGAGTTCAAGGCGCAGCGCTGCCGCGAGCTGGGCGCCGACATCGTGATCGACTACCACGACGAGGATTTCGCGGAGATCCTGCGCGACCGGGCCGACGTGATCCTCGACATCATGGGCGCGAAGTACCTGCCCCGCAACGTGAGCGCCCTCGCCCCGCACGGCCGGCTCGTGATCATCGGCCTGCAGGGCGGCGTGAAGGGCGAGCTGAACATCGGTGCGCTGCTGGGCAAGCGGGGCCGGGTCAGCGCCACCAACCTGCGGGGCCGCCCCGCCGTCGGGCCGCACAGCAAGGCCGAGGTCGTGGCCGCGGTCCGCGCACAGGTCTGGCCGCTCATCGCCGACGGTGCCGTGCGCCCCGTCGTCTCCGCGCGCCTCCCGCTCGACGACGCGGCCGCCGCCCACGACCTCCTGGACTCCCCCGAGTCCGTCGGAAAGGTGCTCCTGACCCCATGATCGACGACCTCGCCGCCCGCCTCCTCGAGGCGCAGATCGCCTTCGCGCGCAAGCAGCTCCGCGATACCGCCTACCACTCGCTGGTCATCGACGAGGTGGACCACGCGCTCGCCGTCGCCTCCGAGCTGACGCTCGCGGAGGCGGTGACGCCCGACATGATCAAGGCCGTCGCCGCGAAGTACGCCGTGCAGGTCCCGGTCGAGGGCGCGATCCCCGAGCTCGTCGGGGAGATCGCCGGCCGCCTGTACCGCCACACCGTCAACGACACCACGCGGCTCGACGAGGTCATCGACAGCCACAGCTTCGAGAAGCTGGTGAGCACCGTGACGGAGATGGACCTCACCGGGCGGGTCCTGCAGGCCCTGTCCGAGAGCCCCGCCACCGAGGACGCGGTGGCCTCGGTACTGCATGCCGCCGCCTCGTCCGCGGCCGACGACGCGAACCGCGCCCTCGCCCGGAACGCGGTGACGCGCACCGTCGCCGGGGCCGCGGCACGGGCCCTGCGCCCGGCCCTCCCCGCGCTCGGCCAGCGCGCCGACGCCGCCGCACGGCAGGGCGTGCGCTTCGCCCTGCGCCGGGTCGCGGCCGACGGTGACGAGACCCTCGCCGAGGCCGTCCGGGACTTCTGGCGCCAGCACCGCGGCAGCGCGGTCGCGGAGTACCGCGGCGTGCTCACCGACGCCGACGTCGAGGACGTGGTGGTGCTGATCTTCGAGTTCTGGCGCACCTTCCGCGACACCGACTACTTCCGCGCGCTGCTCGACGAGGGCATCGACCACGTCTTCGACAAGTACGGCGACGCCTCGCTGTACGAGCTGCTCGCCGAGCTGGGCGTGGGCCGCGAGGACATGATCGAGGAGGCGCTGCGGTTCGGCCCGCCGGTGATCGCGACGCTGGACAAGCGCGGCGTCATCGAGGACCTGCTGCGACGCCGCCTCACCCCGTTCTTCGAGTCCGAGGAGTACCGCGCCGCGATCGACGGTTGAGCGGAATCAGGCGAACGCGGTCACCAGGATCACGACGGCGCACACCGCGACGATCGCACCGCCCGCGGCGGTGACGATCCGCCGCATCCGCGCGGTCGACCGCGCCCGGAGCACCGCACCCAATCCGATGAGCACGAGATTCCAGCCGAACGAGGCGATCCCGACGCCGATCGCGAAGGCCGTCGCCACGGGCGGGCGGTGCAGCCCCTCCCCCAGCCCGACGGCGATGGCGCCGAAGTAGACGAGCGGGAACGGGTTGACGGCGGTGAGCCCGAAGAACATCGCGTACCGCGCCCATCCCCCGCTCCCGCCGGCGGGCTCGGCACCGTCGGGCTCGGCGGGCTCGGGACGGAAGGCCTTGCGCACCATGAGGACCGCGACCACGAGCAGCAGCAGGCCGCCGACGGCGGCGGGCCACCGCCCCCACTGCGAGACCAGCGGCGCCAGCACCGAACCGGCGGCCAGCGCCAGCACGGCGAAGATCAGGTCCGCGGTGCCGACGCCGGCGGCGGCGGGGACGGCGCGGCGCCAGCCGCGGGAGGCGCCCTCGTGCAACAGCATCACGCCGATGGCGCCGAGCGGGAGGACGGCGCCGAGGCCAGCGAGGATCCCCGCGCCGAAGGCGGCCGCCAGCGCCGACGGTCCCACCGGCTAACCCAGGGAGGCGAGGGCGCGGACCAGCTGGTCCACGTCGTACGGGGTCGAATAGGGCGCCAGGCCGACGGTGACCGCGCCCCCGTACTCCGGCACGCCCAGCCCGGCGAAGTACCGGCTCGGCACGTTCGACAGGGCGCACACGCCGTTGTCGGCGAGGCGCTTGGCGGCCTTGGCCGCCGGCACGCCCGGCATCGTGAAGGAGACCGTGGGCACCCGGCGCTCGGCGCGGCCGATGATCGCCACCTGCGGAGCCGAGGCCAGGGAGTTGAGCAAGTAGAACAGGAGCCGCTGCTGGTACTGGCGCAGGCCGAACATCGACTGCTCCAGCCGGTCCCGGCGCGTGCCGACCGACGACTCGTCGAGGCCGGCGAGGTGGTCGATCGAGGCGATGAGCCCCGCCAGCATCGCGTACTGATGCTCGCCCAGCTCGAACCGCTCCGGCCCCGTCAGGCTGCGATCGGGGTTCACGGCGCGCAACCGGCCGAACAGCGACGGATCGCGGAAGGCCATCGCGGCCACCTGCGGGCCGCCCCAGCGGTTCGCACTCACGAGCAGCACGTCGGCGCCGAGGCGCTCGATGTCGAGCAGCTCGTACGGCGCGGCGCTCGTCGCGTCCACCACGAGGAGCGCGCCCACGCGGTGCGCCGCCTGCGCCGCCGCGGCCACGTCGATGACGGTGCCGATGGTCGACGAGGCGTACGGCACCGCGATCACCGAGGTGCTCGGACCGGCCAGCTCCTCGAACTGCCACGCCGGGACCTCACCGGTCTCGATGTCGGCCTCGACCCACCGGACCCGGCCGCCGCCGCGATCCGCGACGCGGAGCCACGGCGACTGATTCGCATCGTCGTCCAGGCGACAGAGCACGATCTCCGAGCCGAGCCCGAGGCGCGCGCTCAGCGACTCCGCGAGGGAGGTGAGCAACTGCTCGCGGCTGGGCCCCAGCACCACGCCCTCCGGCTTGCCGTTGACGAGGTCCGCGACCGCCACCCGGGCGGCCTGCACGATCGAGCGCGTGTGCGCGGCCCCGGCGTAGACGCCGTAGGGATTGCTGACGAATCCGCGGAAGGCGTTCGCCACCGCCGAGGACACCGCCCCGGGGATCTGCGCGCCGGCCTGCGGATCGAAGTGGATCCACCCGTCCCCCAGGGCAGGATAAAGCCCCCGGACGCGGGCAACGTCGAATGCGGATACCGCAACCGCAGTCGATGCCCGGCCGGGTTCACCCTGGCCTTCTGAGAACGTGTTCACTGGGACGCAGATTACACCGCCGCACCGACGACACCGTGGTCCGCCCGCGGGGAGCTGCCAGAATGGTGGTATGAGCGATCGCAACGAGGTGGAGATCATTCCCGCGGGTGCCGGCGCCGGCGCGCACGCCGAAGCGGATGAACCGGACAATGCCGCGGAGGAGCTGCACGGCATGGTCGAGCAGCCCGCGAAGGTGATGCGGATCGGCACGATGATCAAGCAACTCCTCGAGGAGGTACGCGCCGCACCGCTCGACGAGGCCAGCCGCGCCCGGCTCAAGGACATCCACCGGACGTCGATCAAGGAGCTCGAGGACGGGCTCTCCCCCGACCTGCAGGACGAGCTGGAGCGTCTCGCGCTGCCCTTCACGGACGAGTCGACCCCGTCGGACGCCGAGCTGCGGATCGCGCAGGCGCAGCTCGTCGGCTGGCTGGAGGGCCTGTTCCACGGCATCCAGACCGCCCTCTTCGCGCAGCAGATGGCCGCCCGGGCCCAGCTCGAGCAGATGCGCCAGGGCGCCCTGCCCCCGGCGATGAGCCCCGGCCCGGAGTCGCAGACCGGTCACGGGCAGTACCTGTGACGGTGCCGCCCGCGGGCGGCGGGCGCACCGCCGGAAAGCGGCCGGGGCGCTCCCGCTCGACGTGCGCCGGGCGGACCGTCGGGACGGGTACCCTGGCCTACCGTGCCCGTCGATAGCCCCCACGCCGCCCCTTCGGCGCCCCTCGTCTCGGACTCGCGCACCTTCTCGCGCGCGATCCGCGACCTGGTAGACGGCGCCACCGTGCATCGCGAGCTCTGGCTCGAACTGGGCTGGCAGGACATCAAGCAGCGCTACCGCCGATCGGTGATCGGCCCCTTCTGGATCACGATCGCCACCGGCGTCACCGCCAGCGCGCTCGCGCTGCTGTGGTCGGTGCTGCTCGGCGCCAACGTCAAGGACCTGCTGCCGCAGCTCACCGTCGGCTTCGTGCTGTGGGCCTTCATCCAGAGCTCGATCATCGACGGCGCCGAGGTGTTCATCGCCAACGAGGGTCTGATCAAACAGCTCCCCGCGCCACTGTCGGTGCACGTCTACCGCCTGGTGTGGCGGCACATGCTCTTCCTCGCCCACAACATGATCATCGTGGTCGTCGTGCTGGCGATCTTCCCGCCGAAGCAGTGGTCGTGGACGCAGCTCAGCGTGATCCCCGGGTTCGCCATGCTGGCCATCACCGGCGTCTGGGTCTCGATGTTCTTCGGCATCCTCGCCACCCGGTTCCGCGACATCGCGCCGCTGCTCACCGCCCTGACGCAGCTGCTCTTCTACATCACCCCCGTGGTGTGGACGCTCGACACCGTGCCCGGCGGCAACAGCGAGCGCGCGCAGCTGGTGAAGCTGAACCCGCTCTACCACTACCTGGAGATGGTGCGCGGGCCGCTCACGGGCAAGCCCTTCGATCCCCAGCACTGGTACGTGGTGATCGGCTGCACGATCGTCGGCATGGGGCTGACCCTCGTGCTCATGAAGCAGTTCCGTTCCCGAGTCGCGTATTGGGTGTGAGATGAGCGTTTCCATTCGGACGCAGGACGCCTGCGTCGACTTCCCGGTGTTCGACGCGAAATCGCGCTCGATCAAGCGCGCGGTCATGGGCTCCGCCGGAGGCAAGGTGATGGCCGACGACAACGTGGTCGTCGTCGAGGCGCTGCGCAACATCACCATGAGCCTCGACGAGGGCGACCGCGTCGGGCTCGTCGGCCACAACGGCGCCGGCAAGTCGACGCTGCTGCGGCTCCTCGCCGGGATCTACGAGCCGACCCGCGGCTCCGCGCTCGTGAAGGGCCGCGTGGCCCCCGTCTTCGACCTCGGCGTGGGCATGGATCCCGAGATCTCCGGCATGGAGAACATCATCATCCGCGGGCTGTTCCTGGGGCAGACCCGTAAGTCGATGCTGCGCAAGGCCGACGAGATCGCCGAGTTCACCGAGCTGGGCGACTACCTGTCGATGCCGCTGCGCACCTACTCCACCGGCATGCGGGTGCGCATCGCCCTGGGCGTGGTCACGTCGATCGACCCCGAGATCCTGCTCCTCGACGAGGGCATCGGCGCCGTCGACGCCGAGTTCATGCGCAAGGCCCGCAAGCGGCTCTCCGCGCTGGTGGAGCGCTCCGGCATCCTCGTCTTCGCGTCGCACTCGAACGAATTCCTCGCGCAGCTCTGCGACCGGGCGATGTGGATCGATCACGGCGAGATCCGGCAGGAGGGCGGCATCGAGGAGGTCGTGACCGCCTACGAGGGCCTCGACGCCGGCGCCCAGGTCCGCAAGGTGCTCGACATGCTCGAGGCCGAGAAGAATGAGTGACGGTCGGGGCACCGTCGTCGCGGTCGTCGTCACCCACGACCGGGCGGCCCTGCTCGCGAAGTCCCTCGAGGTGCTCAGCTCGCAGGAGCGCCCCGTCGACCACCTGATCGTGGTCGACAACGCGGCCCAGGACGAGGTGCGCGCGCTGGTCGAGTCCCAGCCCGTCGCCACCACGTACCTGCCCTCGCAGTTCAACCTGGGCGGCGCCGGCGGCTTCGCCCTCGGCATGCTGCACGCGCTCGCGCTGGGCGCCGACTGGATCTGGCTCGCCGACGACGACGGCCGCCCCGAGGGGCCGCAGGTGCTCGGCACGCTGCTGGACTGCGCCGAGCGGCACGGGCTGGCGGAGGTCTCGCCCGTGGTCTCGACGATCGACGACCCCGAGACGCTGGCCTTCCCGCTGCGCCGCGGCCTCGTCTGGCGGCGCAAGCGGTCCGAGCTGATCGACCCCGAGGCACCGTCGGACGACGTGCTGATGGGGATCGCCTCCCTGTTCAACGGCGCGCTGTTCCGCAAGGACACCGTCGCGGCGGTGGGCGTGCCGGACCTGCGGCTGTTCATCCGCGGCGACGAGGTGGAGGTGCACCGCCGGCTGGTGCGCTCGGGCCTGCCCTTCGGCACCTGCCTGACCACCGCCTACCTGCACCCCAACGGCGCCGACGAGTTCCGGCCGATCCTGGGCGGGCGCATGCACACCCAGTACCCGGACAACGAGACCAAGCGCTTCTTCACCTACCGCAACCGCGGCTACCTGCAGTCCCAGCCCGGGATGCGGAAGCTGATCCCGCAGGAGTGGGCCCGTTTCGGCTGGTTCTTCCTGGTGCAGCAGCGCGACGTCGCAGGGTTCCGCGAGTGGCTGCGGCTGCGCAAGCTGGGCCGCGACGAGCGGTTCACGCGGCCCTGATCCCGGTGGCGCACACCTCTTATTGAAGGGGGCTCAACAGAGCTCCCGCGATGCCTCTATCATCGTCGTCATGGGAACGAGCCTGGTCTCCGATCTTCTTCCGCAGGGCCACGCCCTGCTGCGCATGCTCCAGCGCCGGGTCGTCGACCCGGCACGCCCCGACGTCGCGCTCCGCGCGCTCGGCTACAACCGGCAGTACGGCCCGCAGGCCGCGCTGGTGATCAAGGGCGCCGCGGAGAACCCCGACCGCATCGCGATCGTCGACGAGCGCGGCACCCTCACCTACGCGCAGTACGAGGCGCAGTCGAACGCCCTGGCCCGCGGCCTACGCGCATCCGGCCTCAAGTCCGGCGACGTGATCGCCGTGCTCGCCCGCGACCACCGCGGCCTCCTGCTCATCATCAGCGCCGCCGCCCGCGCGGGCATGCGCCTGGCCATGATGAACACCGGCTTCGCCAAGCCCCAGTTCGCCGAGGTCTGCGCCCGCGAGAAGGTGCAGGCCGTCTTCCACGACAGCGAGTTCACCTCCCTGCTGGACGCCCTGCCCGAGGACATGCCGCAGTACCTGACCTGGGTCGACGAGGCCGACGCCGTGCCCGCGGGCGCGAAGACCATCGACCAGCTGATCGCCGGCCGCGACGCCAAGCGCGTCCCGCCGCCGGAGAAGCAGGGCGGCTTCATCATCCTGACCTCGGGCACCACCGGCCTGCCCAAGGGCGCGACCCGCAGCAAGGTGCCCTCGCTGGCGACCGCGATGCTCGTCGACCGCATCCCCTTCAAGCGCCGCGGCACCGTCGTCATCGCCTCGCCGATCTTCCATTCCACGGGATTCGCCATGTGGTCCGCCGGGATGTCGGTGGGCTGCACCACCGTGACGATGCGCCGGTTCGACCCGGAGAACACCCTCAAGCTGATCGCGGACAACCGCGCCGACATGCTGGTCGCGGTGCCCACGATGCTCACCCGCATGCTGAGCCTGCCCGCGGAGACGCTCGCGAAGTACGACACCAGCTGCCTCAAGTCCGTGGTCGTGGCCGGGTCCGCGGTCTCCCCCGAGCTCTCGGAGAAGTTCCAGGACGTCTTCGGCGACGTGCTCTACAACGTCTACGGCTCGACCGAGGTCGCCGTCGCCACCGTCGCGACGCCGCGCAACCTGCGCACCGCGCCCGGCACCGTCGGCAAGCCGCCGGTGCTGACGACGGTGCGCCTGTACGACGAGAACGACGCGCTCGTCGAGGGCGTCGGCAAGCGCGGCCGGGTCTTCGTGCGCGCCGGCGCGCCCTTCGAGGGCTACAGCGACGGCCGCACGAAGCAGATCATCGACGGCCACCTCTCGTCGGGCGACATGGGCCACTGGGACGAGCACGGCCTGCTGCACATCGACGGCCGCGACGACGACATGATCGTCTCCGGCGGCGAGAACGTCTACCCGCTCGAGGTGGAGAACCTGCTGGTCACCCGCGACGACGTGGTGGAGGCCGCGGTGATCGGCGTGCCCGATCCCGAGTTCGGCCAGCGCCTGCGCGCCTTCGTCGTGATCGACGGCGGCGCGCCCTCCGACGAGGAGGCGCTCGTGAAGGACCTCAAGGACTACGTGCGCGGCAACCTCGCCCGCTTCAAGGTCCCGCGCGACGTCGTCTTCCTCGACACGCTGCCCCGCAACCCCACCGGCAAGATCGTCCGCCGGGAGCTCCCGAAGGACTGACGCGACGACGAGTTCGGCCCCGGATCCGCAGCACGCGGACCGGGGCCGAACCCGTTATCGGGGAGCGATCACCAGGCGGGGAACAGCGGGCCGGTGAGGCCCAGGGGCACCGACTGGGTGACGTTGACGAAGTAGAACAGGATCAGCGCGCCGCCGATGAGCGCGAGGTTCTTGTTGAAGGAGATCATCTCGGTCTGCTTGGCCTGCGGATCCACGGCCTTCCAGAAGTCGTGCATCATCACGGTGACGGGCAGCAGGAACAGCACGAGCAGCAGCGCGCCCAGGTCGATCCACACGCCCAGGATCAGCGACAGGCCGCCGAGTAGGGCGATCACGCCGCTGCCGACCACGGCGAGCTTCGCGGCGGGGACCTTCTTGGCGGCGGCGTACTGCGCCATGCCGTCCGCGGCGGTGAAGTGGCCGACGGCCGACATCACGAACAGGACCGCGAGCAGGATGCGGCCGATCAGGAATACGACGTCCATGGTGGAGCTCCTCGTTCGAGGCGGCGCACCGTGCGCCGCGATACGGGAACTATAACCGGACCTCGGTCCGTATCATTCCCGAACCGCCGTGTTCCGCGTCACGGCTTCGCGCGCGTGGTCCCCCAGACGACGGCGGCGAGGGCGAGCAGCGGCAGGCCGATCGCCACCGAGGTACTGACCGCGGACCGCAGGTGCAGCGCCTCGATGACCACGGAGTACACCGCGCCGGCCCCCATCTGGAGGAAGAAGAACAGCCCGGCGCCGACGCCCTGGGCCTTCAGGTCCAGCTCCAGCAGCCCGGCCTGGGCGAACGGGATCGCCGCGCCCACGCCGAGGAAGCCGACGGCGAGCGGGATGACGACCGCGGCGGCCGTCGGGACCCCCAGGGCCGCCAGCGCGACCAGGGCGGCGCCTCCGAGCGCCGAGCCGATCGTGCACAGCCGCACCGCGGTCCGCGCGACGGCCGCCCGCCGGATCACCACACTGCCCGCGATGTACCCGAGCGCGGGCACGATGAGCAGCAGCCCGTACTGGATCTCCGTCGCGCCGTGCAGCCCCTGCAGGATGAACGCGGACTGCTCGATGAACAGGAAGTACCCCATCCAAGCCAGCGAGATCACCAGCGCGTGCCGGTGGAAGCCCTTGCGCGCAAAGGCCTCCGCAACGCCCCGCCCGATGGCGCGCGGGGTCGGCGCGACGGGCGTGGCCGGCGCGGCCGTGGGTACCAGGCGCAGGAACGCGAGGGCCAGAACGAGACCGACCGCGGCCAGGCCGAGGAAGAGGGCGCGCCACGGCGCGACCTGGACCAGCGCCGAGCCGAAGAAGGGTGAGATCGCGGGCGTCGCCGCGATGACGATCGACAGCGACGTGAGCAGGTGCATCCGCGCATCCGTCGGATACCGGCGCTGGATCACCAAGCGGCACAGCACCGTCGCCGAGGTGCCACCGACCGCCTGCACGAACCGCGCCACGCCGAGCACCGCCACCGTCGGGGCGGCGGCCGCGAGCACCCCGCCCAACGCGAACAGCACGAGGCCCAACGCCTGGAGGGCCCGCGCGTCGAAGCGGTCCGCGAGCACGCCCGCCGCGAACATCGACACCGCGTAACCGGCCATGTAGCAGGACAGCGTGAGTTGCACCGCGGAGACGGAGGTGTGCAGGTCGATCGCCATCTGCGGCGTCGACGGGTTGAGCAGGCTCAGGCCCAGCTGCGGTGCGGTGACCGCGACGAGCAGCATGATCGTGGACCACCGGCCCGGCGTGCCCACCGCGGCCTCCGTCCGGTCGGCGACCGCGCTCGCCTCAGCCACCGGTCACCGCCACCGACGCGGGCACCGGGTCCGACTGCGGCACCGCCGGATTCACCCGCTCGGCGATGGACCGCGCCACAGCGCGGGCGCGCCGGCGGATCTTGGCGATGCTGCTGATGTAGTAGAGGTCGCCCGAGGCGATCTCGCCGAGCGCGTACAGCCCCGGCACCGACGTGCCGTCGCGGCCGACGATCGCGTTGTCGGCGACGTTGATCCGCAGCCCGCCGTAGGGATTGCGGCGGGCGGTGCCGCCGTAGACGAGCGAGGAGACCAGGCTCGCCGCGGCACCCGAGGGCGCACCGGCCGGCGTCCGCGTCGCGTTGACCACGTGCTGGACGGCCTCGTCACCGTCGGCGCTGCTCACCACCAGCCCCGAGGCCGACGGGGCCACGTCGCGGACGCCGTGCCGGACGGTCAGCGCACCGTCGACCACCATGTCCCCCAGCACCTGCGCGCTCCGGGCGGGCAGCGGGTTGGCGAGCGCCTGGAAGGGCGCGTGCACCGACGCGACCATCGCCGACCGCGCCGAACGGGTCATCGCGGACCACAGGTCGTTCGCGTAGTACTGGGCCACGCAGATCACGAGCCGCTGCACCTCGGGCGCGATGGAGACGGGGCGGCCGGCGAAGCCCGCGAGCCGGGGCCCGGCGGGCTCGGTGATCGCGCGGAAGGCGGCGCGCACCTCGGAGCGGCGCAGGCCCTCGCCCACGGCGAGGTAGTCGACGATGTTCACGACGTCCTCCCATTCGAGGCCTCCGTGCTTGAGCTGCACGCGCCGAATGAGCGCGCCCACATCGGGATCGAAGTCGAGCGGCTCGAGGTCGCTGCGCACGTCGGGCAGGATGCCCTGGCGCGAGGCCATCAGCAGGCGGCCGTCCCAGCTTCGCGAGCGCACGGCCAGCGCGACGTCGATCGCGCTGAGGCCCGTGCCGATCACCGCGGCGGACTCCCCGGCGAGGACCGTCGGCAGCCACTCGTCGACGGGGTACGGGTCCTGCGTGTAGTGCTCCGTCCCCTCGAGCCGGTACGGGTCGGCGGGCGGGCTCGAACCCAGCGCGAGCACGACCACGTCGTGCCGGTACGTCTCCGGCGCGAAGCCGGGGCGGTGCACGACGAGCCGCCACACATCGCCCTCGCGCGCCGCGTCGGTGACGCGGCCGGTGATCCGCGTGAGCGAGTCGCCGAAGTCCACCGCGCGGGCCTGCGTGCACTGCCGCAGGTAGCGGCCGTACGCCCAGCGCGGGACGAAGCTGTGCCCGCCCTCGACGAGGAGCTCCGGCTCGTTCGCCCGGCACCAGTCGACGAACTCGTCGGGCTCCTCCGCGGAGATGGACATCGCGAAGGCCTGCCGGTTGAGCAGGGCGGAATCGGACTCCTCCGCATAGGCCCGGCCGGGGCCGATGACCCGGTCGGCGTAGACGGAGACGGACAGATCGTCGCTCACGGGCAGCTGCCGCAGCAGGCTCACGGCCGCGGCACCCCCTCCGACGATCCCGACTGACACCACGACGCTCTCCCCTCGATCGTTACCTGTGCGTAACGATCGTCGCGAAGGTCCGCGCGGCGGACAACCCCGCATATGTCACATCGGACAAGGGTGGACACGACGGACAAAGTCGTATATACGTCTAACGAACCGCTTTGCAACCGTTCACCAGTAGGTATGGCGGGTCTGCGGCAGTGGTTGCGGGTCCGGCCCCTCCGCGGGTGGCGGCTGCACCAGGTGCACCACCTGGAGGATGTGGAACTGCTCCTGGTGCACCACCGCGAGCCCGCCGTAGTCGAGCGAGACCTGCATGTCGGTGCCCATGAACCGGAACGGGCGGAAGGTCCACCACAGGTTGCCGTTCTCCTGCCGGAAGTCGTCCTCGGACCGGTCGGCGTCGGCGAGCACCCAGGCGGCGGTGCATTCGTCGGCCGCCCACGACGCCCACTGGTTGACGCCCTTCTCCTTGTCCCAGAGCTTCCCGTCGGAGCGGCGGTCCCCGTCGTTCCCCATGTCCCGCAGGCCGTCGAACATGCCCGGCAGGCCGTCGTGCGCGATGCGCAGCGAGGGCCACGCCCAGCTCGGCTGCACCTGGAAGAACACGCAGTCGCCGGGCCGCGCGTTGTCGCGGATGTAGCGCGCCGCGTAGCTGAAGTCGCTGCCGCCCGGCTTCGACAGCGGGCTGTGCTGCCACAGGTAGCCCGGGATCGCGGCCACCGTCAGCACGGCGAGCAGCGCCGCGCCGGCGACCCGCGGACGCGGCAGGGCCCGCGCCACCGTCGTGACCGCGGCCGCGAGCACGAGCACCACGCCGGGCACCGTGAAGCTCACGTACCGCCCCACGTACGACGGGACGATCGGCGAGACCAGCAGGATCGCCGCGAGCGGCACCAGGGCGCCGGCCAGGCCGTAGCGCAGCGCCCAGGTCAGGTCCATGGGGGACTCGCCCGACGGTGCCGCATCCGCCGGTCCAGCGTCCCTCGCCCGCGCGGATCCGGCGACGCCGCGCCGCCACCACAGCAGCGCGGCGACGGCGATCACGAGCCACGCCGCGATCGCGAACGCGTACGAGTGGTCGAACCACTGGTCGACCAGCACGTTCTGGAAGATGCGCCACCCCGGCCACTGGAGCCAGGACACCTGGTCGCGCTGGGTGGCCGCGAGGATCACCACGGGGCTCGCCAGCACGATCGCGGCCGCCGAGGCGATCGCCGCCGGCTTCAGGACGGCGCGGGTCCGGGTCCTCTCGTCCGCGGCGAACACCGCCGCGACCGCGAGCACGAGGGTCGCGGAGTAGAGGAAGAGCACCGTCGCGAGGAGCAGCGCCGCGCCGTAGGCGAGCCAGGCCCGACGGGCACCGGGCTTCCCCGTCGACGATGTCGCCCGGTGCGCCGCGATCAGCACGAGCGCCGCGGAGGCGATCACCCACGAGTAGGAGCGGGCCTCGACGCCCGACCAGGTGAGCCGCGGCAGGATCAGCGCGATCACGCCCGCGACCAGCGCGAAGGTCTCCCCGCCGAGCCGCCGCGCGAGGCAGTAGCAGGCCGCGACGGCCGCGCCGACGCCGAGCGCGGAGAAGGCCCGCAGCGCGGTCTCGTCGAGCCCGAACACGAGGGAGAAGGTGCGGACGCCCCAGTAGTAGAGGCCGTGCACGGCGTCGATGTTGGTCAGCAGGTGCCACAGCTCGCCGGGCGAGCGGTCGATGGCGGAGGCGGTGGCGAGCTCGTCGAACCAGACGGACGGACGCCCGCCGTGCCAGAGCGACAGCAGGACGCCGAGGAGCGCGAGGGCCCCGGGGACGAGCAGTGTTCGCCGCGGCCGAATTGCCCGGGCCATCACATCAGCTTGAAGATCACCGTGCGCTGGACGATGAAGTTGACGACCGTCGCGGTGCCCTGGGCGACGACGAAGGCGACGAGGCGGTTCACGTAGCTGCCGATGCCGTCCTCGGGCGGCGGGAACAGCGTGTAGAAGGCCATGTAGATGCCCAGCTGCACGCCGTACATGGCGATGTACAGCGCCCACACCGCGATCAACCGCTTGGCGGAGGGCTCGGCCTGGAAGGTCCAGCGGCGGTTGAGCAGGTACGCGGTGGTGGTGCCGAGGATGAAGCCGATGGTCTTGGCCAGGGCCTCGTCGACCCCGAATCCCTTGGTGAGGATCAAGAGCGTTCCGAAGTCGACCACCGCCGAGAAGCCGCCGGTCAGCACGAAGCGCACGAGCTGGGTCTTGAGATCGAGGGGTACCCGATCAGCGGCTTCGGAGGCGGTCACGAGGTCACAGCGTACCGATGGATCCTTCGTTATTCGAATACGTCGTCGTCGGCGGCCGCCGCGGCCTCCCGGCGACGCTCGGTCCGGGCCGCCAGGAACACGGCGCCGGCGGCGATCCCCGCACCCACGAGCCCGCCGACCGCGGCGCCCGCGATCGTGCTCGGGTCGCGGTCCAGCTGCAGCGAGCACCACACCGCGAGGTACGGGATCAGGATCGCCGCCATCACGGCCTTGCGCTTCGGGGTCATGAAGGCGCGGGAGATGGACGCCAACGGCACGTCGTGCCGGGTGCAGTACCGGTAGGTGGCGAGCTGCGTCGCCAGCAGCAGCAGGAGCACCGCCATCGCGGTGATCCGGGCGCCCTCCGCCGCCGCGATCAGGGAGGCCACGAGCGCCGCCGGGGCCGCCCAGTAGTAGCCCACCGCCATCGCCCGGTAGTACTCCTCGCGGTTGCGCTCGTCGCCCCACGCGGGGTCCGACGGCGCGAGGATGAAGTCCTCGATACGACTCTCAGCCGACATGATCGTCCTCCTTCAGGGGAAACAGCTCTTCGACGGTGGCGCCGAGGGCCCGGGCCACCTTCAGCGCGAGGTACACGCTGGGCGCGTAGTCGCCCTTCTCGACCGAGACCACCGTCTGCCGGCTCACGCCGACGGCGGCGGCCAGTTCGGCCTGGGTGATGCGCTGGACGCGTCGCCGCGCCCGCACCGGGTTCTCGTCGTCGTCCACACCATCGAGTCAAGCAGCCTTGACATTTGGTGTCAAGCATTCTTGTCATTCTTGGCTCGGTTGGCTTCGCCCGACCGAATCGATCTCATTTCTGCCCGATTACGGGCAGATAATTGACACGACACCGTCGGGCACGGAAGATCGAAGCCGTGCCGGATAGCGATCTCGTGGATCACATCGCGCGGACCACGGGGCTCTCCGCCACCGAGGCCGTGCGTGTCATCGACGACGTCACCGCCTACTACCGGGAACCGGTCGAGGAGTTCGTCCGCCGCCGGCATCGCGACCTGCAGGGTCGCGGCGCCAAGAACGCGGAGATCTTCGCGACCCTCGCCGACGAGTTGAGCAGCCGGCTCGTCGCCGCACCCGATCTCACCGAGCGGCAGCTGCGCCGCCTCATCTACAGCTAGGAGCCGCCTCAGCATGTGCGGAATCGTCGGATACATCGGTGGCCAGACGGCCGTGGACATCCTCGTCGACGGACTCACCCAGCTCGAGTACCGCGGGTACGACTCGGCGGGCATCGCGGTGCTCGGCCCGTCCGGCGCGAAGCGGGTCCGCAGCGTGGGCCGCGTGCGCGACCTGGAGGCCGCGCTGCCGAAGCGGCTCGCGGGCAAGACCGGCATCGGCCACACCCGCTGGGCCACGCACGGCGCCCCGTCGGAGGCCAACGCGCACCCGCACACCTCCGCCCCCGACGCCGACGGCCACGAGCGGATCTTCGTCGTGCACAACGGCATCATCGACAACGCACGGGACCTGCGCCTCGAGCTCGAGGCGGACGGCGTGGAGCTGACCTCCGACACCGACACCGAGGCCGTCGCCCACCTCATCGCCCGCAGCGGCGCCGAGACCCTTGAGGACGCCGTGCGCCAGACGCTGCACCGCCTCAGCGGCACCTACGCCCTGGCCGTCATCGACACCGAGCACCCCGACCGGATCGTCGTGGCCCGCAACGGCTCCCCGCTCATCATCGGCGTCGGCGACAAGGAGATGTTCGTCGCCTCCGACATCTCCGCCGTGGTGCGGCACACCAGCCAGGTCGTGCACCTCGACGACGGCGAGTGCGCCACCGTCACCGCCTCCGGCTTCCGCATGTTCAGCGCCGACGACAACCGCGCCGTCGCGAAGTCCGCCACCACCGTGGATATCTCGCCCGACGACCTGGAGCTGGGCAACCACAGCCACTTCATGCTCAAGGAGATCGCGGAGCAGCCGAGCTCGCTCGAGCGCATGCTCTCCGGCCGGCTCGACGAGCGCTTCGCCACCGCCCGCCTCGACGGCCTGAACCTGGACGCGCAGGCCATGCGCCGCTTCAAGCGCGTCAAGATCCTCGGCTGCGGCAGCGCCTACTACATGGGCCAGCTGGGCGCCTCCGTCATCGAGGAGCTCGCCCGCATCCCCGCGGACGCCGAGCCCGCCAGCGAGTTCCGCTACCGCAACCCCATCGTCGAGCCCGACACCCTGTACGTCGCGGTGAGCCAGTCGGGCGAGACCGCCGACACCGCGTTCGCCGTGCAGGAGGTCAAGCGCAAGGGCGGCACCATCGTCGGCCTGGTCAACGTGGTCGGCTCGACCATCGCGCGCGAGGTCTCCGGCGGCATCTACCTGCACGCCGGCCCCGAGGTCTCGGTGGCCTCCACCAAGGCCAACACCCACATGGCGGTCGGCTTCGCGCTGCTCGCGCTCGCCCTGGGCCGGGTGCGCGACCTCTCGATCACCGACGGGACGCGGATCGTCAAGGGCCTCAAGGCCCTGCCCGCGCAGATCGGCGAGATCATCGACTCCCCCGGCGACGTCGAGGACGCCGCGAAGCTGCTGGCCGAGGCGCCGAGCCTCTTCTACATCGGCCGCGTGCGGGGCTACCCGACCGCCCGCGAGGGCGCGCAGAAGTTCAAGGAGATCAGCTACCGCCACGCCGAGGCGTACCAGGCCTCCGAGCTCAAGCACGGCCCGCTCGCGCTGATCAGCCCCGAGATGCCGACCGTCGCGATCGTCCCGGACGACGAGCTGCTGGACCGCAACATCGGTGCGCTGCACGAGATCGCGGCCCGCGGCGGCGACATCGTGGCCATCACCAACCCGGGGGTCGAGCTGCCCGAGGCGAAGGTGACCCTCACGGTGCCGAAGAACGAGCCCGAGCTGGACCCGATCCTGCTGATGATCCCCACCCAGCTACTCGCCTACTACGCGGCGCTGAGCCTGGGGCTCAACATCGACCGGCCCCGCAACCTGGCGAAGTCGGTCACCGTCGAGTAGGCGAACCGGTGCCGCATCGTGCGGCCGATCGCTGACGAGCACCACGTTCTCGGTCAGCGCGGCGCGCGCGGTGCGGAACCGATTGGCCGGGTCGTCGAGGTCGGGGTAGCCGAAGCCGATCGTCGCCACCACGTGGCGCGAGTCGTCGATCCCGAAGTGCCGGTGGAGGAACGGGGAGTACGCAGCCGGGGCCGCCTGCGGCGCGGCGGCCAGGCCGCGGTCCTGCGCCGCGAGCAGGAACGTGGCGATGTAGAGCCCGCAGTCGAGCACCCCGTACGTTCCGAGTTCGACGGGGCTGGTGATCACCGCGACGTGCGGGGCGTCGAACAATGTGAAGTTACGGAGGAACTGCTCCGCGCGACCGGCGTGGTCGTCCCGCTCGACACCGAGGCTCGCGTAGAGCGCGTGCCCGCAATCCCGCCGGCGCTCCCGGTGCCGCCCGGTGTACGCGACGGGGAAGTCGATGTCCGGCTTCACCTCTCCGCCCGCGGCCACATGCGCGCCCAGTTCCGCCCGGAACCGGCCCGTCGCCGCCGCGGTGGTCACCCACAACCCCCACGGCTGGGTGTTCGACCACGACGGTGTCCGCTGCGCCGCCGCCAGGAGCTCCTCGATGGTCTCGAATGGGACCTCGCGGTCGGGGATGAACTGCCGACACGTCCACCGGTCGGCCAGGAGGTCGTCGAGACGGGGAGCGTGCGCGATGCCCGGCATGAGCACTCCGATCAGTTGGTCTTATTTTGAGACCAAAAGCTAGCAGGGATCAGCGCCGAGGGGAACCCTTCGCGCACCGACCTATGCCGTCATGCCCGGCCCGGCCTCCGGCACCACGTCGCGCGCTGTCAGCCGCTCGCCGCAATCGCCGCAGGTAAGAACCGCGTGAGCCTCGCCGCCGCAGTCCGCGTGGCGGTAGTGCACCGGAGGGCCGTCCGGCGCCATGTACTCGTCGCCCCAATCCTTGATCGCCATGAGGATCGGATAGAGGTCCATGCCCTTCGGCGTGAGCCGGTACTCGTCGTGGGCGCCTTCTGCACTGGGCTGCTTCACGAGGATCCCGTGCTCGACGAGGCGCGTCAGCCGGTCCTGGAGACGGCTCTTCGAGATCGACAGGGACTCCTGGAAGGCGCTGAACCTGCGCACCCCGGCGAACGCCGTCTTGAGGACCAGCAGCGTCCACCGATCACCGAGCACCACCAGCGGCCGGGTGATCGAACAGGGAAGATCGCCGAGCTCCTCGTACCTCACCGCACCGACTCTACGACGCGGTCTCGGGCCCGCGCACCGTCGAACTCCCGTCAGTCCCGCTTCGGCCCCACCCAGACCTGCTGGGCGTTGACGAACTCGTGGATGCCGGCGCGGCCCAGCTCCCGGCCGTAGCCGGACCGCTTGACGCCGCCGCTCGGCAGCCGCGGGTCCGTCTTGACGATGCCGTTGACGCTGACCTGCCCGGCCTCGAGCTCCCGCGCGATGGCCTCGCCGCGGGCGGCGTCGGTCCACACGCTCGCGGCGAGGCCGTACGGGGTGGCGTTCGCGAGGTCGACGGCGTGGTCGGCGTCGACGGCCGTCATCACCGCGGCGACGGGACCGAAGGTCTCCTCGGAGCACGCCGCCATCCCCGGCCGCACGCCCGTCAGCAGCGTGGGCGGGTAGAAGAACCCCGGTCCGTCGGGCACCGTCCCGCCCAGGAGGCAGGTGGCACCGGCGGTCACGGTCTCCGCGACCTGGCGGTGCAGGTTGTCCCGCAGATCGGCGCGCGCGATCGGCCCGACCTGGGTGTCGTCCTCCCGGGGGTCGCCCATCCGCAGCGCGGCGAGCCGGGTGCGCAGGGCCTCGACGAGCTCGTCGTGCACGGACCGCTCGACGATGATCCGCTTCGCCGCGATGCAGGACTGGCCGGCGTTGATGATCCGGGACAGGGCGAGCACCTCGGCGGCGGCCTCGATGTCGGCGTCCGCCAGGACGATCGACGGGTCCGAGCCGCCCAGCTCCAGCACCGCGGGCTTGATCTCCGAGGCCGCGACCGACGCCACGGCGGAACCCGCGCGGTCGGAGCCGGTGAAGGAGACGGCGCGGATCCGGCGGTCGCGGATCACCCCCGCCACGTCGGGCGTCGCCACCGGGAGCGAGGCGAAGACGCCGTCCGGAGCACCGACGGCCCGGAAGGCGCCGGCGATGGCGGCGGCGCAGCCCGGGACGTGCGGGTCGTGCTTCATGACGGCGGTGTTCCCCGCCATGAGCGCGGGCGCGCAGAACCGGAAGGCCAACCAGAACGGGGCGTTCCACGGCAACACGCCGAGGACCGGGCCGATCGGCAGGTACTGCACGTAGCTGGAGGTGGCGTCGGATTCGACGGACTCGGACGCGAGGTACTGCTCGCCGTGCTCGGCGTAGTGCTCGGCGGCCCACGCCGCCTTGACCACCTCGCCCCGCGCCTCGGTGATGGGCTTGCCCATCTCCTCGGTCATCACGTAGGCGTAATCCTCGACGCCCCGGCGCAGTTCGGCGCCCACCGCGCGCAGGAGGTGCGCCCGCTCGGCGAAGCCCGCCCGCCGCCAGTCGTGGTACGCCGTCTCGGCGCGCTCGAGCGTCGTCTCGATCTCGACGGGGCCCGCGGCCGGCACCTCCCGGATCGGTTCGCCGGTCGACGGGTCGATCGCGGTCAGCATCGTGGTCATGGCAGCACCTCCGCCTCGGTCGTCTCCTGCTGTGGCCCTGGATCGATCGCGGCGCCGTTCACCGCGGAACCCGAACCGGCGCCGTCGTGCACGGCGAAATCCTCGTCGAGCGTGAAGAAGGACTCGCAGCCGTCGTCGGTGATCCGGATGGTGTCCGAGATGCCGACGGTCTTGTCCCCGTCGACGCCCCACATCCACGGGATCACGTGGAAGGTCATGCCCGGCTCCAGTGCGGTGAAGTCGCCCGGGTTGAGGCTGAGGATGTAGCCCTCGTCCCATGACGGCGGGAAGGCGATCCCGATGGAGTAGCCCGACCGGGTGATCAGCCGCGCGCCGACGGTGTTGTCCGAGATGATCCGCCGGACCAGCGAGTCGGCGTCGGACACCGTCATCCCCGGCCGCATCAGCGATTTCAGCTCGGAGAGGGCCAGCTTCATCTTCTCCTGCGCCTCGTACATGGTGGGCGAGAGCTCGCCGTTGACCGCGGTGCGCATGAGCGCGGCGTGGTACCGGCGGTAACAGCCGCCCACCTCGAGGAAGACGTGCTCGCCCGGCTCGATGGTGCGGCCCTCCCACGTCGCGTGGCCGATCATCGACCTCGGTCCCGAGGCGACGTAGGGCATGACGGCGGGGAACTCGCCGCCGGCCCGGAACATCGCGGCACTGATCGCCGCCGCCACGTCGTTCTCCGTGTTCCCGGGGACCGCCGCCTCCAGCCCGGCTGCCATGCCGGCCTCCGCGGCGCGGGCGGCCTTGCGCATCACCGCGATCTCGGCGTCGGACTTGGTGGCCCGCCCCGCCTCGACGATCCCGAAGCAGTCCATGAGCACACCCTGCTGGAAGGAGGTGTGCACCCGGTCCTGTTGGTACGCGGGGAAGAAGTAGCTGTTGCGCTCGTAGCCCACCCGCTTGGTCCCGAGGCCGCCCTCCTTGAGCGTGAGCACCAGCTCCTGGATGGCGTCGCCGGTGTCGGGATAGGGGCGGGTGCGCTCCACCCAGGTCCGCGCGATCACGTTGGACTCCTCCATCGCGCGGGTGATCATCACCGGCTCCTCGTCGAGCGGCACCACGAGCGCCTGGAAGAAGGAGTAGCCGGTGGTCTGGTAGTCGGTGAGGTACATCAGGTTCTCGGGATCGGTGATCACCACGGCGTCGAGCCCGCGCTTGTCCATCCGCTCCCGCAGCTCGGTCAGCCGCCGCTCGTACTCCTCCGGCGGGAAGGTCATGTCGTCGCGCCGCTTCATCGCGCCACCTCCGTCACGGCCGCCTCCAGGATGTCCAGGCCCGCGGCGAGGTCCTCGTCGGGGATCGTCAGCGGCGGGATGAGTTTCAGGACGCGGCCGCCGCTGCCGCACGGCCCGACGAGGAGCCCGGCGTCGAAACAGGCGGCCTGGACGGCCTTGGCGAAGGCCCCGTCGCCGGTGTCCAGGGCCTGCATCATGCCCTTGCCCCGCACCTCCCAATCGCGGTCCGGGTGCGCGGCGGCGAGCGCGGCGAGGCGCTCGCGCATCGTCTCCCCCTTCGCGGCGACGGCGGTCATCAGCTCGTCGTCGGCGAAGTAGTCCAGGGCGACGGTGCCGGCCACCATCGACAGGCCCTGGCCGCGGAAGGTGCCGGTGTGCGCCCCGGGCGACCAGTGCGCGTCGACGGCCGGCTTGTTGAGGTTCATGGCGATCGGCGTCCCGTAGCCGCCGAGCCCCTTGGCGAGAGTGATCACGTCGGGGTCGAGGCCGTAGCCGTCGAAGCTGAAGTAGCTTCCAGTGCGCCCGCATCCGGCCTGGATGTCGTCGATGATGAACAGCGCACCAGTCTCCCGCGCGAGGTCCTGCACGGCGTGCAGCCAGTCAGCGCTCGCGACGTTGACGCCGCCCTCGGCCTGCACGGCCTCCACCAGGAAGGCGGCCGGCGGGGTGTGGCCGCTGGACGGATCCGCCAGGGCCGCGGCGTAGTCCGACAGGGCGGTCTTGCCGCCGGGGGCCGTCTCGAAGGGCAGCCGCACCACGTCGCGCAACGGCACTCCGGCCCACTGCCGGAAGGCGTGGTTGGCGGTGGCGGCGAGCGCCCCGAGCGTCATGCCGTGGAAGCCGTGGCTGAAGGCCACCACCTCGCGGCGACCTGTGGCGAGGCGGGCGAGCTTGAGCGCCGCCTCCACCGCGTTCGTGCCCGTCGGTCCCGTGAACTGCATGCGGTGATCCATGCCGCGCGGCGCGAGGATCACGTCGTGGAAGCGGGTGAGGAAGTCGCGCTTGGTGGTCGTGTAGGTGTCGAGGCTGTGGGCCACGCCGTCGGCCTCGAGGAAATCGATCATGGCGCGCTTCATGTTCGGGTTGTTGTGCCCGAAGTTGAGCACGCCGGCGCCCGCGAAGAAGTCGATGTAGCTCTTCCCGGCCTCGTCCACCTGCCGCGCGTTGGACGCGGAGGCGAAGACGGTCGGGAAGTTCCTGCAGTACCCACGGACTTCCGATTCCCAGTTCTCGAACGCAGCAGTGTCCATGCGAATTCCTTTCGTTCCGTGCGACTCTCTTCTGTCAGGGCGGCTCCGGCGCCCCCGCGAGCCCCACCAGCAGGCGCGCGGCGGGGTCGAGCAGGGCATCGTCGAAGTCGTATTCGGCGCTGTGCAGCGGCGCCGCGGTGCCGGAGCCGAGGAGCGCGAAGGCCCCCGGGATCCGCTGCAGGTAGTAGCTGAAGTCCTCCGAGGCGAGCACGGGCGTCGCGGCGGCGGGCTCGGGCCAGTTCGGGCCGAGCACCGTCGACAGGCGCTCCCGCAGGTCGGCCGCCGGGCGAGGATGATTGACGGTGGCCCCGTAGCGCACCGTCGTCACGGTCGCGGCGCGCACGCCGTGCGCCGCCGCGGTGGCGCCCGCGATCTCGTCGATGAGTGCGAAGACCCCGGTGCGGGCTTCGTCGTCGGCGGCGCGCACGCTTCCCGCGAGGCGGGCCGTATCGGGGGTGACGGTGGCGGCACTCTCCGCGTGCAGGGAGGTCACGGCCACCACGGCGGCCTGCTGCGGCGACGTGCGGCGCGCGACGATCTGCTGCAGCGCGACCACGACCGCGGCCGCGGCGAGGACGGGATCGCGGGTGGCCTCGGGCTGCGAGGCGTGGCCGCCGCGGCCGATCAGCTCTATCTCGAAGGTGCCGTTGGCGGACATGACGGGCCCGTCGGGGCAGAGGGCGCGGCCGAGGGGCAGTCCGGGCCAGTTGTGCCAGCCGAAGACGACTTCCACGCCGTCGAGGGCACCGTCGGCGATCATGCCGCGTGCGCCGTGCCCGCCCTCCTCGGCGGGCTGGAAAAGCAGCGTGACCGGGCCGGGGAGGCTCGATTCGTGGGAGTGGAGCCAGCGGGCCGCGGCGAGCAGGGCGACGGTGTGGCCGTCGTGCCCGCACGCGTGCATGACGCCATCGGCCGCGGAGGCGTACGGCAGGCCCGTGGCCTCGCGGATCGGCATGGCGTCGAGGTCGGCGCGCAGCGCGACGTGCCGGCCGGTCGCGGTCGGGGCGAGGCGGACGACGGTGCCCGTGTCCGCGCAGGGCCGCCACGCGAGGCCGATCGCGTCGAGTTCGGCGCGCACGGCCGCGGCGGTGGCGTGCTCCGCCCAGGCGAGCTCGGGGCGGCGATGAAGTTCGCGTCGGAGTTCGGTGGCCCGGGCAACGGTCTCGGCCCAAGAATCGTTCATCGGACCTCCTCGGATGGGTGTCCGTTTCGGTCCAGACCAACGTACCGCGATCCGACGTAAGGCGCGCGGACATCACCCGAACGGCGGATGTGCCCGGGCCCCGCGATGCCTAGCGTGAATCCGCATGGGGCACGGGGCGCACGACGCGCGGATCCGGGCGGCGCTGCCGCCCGAGCTGTACCGCGTGCTGCACCTGCGCGTGGTGCAGTGCCGCACCGTCGACGAGACCGCAGCACTGCTGCGGATCGCCCCGTCGACGGTGCGGCTGCGCCAACACCGTGCGCTGCAACGGATCCGCGGCGGCCTCTAGAGGCTGCGCGCGATCAGCTCCTTCATGATCTCGTTGGTGCCGCCGTAGATCTTCTGGACGCGCGCGCCGGCGTAGAGCTGGGCGATGGGGTACTCCATCATGTAGCCGTAGCCGCCGAAGAGCTGCAGCACGTTGTCGATGACGCGGCACTGCATGTCGGACGCCCAGAGCTTGGCCATCGACGCGGTCGCGGCGTCGAGCGTGCCGTCGATGGCGCGGCCGATGCAGTGGTCGATGAGCGTGCGGCCGGCGAAGACTTCGGTCTTGGCGTCGGCGAGCACGAACTTGGTGTTCTGGAAGTCGGCGATCGGACGGCCGAAGGCCTTGCGCTCCTTGGTGTACGCGATGGCCTCGACCACCGCCTTCTCCGCCGCGTCGACGCCGCCGATGGCGATGCTCAGGCGCTCGCGGGGGAGCTGGCGCATCAGCTGGTAGAAGCCCTGGCCCTCGACGCCGCCGAGCAGGTTCTCCACGGGGACGCGCATGTCGGTGAAGGAGAGCTCGCGGGTGTCCTGCCCGTGCTGTCCGATCTTCTTGAGCACCCGCCCCCGCTCGAAACCGGGGAGGTCCTTCGTCTCCGCGACGATGAGGGAGATACCCTTGGCGCCCTGGCTCGGATCGGTCTTCGCCACGATGATCAGCAGGTCGCAGTGGCTGCCGTTGGAGATGAAGGTCTTCGAGCCGTTGATCACGTACTCGTCGCCCTCGCGGACCGCGGTGGTGCGCACGGCCTGGAGGTCCGAGCCGGTGCCGGGCTCGGTCATCGCGACGGCCAGCACGGCCTCGCCCGACGCGGCCTTGGGCAGCCACCGGGCCTTCTGCTCCTCGGTGCCGCAGTCGTCGATGTAGTGCGCGCAGATGGTGGAGTGCACGCCGTAGCCGAAGGCACCGTCGCCCGAGAAGACCAGCTCCTCGAGCACGACGGTGTCGTGCCCGAAGTCGCCGCCCGCGCCGCCCAGGGACTCGGGCAACTCGGTGCAGAGCAGCCCCGCGGCGCCCGCCTTGTTCCAGAACTCGCGGTCCACCTGGTGCTGCTCGGCCCACCGCTCCTGGTTCGGGGTGGCCTCCCGGCGGAAGAACTCGGCGGCGTGCTTGCGCAGTTCCGTGTGCTCGGGGGTCTCCCAGGCGGGGCGGTAGTCGGGGAACAGTGCGGTCATGGGCGGTCTCTTCTCTTCGGCGCACGATCGGGCAATACATTCGTATAGTCCACGATGCGTGTGTACAGCGCAAGGCCCGGGCCGCTAGGATCACGCAGGTGGAAGGGACACCAGCGGCCGGCCTCCCCGCGTCGAACGATGACCTGACCGCGAAGGCCCGGATCCGGAACGCCGCGCTCGAGCTGTTCGCCGCGCACGGGACGAGCGCCGTCTCGCTGCGCGCCGTCGCCGCGCGGGCCGGGGTCACCGTCGGCCTGGTGCAACACCACTTCACGACCAAGGACGGCCTCCGGACCGCCGTCGAAGAGCAGATCGTCGAGTACCACGCGCAGGCGATCGCCCGCGTCCCCGACGAGGGTCCGCCCGCCGACGTCGCGGCCGCCCGGGACGCCTCCGTCCGCGAGATGCTCGCCCGGCACCCCGCGGTCGTCGACTACCTGCGGCGCTCCTTCCTCGACCCGGCGGGCTCACAGCTCCTGATCCGGCTCACCGAACTGGGCCGCAGCGAGGTCGTCCGCCTGCGCGCCGCGCATCTCGCCTCCACCGACCGGGCGGAGTCCGACCAGGTGATCGCCATGATGGTCCGCCAGATGGGCACCCTGTTCCTGCAGCCGCTCGTCGACGCGATGTGGGAGCACCTGCGCGAGCCGGGCGCACCGTCGGACGACAAACCGCGACTGTCGGTGAGCACCGAGCCCGCGGGGTCGCACGGCCCCGACGTGTGACCAAGACGAGGTCACAGCAGCTTCAACCTCAGCATCGACTCAGGTTGGGCGCGGTAATCTGATGGGCGATGTCCGAGACAACTCTTCCCTATCTGCCCATCTCGACGCGCAAGCTGGTGGGCTGGTCGCGCACCACGCCGATCGAGGGCCATGTGCTGTCCACGCCCGACGTGGACCAGATCGCCAAGGCCGTCGCCGTCGTGGCCGACGCCGAGGCCGACAAGCCCGCCTACCTGCGACGCGGCGTGATCGCGCGCGGGCTGGGCCGCTCGTACAACGAGTCGGCGCAGAACACCGGCGGCCTCACCATCGACATGACGCCGCTCAGCGCGATCCACGACATCGACGCCGAGAACGCTCTCGTCGATGTCGACGCCGGTGTCGACCTCGACACCCTGATGAAGGCGGCCCTGCCGTACGGCCTGTGGGTGCCTGTGCTGCCCGGCACCCGACAGGTCACCGTCGGCGGTGCGATCGCGCACGACATCCACGGCAAGAGCCATCACTCGACCGGCAGCTTCGGCAACCAGGTCGCCGAGATCAGCCTGCTCGTGGCCGACGGCCGCGTCCTGACGCTGGCCCCGAAGGGCACGCCGGACGACCCGAAGGGCGAGCTCTTCTGGGCCACCGTCGGCGGCATCGGCCTCACCGGCATCATCCTGCGCGCGAAGCTGAACATGCAGCACACCGAGACCGCGTACTTCAAGGCCGACGGCTGCGTCACGAACTCGCTGGATGAGACCGTCGACTTGCATCTGGGCGGCTGGGAGGACGGAGCCGACTTCTCGTCGGGCTGGTTCGACTCGATCTCCAAGAAGAAGTTGGGTCGCGGTACGTTCTCGCGCGGCAGCCTCGCCAAGCTCGAGGACCTGCCGGACAACCTCGCCAAGGACCCGCTGAAGTTCAACGCCCCGCAGCTCATCACGCTGCCGGACGTGTTCCCGCACGGCCTCGCGAACAAGTTCGACTTCGCCCTCCTCAGCGAGGTGTACTACCGCGCAACGGGAAGCACCTACGAGGGCAAGATCGCGAATCTGACGCAGTTCTACCACCCGCTCGATCTGTTCGGTGAGTGGAACCGCGCCTACGGCCCCAAGGGCTTCCTGCAGTACCAGTTCGTGGTGCCGCCCGGGAACGAGGACGAGTTCAAGTCGATCATCCGCGACATCCAGGCCTCTGGAAACGTGAGCTTCCTCAACGTGATCAAGCTGTTCGGGGACGGGAACGACGCGCCGCTGAGCTTCCCGATGCGCGGCTGGAACGTGTGCCTGGACTTCCCCATCAAGAAGGGCCTGCACGAGTTCGTGACCGAGCTCGACAAGCGCGTCTTCGCGATGGGCGGCCGGCTGTACACCGCGAAGGACTCGCGCACGACTGCGGCAATGTTCCACGCCATGTACCCGCGGGTCGACGAGTGGATCGCCACCCGTCGCCGGATCGACCCGACGGGCGTCTTCATGTCCGACATGGGCCGCCGCCTCGAGCTCGCCTAAGCCTCACGACCGCAAGGAACCAAGACATATGAAGAACGCCGTAGGCGTCCCCCAGTCCCTGCTGCTGCTCGGCGGCACCTCCGAGATCGGCCTGTCGATCGTCGAGGAGTACCTCGCCAAGGGCCCGATGCGCGTCGTGCTCGCCGCGCTGCCGAACGACCCGCTGCGCGAGCAGGCCGTCGCCCAGGTCGAGGCCGCCGGCGCCACGTCGGTCGAGGTCATCGACTTCGACGCGACCGACTTCGACGGCCACCAGAAGACCATCGACGCCGCCTTCTCGGGCGGCGACATCGACGTGGCGATCGTGGCCTTCGCCCTCGACTTCGACGCCGAGGAGCTGTGGCAGAACCAGCGCAAGGCCGTGCTCCTCGCGCAGGTCAACTACACCGGCGCCGTGTCCGTCGGCGTGCTCCTGGGCCAGAAGATCAAGGAGCAGGGCCACGGCCAGATCATCGCCATGAGCTCCGTCGCCGGCCTGCGCCCGCGCCGCAGCAACTTCGTCTACGGCTCCTCCAAGGCCGGCTTCGACGGCTTCTACCTCAACCTGGGTCAGGCCCTGGAGCCCTTCGGCGGCTCCGTCCTCGTGGTCCGGCCGGGCATGGTGCGCACCAAGTTCTCCGCGCACGTCAAGGAGGCCCCGCTGACGATCGACAAGGACGTCATCGCCACCCTCGCCGTCGACGCCGCGATCAAGGGCAAGTCGCTGATCTACGCGCCCGCGCCGTGGGGCTTCGTCAGCTTCGGCCTGAAGAACATCCCGCAGCCGATCTTCAAGAAGCTCCCGATCTAGGGGGCGCGTCCGATTCTCGGAACCACCCTTTAGGCTGGCCCGCGTGACTGACACGCGCACCGTCGACGCCCCCGAGGCCCCCGCCCGGGGGCGGGACCTGGCCCTCGACCTCGCCGCCGCCGCGATCCTCGCGGCGGCGGTCGGCGTCGTCGGGTGGTTCGCCATCAGCTCCGTCGAGTGGCCCGCGTACAGCAGCTCCAACGTCACCCGCGCGTTCTCGACCGTCTTCCAGGTGATCGCGATCGTCGTGCTCGCCGCGTGCGCCGTACTGCTGTCGCGGTCCGTCCCGGCCTGGCAGGCGCGCCTCGCCCGGCTGCTCTCCTTCGCGACGGTGGCCGGGTTCGTCACCGTCACCCTCGCCCTGCCGCTCGGCGGCACCAAGCTCTACCTCGGCGGCATCTCCGTCGACCAGCAGTTCCGCACCGAGTACCTGACCCGGTTCACCTCGTCGCCGCGGCTGGCCGACATGACCTACATCGACATGCCGCCGCTGTACTCCCCCGGCTGGTTCTGGCTCGGCGGGCGCTTCGCGAAGCTCTTCGGGCTCGAGGGCTGGGCGGCGTTCCAGCCCTGGTCGATCATCTCCCTGGCCGTCGCGGCCGCAGTCGCGCTGGCCCTGTGGCTCACCGTCGTCGGTCCCGCGCGCGCGATCGCCGCGACGCTCGCCACCACGGTCGCGATGCTGCTCTACGGCTCCGCCGAGCCCTACGGCGCCGCGGTCGCGATCCTGCTGCCGCCCGCGCTGATCGTCGCCTGGTCCGCCATCCTCCGCGGCCGCCGCGGGGCGATCGTCCTGGTGGGCGTGTACCTCGGCGTCGCGGTGTGGTTCTACACGCTGTACCTGGGCGTCGCGGCGTTCACCATCGTGCTGATGGGCGTGGTCGCGCTGATCGCCGCCTGGATCCGCGAGCGCCGGTTCGAGTGGCGCTACCCGGCGCGGGTCGCGGCAATGGGCGTCATCGCCATCGCGATCGGACTCCCCGCGTACGGGCCGTTCCTGCTGCGCGTGGTTCGCGACGGCACCGACTCCAAGGGCTCCGCGTTCCACTACCTGCCCGAGCAGGGTTCCGTTCTCTCGCTGCCGATGCTGCACTTCACGCTGCTCGGTGCGCTCGGCATGATCGGCGTGATCTGGGTCCTGGTGAAGGCCCGCTCCAGCCTGCCCGCGCAGGCGCTCGGCCTCGGCATCGCCGGCTCGTACCTGTGGGCGATCCTCTCCATGGCCGCCTCCCCCGCCGGCACGACGCTCCTCGGCTTCCGCACCGAGCCGGTGCTGCACATCCTGCTCGCCGCCGCGGGCGCGCTCGGTGCGGTGACGATGGTCGGCGCGCTCGGCGACGGCTACCCGCGCTACCGCGACGCCGGCGTCGTGCTCGGCGTGCTCGCCGCGATCGGTGTGGCGCAGACGATCCCGGCGCAGCTGGCCGGGGAGATCGCCGTCGCCTACTCCGATACCGACGGCCACGGCGAGCGCGGCGACCGCCGTCCCGCGGGCGCGGAATCGTCGTACAAGGACGTGGACGCCGCCATCCTGGCCGCGACGGGCAGGCCGCGGACCGACACCGTCGTGCTGACCGCCGACTACGGCTTCCTCGCGATCTACCCGTACTGGGGCTTCCAGAACCTCACGTCGAACTACGCGAACCCCCTGGCGCACTTCACCGCCCGGTCCGCGGCGATCGAGGAGTGGGCGAAGCTGGAGACGCCGGACGAGCTGGTCAAGGCGCTCGACGAGACGCCGTGGCGCGCCCCGGACGCCTTCGTCTTCCGACGGTCCGCCGACGGCCTCTCCCTGCGCCTCGCCGAGGACGTCTACCCCAACGACCCGAACGTGCGCCGGTACACCGTCGTCTTCCCCGAGAAGCTCTTCGAGGACCCGAGATTCGCCGTCACCGAGACGGGCCCGTTCGTCGTGATCGTGAGGAAGTGACCATGTCCCTGTCCCGTTCCGTGCGCGACCTCATGCAGCGCCGCAGCCTGCTGCCCGACTCCGTCGACGCGGCCCTCGCCGGGAAGGGCCGGACGCTGCGCGGCCTGCGGATCGTCGTGACCGGGGCGTCGGCGGGCATCGGCCGCGAGGCCGCCCTGCAGCTCGCCGAGCGCGGCGCCCACGTCATCGCGGTGGCGCGGCGCGAGCAGGAGCTCGAGGAACTGTGCGCGCTCACCGGCGGCGAGTACCGCGTCTGCGACCTGACGGACACCGACTCGATCGACGGGCTGCTCACCGACCTCGGCGAGGTCGACGTGCTGGTCAACAACGCCGGCCACTCCATCCGGCGGACCATCGCCGACTCCACCGAGCGCTTCCACGACTACCAGCGCACGATGAACCTCAACTACTTCTCCGCCGTGCAGCTCTCGCTGGGCGTGCTGCCGGGGATGATCGAGCGCGGCCGCGGGCAGATCGTCAACGTCTGCACCTGGGGCCTGCTCGCGAACACCTTCCCCAAGTTCTCCGCGTACGCGGCGTCGAAGAGCGCGCTCGCGATCTTCGGCCGCAGCCTGAACGCCGAGCGCCCGCACCCCGGCGTGCACGCGACCAACGTCTACTTCCCGCTGGTCCGCACCGAGATGATCGCGCCGACCGCCGAGTACTCCGGGGCCTCCGCCCTCGAGCCCGACGAGGCGGGCCGGTGGATCGTCCGCGCGATCACGCACCAGCCGGTCGAGGTCTCGCCCGCGGCGCTGCGCGCCGTCCTGCCGGTGATGGACCTCCTGTCGCCGGGAACCGCCGACCGCACGATCTCGTCGCTGACCTGAGCCGGGACTCCGGACCGCCGCACCCCTTACCCGACGTAACTTTGATTTGCCTCACCTAATGTGCGCGGTACGCTTCGGCGCGTGATGAAACGATCCTTCGCCCGCCGGCTCGCGCCCGCGGTCATCCTGCTGGCCGCCACCGTCGGCATCAGCGCCTGCTCGAACTCGAACGACGACGCCAAGACCCCGGGCAACACCGATGTCGCCACCGGCGGCGAGCGCTTCGGCACCGCCGACGCCGAGACGGCCAAGCTCGGCACCGACGCGGCGCCCGGCGTCTTCCCGCGCACCATCAAGCACGCGCGCGGCGTGACCGAGATCCCGAAGAAGCCGGAGCGCGTGGTCGTGCTCGACAGCGGCGAGCTGGACTCCGTCCTCAGCCTCGGCATCAAGCCCGTCGGCCTGGTGGTCACCGACGGCGCCAGCCCGATCCCGACCTACCTCGCCGACAAGGTGCAGGGCGTCGAGACCGTCGGCAAGAACACGAGCCTGAACCTCGAGGCCATCGCCAAGCTCAAGCCCGACCTGATCCTCGGCAGCCAGCTGCGCGTGGACAAGCAGTACGACCAGCTCTCCGCGATCGCGCCGACCGTCTTCTCCATCCGCCCCGGCTTCCCGTGGAAGGAGAACTTCCGACTGATCGGCGCGGCCCTCGGCGAGGAGACGAAGGCCGTCGACGGGCTCAACACCTATGCGGACAACGCGAAGGCGCTCAGCGCGAAGTTCACCGGCCAGAAGCCGACCATCTCCCTCGTCCGATTCATGCCGAACCGGCTGCGGCTGTACGGCAACAAGTCGCTCATCGGCGTGATCCTGCAGGACGCGGGCCTGCCGCGCGCCGGCAACCAGGGCGTCGACGAGCTGGCCACCGAGATCTCGCTGGAGAACATCTCGCAGGCCGACGGCGATTACATCTTCTACTCCAGCTACGGCAAGCCCGAGAACACCGGCGAGACCGCGGCGCTGGCGAACCCGGCGTGGTCGCAGCTCAGCGGCGTGCAGAAGGGCAAGGCCTTCCGCGTGGACGACGACGTCTGGTACCTGGGCCTCGGCCCGACCGGCGCCAACCTCATCGTCAAGCAGCTGGGCGAGTACCTGGCGAAGTAGGCGGCGCACCCGCTGAAATGTGCGTCCCAGCGGCGCGAAGTCGGCATCACTGCAGGTAGTGAACCGCTCGCGCCGTCCTGGCGCACATTTCAGCGCACACCGCTCTGCCCCGACGCGCAGCCGCCGCCGAGCGGTTACCAATGTTACGCGTGTTGTTCATGTGTCTCATGTGATTCGTGTCTAGGGTCTCTACCCATGACCACACGCCGGGGATTCCTGCGCGCGGGCGCCGTCGCTGCGCTCGCCACCGCCAGCGCGGCCGCCACCGGCCGCATCGCCCACGCGCTGCCCGGCAGCACCGTCGCCGGGAACATCACCGGCACCACCCTGGAGCGGGTCAGCGTGCCCGGTCAGGCCCGCGCCGGCGGCTACCGTCCGCTGGTCGACGGTGCCGGCTGGCCCCTGTACGTCCGGCAGGAGCTCGCCACTGCCGGCGGCACCCGCGAGGCCGTGCGCGCCCCGCTCGCCTCCTTCGTGCAACTCACCGACATGCACATCGTCGACGCGCAGAGCCCCGCCCGGTTCGAGTTCGTCCACCCGTTCCAGGCGCCGGCGTTCCGCCCGCAGGAGACCCTGACCACGCAGGGCGCGGTCTCGCTCGTCGAGCGGATCAACGCGATCGCCGCGGGCCCGTTCACCGGCCGCGCCTTCGACTGCGTCATCACCACCGGCGACAACACCGACAACCGCGAGTTCGCCGAGCTCAACTGGTTCCAGACGGTGCTCTCCGGCGGCACCGTCGTGCCCAACACCGGCGCCCCCGACCGCTTCGAGGGCCTGCAGGCGCACGGCGCCGCGCTCTACTGGCAGCCCGAGTCGCCGTACTGGGACATGTACAAGGACAAGGGCTTCCAGCAGATCCCCGGCTTCCTCCGCGCCGCCATCGGCGCGCACACCAGCCCCGGGCTGCGCATGCCCTGGTACGCCGTGGTCGGCAACCACGACGACAGCCTGCTCGGCACCCTGCCCAACGGCATCGCCGACTGGCTCTACCTCTCGCCCGTGAAGCTCGACATCCCGCACACCGACCCCGCGGCGCTCGCCATCGCCCGCGCGCTCACGACGGATCCGTCGCAGGTCGGGCCGATGCTCACCAGGCTCAAGCTCTCCGGGCCGGTCATCCCGGTCACCGTCGACGCCAAGCGGGCCCCGTTCAGCCCCCGCGACTTCGTGCGCCGCCACTTCGACCCGGCGGTCACGGGCCCCGGCCCCGTCGGGCACGGCTTCTCCAGCCCGGACGGCCCCACCTGGTACACCTTCCAGATCGCCCCCGGCGTGCTGGGCATCGCCCTCGACACCACCAACAACCTGGGCATCGCCGAGGGCACCATCGGCGAGAAGCAGCTCGCCTGGCTGACCGCCCAGCTGAAGGCCCACCCCGACCAGCTGGTCATCGTCTTCAGCCACCACACGTCGACGTCGATGACCGCCAAACTCCCCGACCTCGAGGAGCCCGGCGAGAAGCAGTACGACGGCGGGGTGGTCGTGAGGACGCTCACCGAGCACCCGAACGTGATCGCCTGGGTGAACGGCCACACCCACAAGAACGAGATGATCCCGCACACCGGTCCCACGCCGAAGCAGAGCTTCTGGGAGATCAACACCGCCAGCCACGTGGACTTCCCGCAACTGGCCCGGATCATCGAGGTCGCCGACAACCGCGACGGCACGCTCAGCCTGTTCACGCCGCTCATCGAGGCCGCGAGCCCCGCGACGGCGAACCCGTCGGACCTCAGCGCGCAGGGCCTCGCCAGCCTCTACCGCGAGCTCTCCTACAACGACATCCACCGCGACGACGCGCTCCTCGGCGCCGCCGCCGACCGCAACTGCGAGCTGCTCCTCACCCACCCGCTGCGCTGACGGGGACCCGCATCGTGCGCTGCGACCGCACGTCGGCGTGGTCGGACCCACCGACGATCGGGCGGGTCCCCACGCGACAGGCGTACGGTCGAGGGTGGAGCCATTCGCAGCTCCCGATCGAGGGAACACCATGAGCGACAAGTCGCCACGGCAACACATGTCCAAGTCCTCCGGCAAGTCGGTCAAGGAGAAGCGCGCGGCCAAGCGGGCCAAGGCCGGGGAACGGACTCTCCACGACAAGCTCGGACCCACCACGAAGTGACCGGCGCGAGCACCATCGGCGTCGTCGGGACCTCGGCCAAGGAGAACGAGTACCGGCTCCCCCTGCACCCCGCGCACCTGCCGCGCATCGCGCCCGCGATCCGGCGGCGCATGATCCTCGAGCGCGACTACGGTCACCGCTTCGGATTCGCCGACGACGACCTCGCACCCCTGGTCGGCGGCTTCGCGGACCGGGACCGCCTCATCGCGGAGGCGCACCTGGTGATCCTCCCCAAGCCGCAGCACACCGACGTCGCCGCGCTGCGGGAGGGTGCCGTGCTGTGGGGGTGGCCGCACTGCGTCCAAGACCCGGTGCTGACCCAGATCGCGATCGACCGGCGGCTCACCGTGATCGCCTTCGAGGCGATGAACCACTGGGCCGTCGACGGCGGCGTGGGCGTCCACGTCTTCCACAAGAACAACGAGCTCGCCGGGTACTGCTCGGTGCTGCAGGCGCTGCAGCTCACCGGCTCGACGGGCGACTACGGCCGCCGGCTCAGCGCCGTGGTGATCGGCTTCGGCGCGACGGCCCGCGGCGCCGTGACGGCCCTCAACGCCCACGGCGTGCACGACGTGACGGTGCTGACCACCCGCGGGGTCGCCGCGGTCGGCTCGCCGATCCACTCCGTGCGGATCGCTCAGTTCGACCACGACGCGGCCGCGCCGTACCTGAGCCACGTGATCACCGACCGCGGGCGGGTTCCCCTGGCGCCCTTCCTCGCCCAGCGCGACATCATCGTCAACTGCACGCTCCAGGACACCGATCACCCGCTCGTCTACCTCGACACCGCGGACCTCGCCGAGTTCCGGCGCGGGACGCTGATCGTCGACGTGTCGTGCGACCTCGGGATGGGGTTCAGCTGGGCGCGGCCCACGTCGTTCGACGCACCGATGTTCGTCGTCGGCGACCGTGTGGACTACTACGCGGTCGACCACAGCCCGTCGTACCTGTGGAACTCCGCGACGTGGGAGAACAGCGAGGCGCTGCTGCCCTTCCTCGACATCGTGGCGGCGGGGCCCGCGGCGTGGGACGCGAACGAGACGGTCCGCCGCGCGATCGAGGTCCGCGACGGGCAGGTCGTGAACCCCGCGATCCTGTCCTTCCAGGGGCGCGCGGCCGCGTACCCGCACCCGTAGGCGCCCCGCTCAGACACCGCGGGCGGCGAGGGCCTCGCCGAGCAGGTCCGCGTCGCGGATCAGCCGGACCAGCACAGTCGGGAGGACGCGGACCAGGGAGGCGCGCTGCCCCCGCGCCCACGCCGCCTCCCGGGTCTCCCGGACGACGGCGATCACCGTCGGGATGGAACGGATCGTCAGCGCGACCAGCAGCTCCACGCGCCAGCCGAGGACCCGCCCGGCCAGCGCCGCGAGGTCCGTCGCGCGGGTGGTGAAGACGAGGAGGTTGCCCGCGAGCACGCCCACCACGAGCTGCCCGACGGGGCCGACGGCCGCGCGGGCACCGTCGGAAACACCCTGACTGAGCAGGTAGAACACGGTGAGCACCAGCGCGAAGAGCAGCGCCGGGCGCAGGGCCCGCCACAGGTGCACCGGGCGCAGCCGGGCCACCGGGAACAGCGCGGCCACCGCCAGCGCCGACACCGCGAGCGGCACCGGGCGCGGGAGGATCGCCAGGAACGTGACGAGCGCCAGCATCGCCAGTAGCTTCACCGCGGCGGAGGCGCGATGCAGGGGGGACGCGCGCGGGACGTAGCGGCCCAGCATCAGCGGGCCGCCAGCTCGCGGTAGAAGGCGATCGACTCCGCCGGCGTACCGTCGTGCACGAGGGCACCGTCGTCCATGACCAGCACCCGGTCGAAGTCGTCGAGCATGTCGAGGTGATGCGTCAGCAGGATGACCTGCTGCTCCAGCGCGGCGAGCCGATCCCGGACCTTGAGCACGTTGCGCAGGTCGAGGAGGGTCGTAGGCTCGTCGCAGACGAGGATCTCCGGGTCCGTGACAAGCACGGACGCGAAGGCCAGCATCTGCTTCTGCCCCGAGCTCAGCAACTGCGCGGGGGCGTCCGCGTGGTCGGCGAGGCCGAACTCGGCGAGCACCGCCATCACCCGATCGGTGTCGACGGGCCGCCGTCGGCCGCGGCCCGGCGGGCGCAGCGACAGCGCGACGTCCTCCGCGGGTGTGGGCATGACGATCTGCGCGGCCGCGTCGGCGAACATGAAGCCCACCTTCCGGCGCACCTCGGACCGCTTCTTCCGGACGTCCAGCCCCAGGGTCTCGACGGTGCCGCCGTCCGGGACGACCAGGCCGTTGAAGGTGCGCGCGAGCGTCGACTTGCCGGAGCCGTTGGCGCCGATGATCCCGATCCGCCGCTCCGACAGCTCCGCCGTGATGCCCCGCAGGACGGGGCGTTCGTCGTAGGCGTGCTGGACGTCGTCGAGACGGATCATGCCCGCGCCCTCGCGGGAGCGCGGCGGGCGACCCCGCGCCCGGTCATGCCCTCTTCTTCGCGATCGCGGGGTACGCCCGCGCCACGGTCACCACCACGAGCGACGTGATGACCACCTTGATCAGGTCGCCGGGGACGAACTGGAAACCGAGCGTGAGCTTGGCGAACAGTCCCGAGCCGGTGCGCCAGCCCAGCCACGGCAGGCCGATGGCGTAGACGATGAGCACCAGCCCGATGATGTTGGCGAGGCCCACCGCGAAGGGATTGGTGCGGCCCCACTTGTCGACGAGCCAGCCGGTCACCAGTGCGCCGACGATACCGCCGAGGAGGAAGCCGCCCGTCGGGCCGGTGAGCACCGCCAGGCCGCCGCGGCCGCCCGCGCCGATCGGCAGCCCCACGACGATGAGCAGCACGTAGAGCGCCACCGAGGCCCCGCCCCACGGGAAGCCGAGCAGCGACGCGGCCAGCATGAAGCCCAGGGTCTGCAGGGTGATGGGCGCGATGCCGCTGATCGTGATGGTGGGCATCGCCAGCACCGTGGTGAGGGCGGTGAAGACGGCGACGAGGGCGAGGTCGCGCGGAGTGGCGCGGTACGTGGCGGCGTTGAACACGGTTCAAGAAGTATCGGGGCGCTCGGCTAGAGTCAAGTCCGTGGCCATCAACCGCTCCGACGTGCTGACCTCCGCGATCGGCGTCCTCGACCGGTCGGGCCTCCCGGACCTGACGATGCGTCGCGTGGCGGCGGACCTGGGCGTCGCTCCGGGGGCGCTGTACTGGCACATCCCGAACAAGCAGTCGCTGCTCGCGGCGATCGCCGACACCATCCTCGCCGATCCGGCGTTGGCCGCGGCGGCGTCGAAGTCGCGGATGCGCTGGGACCGACAGCTCACTGGCTACGCGCACGCCCTGCGCGCGGTGCTGCGCAGGCACCGCGACGGGGCGGAGGTGGTCTCCGCGTCGCTCGCCTCACAGCTCGGCACCAGCAACCTGCAGTCGCAGATCGCCGAGATCGCGGCCTCGGCCGGCGCCCGGCCCGCCGACGCGAGCGCCGTCGCCCTCACGCTGACGCACTTCGTCGTGGGCTTCACCTTCGAGGAGCAGACCCGGGAGGCGATGGCGCGGGCCGGGGCCGCCGCGGGTGAGCTCGACCAGACCGCCACCGACCGCGCCTTCGCAGGCGGCGTCGACCTCATCGTCGACGGGCTGCGCGCCCGCACGACCGCCCCGGCCTGAGCCGGCACGGGCTCGAGCGGACCTTCGAACGACCTGCCCCGGCCGGGGCGCGCCCTCGGTCCGGAGGCGCCCCCGGTCAGGACAGGTCGACGGCGCGGTCCACGGCGTAGCCGTAGCCGGCGATCCCGAATCCGGCGATCACGCCGGCGGCGATGGGCGAGACGTAGGAGTGGTGCCGGAAGGCCTCACGCGCGTGGACGTTGGAGATGTGCACCTCGATGATCGGCACCTCGGGGATCACCAAAGCATCGGCGACCGCTACTGAAGTATGCGTCCACGCTGCCGGATTGATCACGATCGCGGAGAAGTTTCTGTCGCGTGCGACATCGTGGATCCACCCCACCAGCTCGGCCTCGTCATTGGTCTGACGGACCTCTACTTCTACTTCGGCGTCGCGCGCGGCGGCCGCTCGGCGGCAAACGTCGACGACGTCGGCGTACGAATTCTTCCCGTAGACCTGCGGCTGCCGCACGCCGAGCATGTTCAGATTCGGTCCGTTCAGCACCAGAATGCGGGCTCCCATGGGGCCAGAATAGCCCGGAGCGGATCCAGGGAAATGGGATACATGTCCCACGCCGTGCGCATCGGCCCCGTGGATCATGTAATCTCCCAGTATTCGCAATCTGGAAGGGAGGGCCTTATGACGACGTTCGCGGCCAAATTGAACCGACTTTTCGAGGTCGTGCATCCCGCAGACCGGGGGCCCTACACCTCCTCCGAGTTCTGCAGGATGGTCGAGGAGAGCGGCGGCAAGCTGTCCGTTCCCTATCTGTCGCAGCTGCGCTCGGGCCGGAGCTCGCGCCCCGCGTACGACATGGTGGCGTCCATCGCACAGACCTTCGGCGTCCGCGCCGAGTACTTCTCGGACCCGCTCTACGAGCGCGAGGTCCTGGGCGACCTGGAGCTGACCCGCGAGCTGCGCGAGTCGGGCATGCTCGAGATGGCGCGTCGTTCGACGAAGCTCTCAGCGGACCGTCGGGCGGCACTCGCCGGGCTCCTCGCGGAGCTCGAGGCGGAGGACGGCAAGGAGGGCACGGCCTAGGCCGTGCACTCTCCGGGCCTTAGGCCCGCCGGGCCGGTAGCGGCCCACCGGGGCTCAGCGCACCCGCTCCAACAGGGGCGACGGGGTGTGCTGGGCCCTTTTCGTCACTGCGGCCGTCCAGCGCGAGGTCCGCCAGCCCGACGGGGGCTCCAGATCGACGGCGTGCACGGAGCCGTACGGCGCCTCACGATCCAGCCATCGCGCCACCGCGGCGGCGCGGTCGACCGGCGAGGCGTCGGACAACTTGCCGTCGCCGGGGCTGGCCAGCATCGCCCAGCCGTCGAGCACGACGACGGCACGCGCCTCCGCCGTCTCGACCCAGCCGCCGCCCTGCCGCACGACGGCCTCGAGGTCGGGGAACAACTCCTTGACCTGCTCGTACGCCGGCCGGAAGTGCAGCCACTCCCGCGCCGAGATGAGGATCGACGCGAGCCACGAAGCCATCAGCACCAGCGTCCAGCTCGCGAACGCGGCGTCCAGCATGAACCGGTTCAGCCGGAGCACCCACACGCCCACCTGCAGCTGCTGGAGCAGGACGCCGCCGGCGATGACGTTCGCGACCGCGACGACCGCGAGCAGGACCCCACCCAGCGCCAGAAGCCGGAGCTGCGCGCGGTGCACCCGGCTGCGCTTGGACACCCGCCACGTGGACACGGCCACGACCAGCGCCGTGGCTCCGAGGCAGGTGTAGACCAGCGCCGTCTCGACCGCGAGCCCGAAGTCGCCGCCGAAGCCCAAGCCCGTCGGGTCGCCGAGGTGGCCGAGGGCGGACCCGGTCACGATGATCACGCCGACCACGACGAGCGGCGGCGCCCATACCAGGAGCCGGGCCCGGCTCAACCGCCCGTCGAGCGCGAAGGCGAAGACGAGCGCGCCGTAGCAGGCCACGAGCAGCAGGACCCGCTCGATGGTCACCACTTCGTACTCGGACAGGCCCAGTCGGCCCAGCGCCTCGATGGACACCGGGGTGTCGATGGTGACCATCAGCGCGAGCGCGACCGCGGTGAGCAGCGCACCGCCCGCCGGGGGGTTCCGGTTCGTCTGCCACCGGCTGAATCTTTCCAGCGCACCGAGCCAGAGGATCGGTGCGACGAGCGACGCGATCATCCGAGCAGTTCGTCGACCACCGAGTCGACGCGGGTGATCGTGTGCCCGGCCTTCACACGGCGCACGAGCAGCGTGGCGAAGGACTCCGCCTCGGCCTCGCACCGCGCGGCCCGGCCGCTGTCGGGATCGGAGGAGCAGCCCTGCTCGTGGCCGAGCACCAGGTGGCCCAGTTCGTGCGCGAGCGTCTGCTCGAAGGTGGCGACGCCGCTGGAGACCACCAGCAGGTCGCGTTCGTCGGAGCGCAGCCACATCCCGAAGACGCCGACGGGCAGCGTCATGCGCTGCACGTCGATCCGCCGGCCGAGATGCTCGGAGTACGCGGCGACCACTTCGGCGACGGTTCCCGGACCCGATCCGGACTGCGGGGTCACCGCACGCACGACGGCGCGGACTGCGCGTGTCGGCCGGTCGGATCCCCTCATGACCGAAACGATACGTCGGTTCGTCGGCTCGTTGTACACCAAGCCACTCATAGAACCGGTTCGCCCGGATTCCGCCAGGTCGCGACGTCTAGACTCGCGGGGTGCCCGAACCGTCCGACGCTGCCCGCACCGTCCGCTCCACGGCCCGGACCGCCGCACTGACCGGCGTTCTCGGCGTCCTGTTCGCGCTGCTCACGCCGTTCATGCCGGTCCAGCAGACCACCGCCGCACTGGACTGGCCGCAGCGCGGATCGCTCGAGGCCGTCACGGCGCCGCTCATGTCCTACGTGCCCGATAGGGTCGACGTCACAATCCCCTGTTCCGCTGTGGGCGGACTTCCGGGGGGCGCTGGGACCCTGGTCGCGACCGGGCCCGTCGACTCCCCCGACACCGTCCGACGGGGCATGACCATCGGCGTCAACACACTCCCCGACCAGCGGCGCATGCTGGAGGTGGTGGTCCGCAACACCCCCCTGCTCACGGTCGACGTCGCGGCGCTGACCGCCCCGGGCTGTCGCGCGATCGTCTTCTCCGGCGACAACAAGACGGTGAAGGCCGAGGTCGTGGGCGTCTCCGCCCCCGACGGCACGCCCCTCGCGGGCGGCAAGGACAACGGCTTCGACTACCGGCCCCAGGTCGTCGGGGTGTTCACAGACCTGCATGGCACAGTCACGGGCAGCACGCGGATTCAGTTCCGTGCGGATATCGACACGCGCTACTCGACGGTTCCGGCCGCCGCCCGGTGGGTCGTCATCGTCCTCGCGATCGCGCTGATCCTCGCGAGCCTCGTCGCCCTGCACCGGCTCGACGTCGCGGCCGACGGCCGCCGGCACCGTCGGATCATGCCCGAGGGGTGGTGGCGCCCGACGAAGCTCGACAGCACCGTCCTCGCCCTGCTGGCTACCTGGCACGTGATCGGCGCGAACACCTCCGACGACGGCTACATCCTCACCATGGCCCGGACGGCGGAGGCCGCGGGCTACACCGCGAACTACTACCGCTGGTACGGCGCGCCTGAAACCCCCTTCGGCTGGTACTACCAGGCCTTCGCCTGGCTCTCGCACCTCTCGACGGCCAGCCCGTGGGTCCGGCTGCCCGCCCTGATCTGCGGGATCGCGACCTGGCTGATCATCAGCCGGGAGGTGGTGCCCCGGCTGGGCCGGGCCGCGCGCTCGCGGTTCGCGCTGTGGGCCGCCGCCGGGGTCTTCCTGGTCTACTGGTTCGCCTTCAACAACGGGCTGCGCCCCGAGCCCGTGATCGCCCTGGGCGCGCTGCTCACCTGGTGCTCGGTGGAGCGGGCGATCGCGACGGGCCGGGTCCTGCCCTTCGCGGCGGCCGCGGTCTTCGCGGGGTGGACGGTGGCGGCCGGGCCGACGGGCATCATGACGGTGGCCGCGCTGCTGGCCGGCGTGCGGCCGGTGGGCCGGCGGATCCTCGCCCGGGCCCGCACGAGCCCCGCCGGGTTCCGGCTCACGATCGCCGCGTACGTGGCGCCGGTGCTCGCCGCCGGGGTGCTGCTGGTGCCGATCATCTTCTCCAAGCTCACCGCGTCGGCCTTCGTGCAGAAGACGCTGATGCAGTCCGACGTGGGCACCGTCGTCGACACCAAGAAGTGGTACAACGAGATCGACCGGTACTCGGCCCTGTTCACGTTCACGGCCGACGGCGGCGTCGCCCGACGGTTCGCGGTCATCGTCACCATCGCCTGCCTGCTGCTCACGGGCGCGGTGCTGCTGCGCAAGGGCCGGATCCCCGGCGCGAGCCTCGGGCCGAGCCGGCGCCTCGTGGCCGTCACGCTGGGCGGCCTGCTGCTGCTCATGTTCACCCCCACCAAGTGGACGCACCAGTTCGGCGCCTTCGCGGGCCTGGCGGGCGCGCTGGCCGCGCTCACGGCGATCGCGCTGGCCCCCGCGGCCCTGCGCAGCGCCCGCAATCGCGCGCTGAGCGCCTCCGTGGTCCTCCTGGTGCTCGGCCTGTCCTTCAGCGGCCCGAACGGCTGGTGGTACGCCAGCAACTACGGCGTGCCCTGGGGCGAGTCGACGGTGCTCGCCCTCGGCACGGTCTTCTTCGCCGGGGCGGGCGTCGCGCTGCTGGTCGCCGGGTGGCTGCACTTCCACGAGCCCGATCCGGCCCCGGTGCCGCCGCGGGCGAAGCGGGTCGTCGACTTCTTCAGTCGCCAGTCGTCGATCACGTGGGCCGCCTGGACGGTGGTCGTGTTGTGCGTCGGCTCGATGCTCGCGACGACCGGCATCACCCAGTTCTCCTCGTTCTCCAACGGCAAGGCGAACCTCCGGGCGTTCGGCGGCGACGGCTGCAACCTGGCCGATTACGTGCTCACCGAGCCGGATCCCACGTCGGGCCTGCTGCTGCCGCTCGACGGGAACATCCGCGACGGCCTCGCCGGGCCGGGCACCACCGGCGTCTCGCCCGACGGGGTGCCGACCATCATCAACGCCACCACCAGCTCCAACACCGACGATTCGAGCACCTCGCTCGACGCGATGGCGCGGCTGCCGCAGGACACCACGTCGGGCCGCACGTCGACGGCCGGGATCAACGGCTCGCACATGCGTCTGCCCTACGGCCTGGATCCCGCGCGCACCCCGGTGCTCGGCTCCTACTCGCAGGAGGGCCAGGTCAAGGCCCAGGTGGTCTCGAAGTGGTACCCGCTGCCGGCGAACGCCGCGGACCGCTCGCTCATCACGCTCTCCGCCGCCGGGAAGTTCACCGACGACGAGCTCTACGTCGAGTACTCCACCGATCCGCCGGCCGCCGGCGCGCAGCCGAAGGTCGCGGGCAAGAAGTCCTTCATCGACATCGGGCCGAAGCCGGCGTGGCGGAACCTGCGCCTGCCCCGCACCGACCTGCCCGCGGACGCCACCGCGATCCGAGTCGTCGCGCTCGACGACGACCTGGCGATCGACCACTGGCTCGCCGTGACCCCGCCGCGGGTGTCGAAGCTGGTCACGGCGCAGGAACTGATCGGCTCCACCGAGCCGGTGCTGCTCGACTGGACGTCCGGCCTGGCCTTCCCGTGCCAGCGGCCGTTCAGCCACGCCAACGGCGTCGCGGAGGTGCCGCAGTGGCGGATCACCCCCGATCAGAACCTGTCGCCCGTCACCACGGAGTGGGAGGGCACCCTCGGCGGCGGCCCGCTCGGCTGGTCACAGATGCTGCTCCAGCAGGAGAAGATCCCCGGCTACCTCCAGGGCGACCTGGGCCAGGACTTCGGCGACGTGATGCGGCTCGTTCCGTACTCCCAGGCGCGTGCGGCGGATCTCACACTCGGGACCCGCACCGTCTGGGGCACGCACGTCGAGGCGCCGATCCGCAAGGACCGGACCGATTCCTGACGGACTTTCCTGACCTGCGGCATCGCACGGACTGAGAATCCCTTAAGCGATCCCGTCTTCCCCGGACGGCGAATCGGTTCTCGCAGCTGACTCGCATACCATGAGCACCCGTGTCCGTGCCTACGTCCCGCTCCGAGTCGGAGCCCGGCCCCCAGCGTCGAGCCGCCGCCGCGGCGCCGCCGCGAGCCGCCGGTGTCGCCCGCCTCGCCGCGGTCGTCGCCGGTGCGGTCGGCCTGCTGCTCTGCCTGCTGACCCCGCTGCTGCCCGTCCAGCAGGCCACCGCCTCGCTCGACTGGCCGCAGCTGCGACCCGGGGCCGAGAGCGCGGAGGTCACGGCCTCCCTCGTCACGCAGTCGCCCGCCGACCTCACGGCGACGGTGCCGTGCTCGGCGATCGCCCGCGCCGCCGGCTCCGGGGGCACCGTCCTCTCGACGCTGCCCGTGGGCTCGGGCGCCGCCCGCGAGTTGGGCCTGAACGTCACCGTCGGGGCGCCCGGGCCGGGCCAGGCGGTCACCGTCTCCTCCCGCAACACCGTCATCGCCGCGGCGCCCGTCGACCGGCTGCGCGGCTGCTCGCAGCTGCGCCTGTGGTCCAACGCCGCCGAGGTGGGCGCGCGCTTCGAGGGCATCGACGTGGCGGGGTCCATCCCCACGGAGAACCGCCCCGTCATGGGCGGCGTCTTCACCTCCCTGAAGGCCGCCGACGTCGCCGCCGCGGGCCCGGGCCTGCGCCTGCACGCGGACCTCGACACCCGCTTCGAGCTGTCGCCGTCGCCCCTCAAGGCCGCGGCGATCGGCATCGGCCTGCTCAGCGTGCTCGCCTCGCTGATCGCGCTGTGGCTGCTGGACCGGAACTTCGGCCACCACCGTCGCGCGCCGCACCGCACCGTCGGGCAGATCCTGCGCCCCCGCCTCGTCGACGTGGCCGTGCTCGGCGGCCTCGCCCTGTGGACCGTGCTCGGCGCGGGCAGCTCCGACGACGGCTACATCCTGTCGATGGGCAAGGTCGCGCCCGAGGCCGGCTACACGGCCAACTACTACCGATTCTTCGGCGCCCCCGAGGCGCCCTTCGACTGGTACTACACCTTCCTCTCGCACTGGGGCTCGATCAGCGCGAACGCGATCTGGATGCGGCTGCCGATGCTGGCCGCGGGCGCACTCACGTGGCTGCTGCTCAGCCGCGTGCTACTGCCGCGCCTCGGCCCGGGCGTGCGCCGCTACCCGCTGGCCGTGTGGACCGCGGGCGCGATGCTCCTGGCCTTCTGGTTCCCGCTGGCCTCGGGCCTGCGCTCCGAGCCGATCATCGTGCTCGGCACCATCGTCACCTGGGCCGCCGTCGAGCGGTCCGTCGCGACCCACCGCGCGCTGCCCGCGGCGGTCGCCGCGATGGCGGCGGGCCTGACGCTGGGCCTCGCCCCGCAGGGCGTCGTCGCGGCGGCCCTGCTGCTGGCCTCGTCGGCCGCGGTGCTCCGCGTGCTCGTCGCGCGACGGCGCGAGGCCGGCCTGGCCGCGCTGGTCCTGCCGGTGCTCGCCGCCGCGGCCGTGGTGATCCCGATCGCCTTCCGCGACCAGTCGCTGGCCTCGGTGGCCGAGGCCATCCGGATCCGGCTCGAGGTGGGCCCGGCCGCGCCGTGGACGCAGGAGTACCTGCGCTTCTTCTTCCTCACGGTCGAGACGACCGACGGCTCGCTGGTCCGCCGCGTGCCGGTCTACCTGTTCGTCATGTGCCTGTTCGTGGCGCTGTTCGTCATGCTCCGCGGCCGCCGGATCCCGCGGATCGCGCCGGGCCCGGTGTGGCGCCTGGTCGGCGCCGTCTTCATCGCGGCGGCCCTCCTCTCGCTCACGCCCACCAAGTGGACCGTGCACTTCGGGGTGTATGCCGGGCTCGCCGCCGCGCTGGCCGCGGTGACGACGGTGGCGGTGGTCGAGGCCGCCCGCACCTCCGTCCGGAACTTCACCTTCTTCCTGTGCGGGATGCTCTTCGCACTGGCCGCCGCCTTCGCGGGCTTCAACCTGTGGTCGTGGCCGTACCTGTGGGGCGTGCCGTGGTTCGACCGGCAGCCCGAGGTCGCCGGCATCACCTTCAGCAAGGCCTTCCTGATCCTGGCCGGCCTGGCGGGCGCGCTCGCCGCGTGGCAGCACTTCCGGATCGACTTCCGCGGCCGCGGCGAGGGCGGCCTGGTCGAGGACGGCACCGTCGACGAATCCGCGCTCGACGACGCGGAGCTCGCCACGCACACCCGGGCCGACCGCGACCAGGCGCTGCGCAGCCGGCGCCGGCTGCAGCTGGCCTCGCTGCCGCTGGTGGCGGTCCTGGGCATGCTGGTGCTCGGCGAGGGCGCGATCTTCGCGAAGGCCTATGTCTCGAACCCGGCCACGTACACCGTGGCCAAGGGCAACCTGGACGCGCTGCGCGGCAAGAGCTGCGGAATGGCGCGCTCGGTGCTCGTGGAGACCGACCCGAACGCCGACATGCTCACCTCCGCCGAGGGCCGTCCAGCCGCGCAGGCGCTGGTCGGGGCGGGATCGACCGGCTTCACGCCCGACGGGATCCCGAACGAGCTCAAGCCCCTGGCGATCAGCTCGGCGCCCGGCCAGATCAACATGGCGTCGCCGATCACGTCGCCGTTCACGTCGACCGCGGCGACGGCGGGCACCGGAGGCGGCACCGGGCCGCGCACCGTCAACGGCAGCACCGCCGCCCTGCCCTTCGGGCTCGACCCGGCGCGCACGCCGGTCGTCGGCTCGTACGGCCAGAACACGGTGCCCGCGGAGCTCTTCAGCGACTGGTACGGCCTGCCCGCGCGGTCGGCCGACCGACCGCTCGTGGCCTTCGCCGCCTCCGGCGCCATCTCCTCCGTCGGCCCGACCGGCAAGAAGGAGTACGGCCAGCCCGTGACCCTGGAGTGGGCCGAGCGCCGCGCCGACGGCTCGATCGGCGCCCGCGGCGTCATCGACCCGATCGACCCGGGCCCCAACAAGCCCTGGCGCAACCTGCGGGTCCCGATGGAGGCCATCCCGCCGGCCGCGAACGTGGTCCGCATCCACGTGCGCGACCCGAACCTGGGCGCACAGCAGTGGGTGGCGGTGACGCCGCCGCGCGTGCCGCGCCTGCGGACCCTCCAGGACGTGGTGGGCGAGAAGGACCCGGTCCTGCTCGACCTGCTCGTGGGCCAGCAGTTCCCGTGCCAGCGCCCGCTGGCCATCCGCAACGGCACCTACGAGGTCCCGAAGTGGCGGATCCTGCCCACCCGCAAGGACGCGCTCTCGACGTCGGGGACCTGGCAGGCGCGGGAGGCCGGCGGCCTCCTGACGGTGCCCGACACGCTGCTGCGGACCACGACGCTGCCGACGTACATGACGGGTGACCTCACCCGGGACTGGGGCGAACTTCAGCAGTACGCGCCCCTCGCCGACGACGCCCCCGCGGCGGACCTGACGGTCGGTGTCCAGACGCGGTCGGGATGGTGGCGCCAGGGCCCCATCCGCGCGCTGACCAACCAGACGGTGAAGAGCTAGGAATCGATGATGAGCAGCGATAACTCGACCGCACCCGCGACGGTGCCGCCGGAGCAGCGCTACGGGAAGTGGCGGATCGTCGCCGCCGTCGCGGGCCTGCTGGGCTTCGTCCTGGCGATCCTCACCCCCTTCCTGCCCGTCAAGGAGACCACCACCGCACTGCACTGGCCGCAGAACGGCAAGGTCGCGAACGTCGAGGCTCCGCTGGTCTCGTACACGCCGGTGCGGCTCGACGTCACGCTGCCGTGCTCGGTGGTCGACGAACTCCCCGCGGCCGGCGGCACGCTGCTGCGGACGCTCCCGGAGGACGGCCCGCGCCCGGGCCTGCAGGGCCTGGTGATCCGCGCGGACGCCAAGAACGTCATCATCGCCGACCGCGACGTCGCGCTGGCGACGGCGAGCCGCGCCGACGTGGCGCGCGCCGGCGCGGGCTGCGCGATCCGCTTCGTCTCGACCCCCGAGGCGACGACGGCCGAGTTCACCGGGATGCCGGAGGGCGCGCAGACCTCCAACCAGCTGTCGAACACCGTCGCCGACCCGAACCTGCGTCCGCAGATCGCCGGCTTCTACACCGACCTCCCGCCGTCGACGCCCGTCGCCGGCATCGACGTGGCGACGCAGGTGGACACCCGCTTCAACACCTCGCCCTCGACGATCAAGCTGATCGCGATCATCGTCGGCATCGCCGCCACCATCCTCGCGCTCGTCGCGCTGGGCTTCGTGGACATGCGCGACGGCCGCGGCCACATCCGGTTCATGCCGCAGGGCTGGCTGCGCCCCCGGCCCGTCGACTTCACCGTGATCGGCGTGCTCGGGATCTGGTGGCTGATCGGCCCGAACACGTCCGACGACGGCTACCAGATCACGATGGCCACGCAGACCAAGTTCAGCGGCTACATGATCAACTACTTCCGCAGCTTCGGCGTGCCGGAGAACCCGGTCGGCTGGAACGACTACCTGTTCACCGCGATCTCGCACTTCACGACGGCGGCGCCCGCGATGCGCGTGCCCGGGCTGATCTTCGGACTCCTGACCTGGCTGATCATCTCGCGCGAGATGATCCCGCGGCTCGGCCGCGCGGTGCGCAACAACCCCGCCGCCCTGTGGGCCGGCGCGGGCGGATTCCTGCTGATCTGGCTGCCGCTCAACAACGGCCTGCGTCCCGAGCCTGCGGTGGTCTTCTTCTCCCTGCTGACCTGGGTCTCGGTGGAGCGCGCCATCGCGACCGGTCGCATGCTGCCCGTCGCGATCGCCGTCCCGTGCGCCGCGCTCTGCGTGGGCGCCGCGCCCGGCGGCCTCATCGCCGTGGCCGCCCTGCTCGCCGCGTCGCGCCAGATCATCACGCGCATCGTCAAGCGCCGGAAGCGCGACGGGCTGCTCCCGATGATCGCGCCGATCCTCGCCTCGGGCATGGCGTACCTGTTCTACGCCTTCTTCACGCCGACCGCGGCGGCCCTCCGGGAGGCCATCACCGTCAAGGGCGTCACCGGGCCGACGCTGGACTGGTACGAGGAGGGCGTCCGCTACTACTACCTGATGCTCGAGACGGAGGACGGCTCCGCCGTGCGCCGCATCGGCGTGCTCACCGCCTTCCTCTGCCTGCTCACGGTGCTGACCTTCATGCTGCGCCGCAAGCGTCCGGCGGGCATCTCCGCGGGCCCCGTGTGGCGGCTCATGGCGGTCTTCTTCGCCACCGTGGTGCTGCTGGCGTTCACCCCGACCAAGTGGACGCATCACCTGGGCCTGTTCGCCGGCTACGCCGCGGGCATCGCCGCGGTCGCGGCGACGCTGACGATGGCGCCGATGATGCGCTCGAAGCGCAACCGCGTCTTCTTCGCCGCCGCCGCGCTGTTCATCGCCGCGATCTCCTTCGCGGCGCGCGTCGGCTACTACTGGGTGGGCACCTACGGCATCCCCTGGAACACCATGCCGCCGCAGCTCTTCGGGCTCGAGATCTCCTGGATGCTGTTCTTCGCCTCGGTGCTCACGGCCCTCTACGGCCTGTGGCTGCACTACCGTCGCGACTACGCGCCGGAGCCCACGAAGACCCACGGTCGTACCCTCCCGACGCTGGCGATCCTCACCATGCTGATGGTGCTCTTCGACGTGGGCACGATGGCGAAGGGCGCCTACGCGCAGCGCGGCAGCTTCTCCTGGACCGCGTCGAACGTCCGGGCGCTGCAGGGCGATACGTGCTCGATGGCGGACTACGTGCTGATGGAGACCGACCCCAACGCGGGGCAGCTCAAGCCCGCCCCGCGGCCCGACGGTTCCGTGCCGAGCGCGGCGCAGGCTCTGGCCGGCAAGTCGACGGGCTTCTCCCCCACGGGTATCCCCGGCTGGCTCTCGCCCGTGAAGTCGAACCCGGGCCACAACACCGACGTGACCAACTCCGACGTGCCGGAGACGGTGGGCGGCAAGCGCAATCCCGACCCGAAGACCGACGGGGTGCCGCTGCCCTTCGGCCTGAACCCGGCGACCACGCCGGTGCTCGGATCCTCCGGCGCGACCGGCCTGGCCAACCTGACCACCGACTGGTACACGCTCGGCGCGGTCGACGAGTCGACCCCTCTGGTGACCCTCTCCGTCGGCGGCCCCGTGGCGGCGACCGGCCTGAACGGCGTGAAGCGCGACGGCCGGACGCTGTTCCTCGAGGCCGGGAACCGGTCCGCGAACGGTGCGGTGCAGCCGCTGGGCCGCCTGGCACCGCTCGACGCGTGGACCAACAACAACTGGCGCAACCTCCGCTTCCCGACGGCCGACCTGCCCCGCGGTACGAACACGGTGCGCGTGGTCATCGACGACAAGGTGCCCTCGGCCGATCCGATCGTGGTGACGCCGCCGCGGATGACGCCGATGAAGACGCTGCAGGAGTTCCTGGGCCGCGACACCGTCGTGGCGTTGGACTTCATGGTGGCCTTCGCCTTCCCGTGCCAGCACCAGGTACGGGCGGTCAACGGCCTGTTCGAGCGGCCCGAGTACCGGATCTCGCCGGATTACATGGCGACCGTTCTCACCTCGAACACGTGGCAGGGCTGGAAGACGGGCGGCCCGCTCGGCGTGAGCGACGCGCTGTACCACGAGCAGATCGTGCCCACCTACCTCAAGGGGAAGTGGGCCATGGACTGGGGCACGCTGACGAAGTTCACCCCGTGGACCGCGGCCGAACCGGCGCAGCTGGAGCTCGGCACCACGACCCGCACGGGCTGGTACACCCCGGGGCCGATGCGCTCCGCGCCGTACTGATCGGCGCCGGCGCACCGGCCGGTCCGCGCTAGCGCACTCCGTCCCAGAGGGCGCGGAGTTCCGGTGCGGGATCGACGACGGTGCCGCCCTCCCCGCCGAACACCCGCACGGTGCGGGCGGGGAGGTAGGGCGCCCAGCCCGGGTCCTCGCCGCGGGTGAAACGCACCCAGGCGCCGTGGGTCTCGTCGGCGACGGCCTGTGAGGGGTCCGGCCCGGTCAGGTTGGTGACCCCGTCGGCGTGGAGGTTGTCGAAGGTGAAGGCGAGCTCGACGGCGTGGCAGGCGCCGAGGCGGCCGCCGAGCGCGGTGGACGGCTCGTCGAAGCGGTAGAAGAAGGTCTCCGCCGGCGCGTCCGCGCGGGCCTCGGCGATCCGCACCGCGGGGATGCCGAAGAACCAGTCGGCCATGATGCGGCAGAACAGGTCCCCGGGCGACGCGGCGGGCTCGGCCGCCCGGTACGCGGCGACCGCGGCCGCCGGGTCGGGCAGGCCGTACTTCGCGGCGGTGGGGGCGAGCGCCGCGTCGGGCAGTAGGTCGATCAGCCCGCCGGGAACGATGAAGAAGCGGGCCTCGTCGGCGTTGGCGCCCACCAGGACCCGCACGCCGGCGCCGGAGCCGGCGCGGATCGCGTCGATCGGCAGCTGCGGCAGCACGTCCCCGTCGATCACCGGCTCGAAGATCATCACGTTCCGCGAGAGCTCGCCCCACGCGGCGGGGTCCGGGTTCGCCTGGATCTCGGCGTCGAGGGCCGTCGTGGCGTCGACGAGGGCGGCGGGTTCGACCGTCGCGAAGCCCTCACGGCTGGGTTCCACGCCGAGTCGCTCGGCGAGGGCGCGGGTAACCTTCTGCGCGGTCTCCCGGGTGATCGCGTGGTGGCCCGCGCCGCTCTGCAGCACGGCCTGGGCGAACAGGCCCTGTGCGAGGGGCGATCCGAGCAGCGAGCCGACGCTCATCCCGCCGGCGGACTCGCCCGCGACGGTGACCCGCGCCGGGTCGCCGCCGAAGCCGGCGATGTTGTCGCGCACCCATTCCAGCGCCATGATCTGATCGCGCAGGCCGAGATTGGTGTGCTCGTCGCCGGTGTCGAGGAAGCCGAGCGCGCCCAGCCGGTAGTTGATGGTCACGCACACGACGCCGTCGCGGGCGAAGGCGGCGCCGTCGTAGTAGCCGCTGCGGCCGCTGCCGTTGCGGAAGGCGCCGCCGTGGATCCAGACGAAGACCGGCAGCCCGTCGGCGCCCTCGGGCGCCCAGACGTTGAGGTTGAGGCATTCGGCGCCGGGGAAGTCCGGCTCGGCCGTGAGGATCTCGGCGACGGGGCCCTGGTAGCCGGGCTTGGGCACCGTCGGGCCGAAGGCGGAGGCGTCGCGCTCGCCCTCCCACGGCGCGGGCGGCGCGGCGGGCAGGAGCCAGCCGGCACCGTCGAGCGGGGCTGCGTAGGGCAGGCCCAGGAAGCGGGCCACACCCTGCTCGACGGTGCCGCGGACGCGGCCGGAACGGGTCTCGGCGGTGACGGAGGAGGTCATGCCTCCCTGTCTACCGGGAGGCGTCGTCCTTCGGATCGATTTCGATCGGCCCGGAGTGATCGGCGTCGTAGACCTCGACGGTGACCAGCTCGCCGGTGTGCGGCGGGTGGTAGAGGTCCTCCGGGACCTCGCCGTCGGAGTACACGGGCAGGTCGTCCGAGGGCAGCACGTCGGTGCTGTCGTCGGTCACCGCGAGCGTGTTGGCGTGCCAGCGCATCCGCTCGCCGAGCTCGTCGCGGTGCGCCCGCTCCGCCACGATCAGCGGATCGTGCCAGAGGTCCATCATCAGGCCCACGCACATCCCGACCATCACCACGAGGAAGGGCGCCGCCGCGATGATCGCCATCTGTTTGATGCCGGTCAGCGCATCGTCGCCGCTCACCCAGAGCAGTAGCGCCGCAACGGTACCGGTGAGCACGCCCCAGAAGATCGTGATCATCCGGTTCGGTTCCTCGGCCCCGCGCTGCGACAGCGTGCCCATCACGATGGACGCGGAGTCGGCCCCGGAGACGAAGAAGATCCCGACGAGGAGCACCACCAGGAAGGCGGTGATGGTCGGCCACGGCAGGTTGCCGAGGACGTCGAAGAGCATGACCTCCTCGTTCTCCGCCTTGCTGATGCCGAGGCCCGCCTGCTCCTGGTTGATCGCGGTGCCGCCGAAGACGGCGAACCAGACCAACGAGACCAGGGTGGGCACGGCCATGACGCCGATCACGAACTCGCGAATGGTGCGGCCGCGCGAGATCTTCGCGAGGAACAGGCCCACGAACGGCGTCCAGCTGACCCACCAGGCCCAGTAGAAGATGGTCCACGAGGCCAGCCACTTGCCGGCCTCAGGCTCGTTGGCGGCGGACCGGGCCGACATGTCCATGAAGTCGGCCGCGTACGCGCCCATCGACGTGGGCAGCAGGTTCAGGATGAACACGGTGGGGCCGACCACGAAGACGAAGACCGCCAGCACCAGCGCGAGCACCATGTTGGTGTTCGAGAGCCACTGGATTCCCTTGGCGACGCCCGAGACCGCCGAGGCCACGAAGGCCAGCGTCAGGATGGCGATGATGGCCACGAGCAGCAGCTTGCTGGAACCGTCCTCGGCCCAGCCGAGCCGCTCCAGGCCGGCGCCGACCTGCGCGGCGCCGAGGCCGAGCGAGGCGGTGGTGCCGAACAGCGTGGCGAAGATGGCCAGGATGTCGATGATCCGGCCGCCGACGCCGTGCCCGCCGGTGCGATTGAAGATCGGCGCGAAGACCGAGCTGATCAGCTGGCTGCGACCGCACCGGTAGGTGCTGTACGCGATCGCGAGGCCGACCACGGCGTAGATCGCCCACGGGTGGAAGCCCCAGTGGAACATGGTGGTCGCCATCGCGACGGCCACGTCGTGGCCGTTCATTCCGGGAGGCGCGCCGACGAAGTGGTAGATCGGCTCGGCGGCGCCGAAGAACATCAGGCCGATGCCCATGCCCGCGCTGAACATCATCGCGATCCACGAGACGGTCTTGAACTCGGGCTTCTCACCGTCGCGTCCCAGCGGGATGCGACCGAATCGGGAGAAGGCGAGGAAAGCTGCGAAAAGGACGAAGAAGCTGGCTGAGATCAGGAACAGCCAACCCAAATCGGTGATGATCCAATTGAGGACATCGGAGGTCGTCTTCTTCAACCCGTCCGAATCCAGGAAACCCCAGAGGACGAACGCCAGAACCGCGGCGGCCGTCACACCGAAAACGACCCAGTCGGTCGTCCGGCGATGGTCTCCTGTCTTATTAGTTACAGTAGCCATGATCCCACTAGATCACAGTGGACATGGCACCGGTCAAATCTCCGGTGAAGTCCCACAGGCCCTGACGCGGCGAACTACACTGCCCGACCTGGGCGTTCGTACGCCGGAGAAACCTTCCGACGTCTAACCGGACGGGACGACCGACCGCACCCAGCCCTCGAGGCCGCGCGGATTCCGGGTCTGCAGCAGCACCCGCCCCGGGCCGGTGAACTCGAAGACCATGCCCTCGCCGGACTTCATCGACTGGATCCACTTCCCCTGCACGGCGCGCCGCATGGTGAACTGCATGTTGAGGTCGTAGGCCACGACGTGCCCGGTGTCGATGACCACCTGCTCGCCCGGCCGCAGGTCGATCACGTCGATGGCGCCGTAGCAGGCGACGAGCACCTCGCCCTGGCCCGCGGCCTGCAGGCCGAACGCGCCCTCGCCGCCGAAGAAGGTCTTCGCACCACCGAACTGGGTGGTGGTCTGCACGCCGTGGGAGCTCGCGAGCCACCCGCCGCGGGTCACGTAGTAGGGCCGGTCCGGCTGGATCTGCAGCACGGCGATGTCGCCGGGCAGCGTGCCCGCGATGTCGACCCAGCCGCCCTGCGGCGGCGCGGTGAAGGTGGAGACGAAGAACGACTCGCCGGAGAGCAGGCTGCGCTTGAGGCCCTGCATGATGCCGCCCTGCGCCTGCGACTGGAGGTTCATCCCGGCGGAGTGCGCCACCATCGCGCCCGACTCCACGGTCATCGGCTCGTTGGGCGCCAGCTGGCAGCGGGCCATGGAGAACGACGGGTTGTGACGGAGCTGTACCTGCATGCCGTCGAATCTAGCCGAATCCGGTCACCCCGCGACACGCTCCCGGCGGCGGGCGTCCCGCTCGAGTGCGCGGTCGCGCGCGGCCTCGAACTTCCGTGCCCGGACGTCCAGCTCCTCGACGAAGTCGCCGATCAGGTCGCGCAGCCGCGCGGCCTCGCCGGTGAGGTCGGTGCGCTCGAGGAGCCGCCAATGGCGCAGCACCGGCACGACCACGGCGTCGCGGTGCTGGCGCAGGTCGTAGATGCCGCTCTTCGCCATGAGCACAGCGTCGCGCCGGAAGTGCGGGAGCGCGGCGCCGGGCATCTGGAAGTTGGTGAGCACGGCGTGGATCGCGGCGAGGGCCTGCGCCGGCGCGACCTCGATCGCGGCGCCGAGGATGTTGCGGTAGAAGAGCATGTGCAGGTTCTCGTCGGCGGCGACCCGGGCGAGCATCCGGTCGGCGACGGGATCGTCGCAGACCGCGGCGGTGTTGCGATGGCTGATCCGCGTCGCGAGCTCCTGGAAGGTCACGTAGCTCACCGACAGCAGCATCGAGTTCATCCCCGGCGCGAAGCCGTGCTGCATCTGCGTCATCCGCAGGCCCTCGAGTTCGACGGGATCGACCCCGCGGGTCACGGTGAGGTAGTCGCGCAGCACGATCGAGTGCCGCGCCTCCTCCGCCGTCCAGCGGTGCACCCAGTAGCCCCAGGCACCGTCGAGGGTGAAGTTCTCGGCGATCTCGCGGTGGTAGCTCGGGAGGTTGTCCTCGGTGAGCAGGTTCATCACCAGCGACGCCCGGGCGACGGGCGACAGCGCGGAGTCGCTCTCCCGGAAGTCCTCGCCGCCGAGCGCGGCGAAGTCGCGGCCGCGGCTCCACGGCACGTAGTCGTGCGGGTGCCAGTCGACCGCCTGCCGGAGGTGCCGGTCGACCTCCCGCTCGGCCGTCTCCGAGAGCTCGTACAGCAGTTCCAGGTCGGTCAGATCACTCATGATTCCCAGCCTGGCCCGCCGCGGCCGGCACGGGCAGGGGCGATGGTCCCCGACGGCGTCCCGCATCCCGGCCCGGCGGTGCGTCACCACTGGTGGGGACGTGCGTACCGGTGCGCCCGGGACGTATGTCCCGTCCTCGCCCGGCGACGGTCCGCCGAGGAGGGCCCACGCCCCGTACGGGCCTACGCTGAGGGCATGTCCTCGGTATTCCTCGTCGACGACCACGAGATCGTCCGGCGCGGCCTGGCCGACCTCCTCGCCTCCGACGGCAGCCACACCGTGGTGGGCGAGGCGTCGACGGTCCGCGAGGCCCTCGCCCGCATCCCCGCCGTGCGCCCGGACGTCGCGGTGGTCGACGTGCGCCTGCCCGACGGCTCGGGCATCGACCTCGTCCGCACGCTCCGCGACCAGCTGCCCGACCTGCCCTGCCTCGTGCTCACCTCGTACTCCGACGACGAGGCCCTGCTCGACGCGATCACCGCGGGCGCGCAGGGCTACGTGCTCAAGCAGATCCGCGGGACCGAGCTGGTGTCGGCGATCCGCACCGTCGCGGCCGGCGGTTCGCTGCTGGACTCCGCGAGCACCGCCCGGGTGCTGCAGCGCATCCGCCGGGGCCAGGAGGCCCCGCCGGCACCGACGGGCCTGACCGGGCAGGAGGAAGCCGTCCTCGAGCTGCTCGCCGAGGGTCTGACGAACAAGCAGATCGCGGAGCGGATGTTCCTGGCGGAGAAGACCGTCCGCAATCACGTGACCGGCATCCTGGCGAAGCTCGGCGTGGAGAACCGGGTGCAGGCGGCCCTGCGCGCGGCGCAATGGCGCGACGCGGGCGGGGCCCGCCGATGACCGGCTCAGGCCAGCGCCGCGCGGGCCTGGCGCCACGCGTCGACCGCGGGGGTGCCGCGCTGCACCGCGCGCTCCGCGAGCAGCCGGCCCAGGAGCCGGCACACCAGGTACTCCCAATCCAGGTCGTCGAGGGCCGCGGTCGTGCGCACCTCGTTCCAGCGGGCGAGGCGGCCGGTGTAGGCGGCCTCGGCGAGGTCCACGACGAGGGCGCGCACGTCGGACCGGTCCAGCGGGTCGATGTCGATTCCGTTCACGCCGCCCAGCGTGGCGCCCGGATGGGCTCCGCGCCAGGGACGTTCGTCCCGACGCTGCTCCTCCATCTGCGGGGCGCGGTCCGGTGACGGCGGAGCACGGGCCGGACGCCGACCTGCAGGACATCCTCAGCGCCGTGATGGTCGTGGCCCAGGGACTGGACCTGCCCGCGACGGTGCGCCGCATCGTCACCTCCGCGATGGCACTGGTGGACGCGCGGTACGGGGCGGTGGGCGTGAGCAGTGACGACGGCTCGCTGGAGGAGTTCATCTACGTCGGCGTGGACGCGGAGACGGCGGCGCTGATCGGTGATCCCCCGTGCGGCCGCGGCCTGCTGGGGTACCTCCTCGAGGTGCAGCAGCCGGTCCGGATCGCGGAGCTCTCCGAGCACCCGTCCTCGGTCGGCTTCCCGCCGAACCACCCCCCGATGCACAGCTTCCTGGGCGCGCCGATCATCGTCGGCGGGAACCTGTTCGGGTGCATCTACCTGGCGGAGAAGGCCGACGGTGTCGCCTTCACGGCCGGCGACGCGAAGGCGATCGAGATCTTCGCCGCCGCCACGGCGGTCGCCATCGACAACGCCCAGATGCACGCGGAGACGCTGCGCCAGCAGCAGCGTCTCGGCGAGCTGCAGGTCATCGAGGAGCGCGAGCGGATCGGGCGCGACCTGCACGACCACGTGATCCAGCGGATCTTCGCCGCCGGCCTCGGGCTGCAGGTGGCGCGCTCCGCCGCGGCGGACGAGCCCGTCCGCGAGCGGCTCGACGCCGCCATCGGTGAGCTCGACCGCACGATCGCCGACATCCGCTCGACGATCTTCGAGCTCTCGACCGACGGGAGCGGGCTCCGGAGCCGGCTCGTGCGCGCGGTGCGGGCCGTCGCGCACGGCGGCGAGACGGCCGTCGACGTCGGCTTCTCCGGCCCGGTGGAGAGCGCCGTGGCCGACGACGGCCTCGCCCGTGATCTCGAGGCCGTGGTGACGGAGAGCGTCTCCAACGCGATCCGCCACTCGGGCGGCACCCGCGTCGCGGTCACGGTGATCGCGAGCGGCGAAGCGGTCACCGTGGAGGTCGCCGACGACGGGACGGGCATCCCCGACGGTGGCCGACGCAGCGGGCTGCGGAACCTCGCCACCCGCGCGGAGCTGCGGGGCGGCACCGTCGACCTGCTGCCGGCGGACGCGACGGCGGAGCGGCCCGGCACCGTCGTGCGGTGGTCGGTTCCGCGGGACCCCTAACCGGCGGAGGGCACCGCCGTGAGCGCCTTGTACCCACCCGCGAGGTCCGTGGCGCGGTGCAGCCCGATGTCGCGCAGGGCGGCGGCGGCCAGGGAGCTGGCGTAGCCCTCGGAGCACAGCACGATCCACCGCACATCCCAGCCCGTGGCCTCGGGGATCCGGGCGTCGGACGTCGGATCGAGCCGCCATTCGAGCACGTTCCGCTCGATGATCAGGGCTCCGTCGACCTCGCCCTCGACGGCGCGCTGCGCCGCGGGACGGGTGTCGACGAGGACGGCGCCGGCGTCCAGCTCGGCGCGCAGGTCGGCGGCCTCGACCCGGTCGATGCGGTCCCGCGCGCCCGCCAGGAGCCCGTCGACGCCGCGCCCGCCGGTGGGGCCCTCGGGTTCGTCGGTCAGCTCGCTACGCACGCGGCGCAGCCTGCCGACCGGCGTCACCTCGTAGTACGACATCGCGGTGAGCGGCGGGGAGTAGGCGTGCACGGAGAGGGTGGGCGTGGCCGCCTCGCCCGTCGCCGCGTCGTGGGCGTCGGCGTGTCGGGTCACGTCGTGCACCCAGCCGCGGTCGAAGGACGCCTGCCCGCCGGCGTCGATCCGCCGCTCCCGCAGGGCTTCCCCGTCCCAGCTGCGCTCCGCGAGCGCGCCCGAGACCACGGTGAGCGCGCCCAGCGAGCCGGCGTGGTCGTGCAGCTCCGTCGAACGCTCGGGCACCCAGCTGATGAGCCAGACGTCCACGTCGTCGTCGCCCCACAGGCGGGTCGACCACCGCTCGCCCGCCGGCCAGTCGGTGGGGATCACGCGGTCGTACTCGCCGGCACACACCTTCGCGGCCTCGGTCGCGGTGAGCGCCAGCAGGTCCGGTGCGGTATCGGTCATGCGGTTCAGTGTCGGACGGGGCACCCGCGGGGTGAACCCTTCCGCTCACCGCGACCGAAAGCCGCGGGCCCTCAGCGGACGAGCCCCACCTTCTTGAGCCAGGTGGCGGCCACGTCGGCGGGATCGCGGCCCTCGATGTCGATCTGCCCGTTGAGCTCCTGCATCGTCTCGTTGGTCAGCAGGCGGCTCACCTTGGCCAGCACGTCCTTGATGGCGGGGTACTTCGCCAGCGCGTCCGTCCGGACCTCCGGCACGCCGTCGTAGGGCAGGAAGAACTTCCGGTCGTCCTCCAACAACTGCAGCCCGAGCTTGCGAATGCGGCCGTCGGTGGCGTAGACGTCGCCCGCGAGGCAGGTGTTGCCGGAGATCGCGGAGTAGATCACGCCCGCGTCCATCGTCGTGATAGTGTTCGCCGGCGTGCCGCTGCCGAGCGGCACCTCGTACTTGTCCAAGAGGCGCCCCAGTCCGTCGGGGCGCGACTGGAACTCGGGGTCGACGCAGAGGGAGCGCTGCGCGGGCGGCAGCCGGAACAACTCGCTCAGCGTGTTCAGCTTCAGCTGCGCCTTCTGCGCCGGGGTCACCGCGAAGGCGTAGGTGTTGTTGAACGGGGCCGGGGTGAGGACCTCGATCCCGTTGGCCCGCTCCGCGTCGCGGACGCGGGTCCACAGCGCGGTGGAGTCGCTGATCGTCTCCGTCTGCCCGAGGTAGCTGACCCAGATGGTGCCGGTGTACTCCCACGAGACGTCGGCGGCGCCGCTCGTCATCGCCTGCCGGGAGGACATCGAGCCCGGCGCGTTGGTGAGGTCGGTGATCTCGGCGCCCGCGGCCTGCAGGATCGTCGTGCTGATCTTGCCGAGCAGGATGCCCTCGGAGAAGGACTTCGACGTCACCGAGATCTTCGCGCCCGCCAGCGGGGTCTGGCCGTCCGAGGACTCGGCGTGCACGAAGTGGCCCGACGAACTCTCGAGCCCGCAGCCTGCGAGCACGAGCGACAGTGCCGCCACCACGGGCAGCAGTGCGCGCCGCACGCGCACCCGCCCGGTCCCGCGCGCCGTCATGCGGTCACCCCGCGCAGGCCGCGCGGCGCCAGCAGGTACTCGGCGAGCCGGGCCAGCCAGTCGATGCCGAGCGCGAGCAGCGCGACCAGCAGCGCGCCCGAGAAGAGCAGGGCCGGCAGGTACAGGGTGACGCCGGTGGTGATGAGCACGCCCAGTCCGCCGGCGCCGATGAAGGTGCCGAGGGTGGCGGTGCCGACGAGGATGACCAGCGCAGTGCGCACACCGTGCAGGATCACCGGAACCGACAGCGGCAGCTCGACCCGGATCAACGTCTGGAAGGCCGAGAAACCCTGGCCGCGCGCGGCCTCGATGACACGGTCGTCCACCTGCCGCAGGCCGGTCACGGTGTTCTGCAGGATCGGCAGCACCGCGTAGACGACGAGCGCGGCGACGGCGGTGCCGAAGCCGGTACCGAACCACATGGCGAACAGCACGACCATGCCCAGCACGGGCGCGGCCTGGCCGACGTTGGCGAGGGCGACGATCACCGGCGCGATGCGCGCGAACCGCTTGCGCGTCGCCAGTATCCCCAGCGGGATCGCGATGAGCACCACCAGCACGGCGGAGACCACGGTCAGCTGGATGTGTTCCCACACCGAACCGCCGAGCTCGGACCACTGCAGCTGCACCGCCTCGGTCTCCGAGAAGTCCTGGCTCGCGTGCCAGATCAGATAGCCGACGAAGCCGACCACGACGAGCAGCGGTTCGAGGATCAGGTCGATCGGCACACCGCCCGCGAATCGCGGCGTGGGCCCGACGCGCGCCTCCTTGGACGCGTTCGCCGCGGCGGTCACGACGGGGCCGCCCGGTAGGTGTCGGCGGCCTGTTCGGGATTCGCGATGGCCTGGCGCTCGCGGATCCGCTGCGCGACCTGTTCGATGGTGAGCGCGCCGATCACCTTGCCGCGCTGCGTGACGAGCACGCCGCCCTGGCTGGCGGCCAGCATCACGTCGAGCGCGTCCGCGAGGGTCGCGGTGCGCTCGGCGACGGGCAGTCGCTGGTCGACGTAGGTCGAGACGACGGGCTTGCTCAGCACCTCGGAGACGGAGGGCCAGGCGCGCGGCCGGTCGTCCTCGTCGACCACGACGACCCAGCTGAGCTTCGCCTCCTTGGCCCGCGCGGCCACCTCCTCCGACGGGTCGCCGGGGCGCGCGAGCACGACGGGGGCGCTGGGGATCTCGCCCACGGAGCTGAGCGAGAGGTGCTTGAGGGTGGCGCCCGAGCCGACGAACTCCTCCACGAAGGCGTTGGCCGGCGCGGTCAGGATCTCCTCGGGCGTGCCGAACTGCTCGATCTGGCCGCCCTCGGAGAGGATCAGCACCCGGTCGCCCAGCTTGATCGCCTCGTCGACGTCGTGCGTGACGATCACGATGGTCTTGTGCAGCTCCTCCTGGATCGCGAGGAGCTGGTCCTGCAGCCGCACGCGGGTGATGGGGTCGACGGCGCCGAAGGGCTCGTCCATGAGCAGGACCGGCGGATCGGCGGCGAGCGCGCGGGCGACGCCGACGCGCTGCTGCTGGCCGCCGGACATCTCCTTGGGGAACCGGCCGCGGAAGACGTCCGGGTCCAGCCCGACCAGTTCCAGCAGCTCGGTGACCCGGGCGCGGGTGCGGGCCTTGTCCCAGCCGAGCAGGCCCGGCACGGCGCCGATGTTCTTCTCGACGGTCCAGTGCGGGAACAGGCCACCGGCCTGGACCACGTAGCCGATGCCCTGCCGCAGGCCGTCGGCGTCCGCCTTGGTGACGTCCGTCCCGCCGATGAGCACCCGACCCGAGGTGGGCTCGATCAACCGGTTGATCATCTTCAGCGTGGTGGTCTTGCCGCAGCCGGAGGGACCGACGATGGCGACGGTCTCGCCCGCTTCGATGACGATGGACAGCTCCTTGACCGCCGGCTTCTCCTGCCCGCGGTAGCGCTTGATCACCTTCTCCAGCTCGATGGCAACGCCCGTGGTTTGACTCATCGCAGTCCCTTCGAGACGGTGAAGCGGCCCAGGAGCACCAGCAGACCGTCGAGTACGAGCGCGACGGCCACCACGAGAACGGTGCCCACCAACGCGGATTCGAGTGCACCGGCGCCGCCGAGGCGGGCGAGGCCGGAGAAGATCAGGGAGCCGAGGCCCGGCCCGAGCACATAGGCGACGACCGTCGCGACGCCGACCACGAGCTGGGTGCTGACCCGGATCCCGGTGAGGATCACGGGCCACGCATTCGGCAGTTCGACGGTGGCCAGCACCCGCCAGCGGGGCATGCCCAGGCCGCGGGCGGCCTCGACCAGCGCCGGCGGCACCGCCTGCAGCCCGACGATCGCGCTGGTCAGGATCGGCAGCGTGGCGTAGAAGGCGAGCATCGTCACCGACGGGGTGACGCCCAGCCCGAACACGATGAGCAGCAGTGCGAGCAGGGCGAGGGACGGCACCGTCATACCGACGGAGGCGACGGCGGTGGCGAACGCGGCCCCCGCGCGCGAGCGGTACACCAGCGCCGCGATGACCAGCGCGATCACCGCTCCCAGCACCACGCACTGGATCACCAGCGAGGCGTGTTGGTAGGTGAGGAAGCCGAGCTGACCCCCACGACCGTCGAGGAATCTTCGGAGGTCCACGGATCCGAACCTACAGACGATGGAGGGTTCGCGCGCGATTCGCGTCAGAGTGGGCCGAACCGGGAATGGCCGGAGAAGGCGTGCGGCGAAGCGGGAGCGGACACACGGCACCCCGAAGTCTTTCCCCTTCTAACTTATAACGCACCCCGGGCCTTGCCGCAAGGCCCCGTGGAGGGCGCATACTCGCTGGCCGGATCCGATTTCTGTCGAGGTGGGTGCATGTCTGAATACGAGAACGAGCTGACATCGGAGCGCGAGTACGTGGCGGGGTTGTACGCACGGCTGGACGCCGAACGGGACCGGGCGCGGCGACGCTACACGGACGCCCTGCGCGACCACGAGGGCCGGGCGGTGGACCGGGAGGGCGACGTGATGACCTCCGCGCGGGAGGTGCGGCGGCTGAGCGTCGCCGAGGAGGGGCTGGCCTTCGGCCGGCTCGACGGGGAGCCGGGCGGCACCGTCGGGACGAGGTACGTCGGGCGGCTGGGCCTGTTCGACGACGAGGACGGCGAGGAGGAGTTGCTGCTGGACTGGCGGGCCCCGGCGTCGCGGCCGTTCTACACCGCGACGGGCGCGCACCCGGAGGGCGTGCACCGGCGGCGGCAGTTCCTCAGCGAGGGCCGCGCGCTGACCGCGTTCACCGACGAGATGCTGGGCCGCCCGGGCGCCGACGCCCGCGGCGACGCGGCGCTGCTGGCCGCGGTGAACGCGCCGCGCGGCGAGGGGATGCGCGACATCGTCGCGACCATCCAGGCCGATCAGGACCGGATCATCCGCTCCGACAATCCGGGCGTCACCGTGATCGAGGGCGGCCCCGGCACCGGCAAGACGGTGGTGGCGCTGCACCGGGTGGCGTACCTGCTGTACACGCAGCGGGCGCGGTTCGAGCGGCACGGCGTGCTGGTGGTGGGCCCGAACACGTCCTTCCTGCGGCACATCGGGCGGGTGCTGCCCTCGCTCGGCGAATCCGACGTGGTGTTCGCGACCCCGGCGACGCTCTACCCGGGCGTCACGACCCGCGCGGAGGACACGCCCGCAGTCGCGCGGATCAAGGGCGCGGCCGCGATGGCGGACGTGCTCGCCGCCGCGGTCGCGGACTTCTCCACCCTGCCGGAGACGCCCGTCTCCATCGGGCTCGGCGACGCCACGGTGCGGATCGAGGCCGACGTGGTCGGCTGGGCCCGGGACGAGGCGCGCGACAGCGGGCAGCCGCACAACCAGGCGCGCACCGTCTTCCTCGACGTGCTGACCTGGGCGATCACCGAGCGGGCGCTGGGCCGGATCGGGAAGCAGTGGCTGCGCCGCGAGGACACGCGGGCGTGGGAGGAGATGCGGGCCGGCATGCTCGCCGACCTCGCGGCGGACGGGACGTTCCGGCGCACCGTCGACCGGCTGTGGCCCGTGCTCTCCCCCGAGGCGCTGCTCGCGGACCTGCTGAGCTCGCCCGAGCGGCTGGCCGCGGCGGGCGCGGACCCGTCGCTGCTGCGGTCCGACGGTGCCGCCTGGACCGTCTCGGACGTGCCGCTGCTGGACGAGCTCGCGGAGCTGCTCGGCCCGCACGAGGTCCCGGACGACTCCGCGGCGCGGGTCGCGCGCGAGCAGGCGGAGTTCGCGGAGGGCGTGCTGGATTCGCTGGTGTCGCGGGCGGATTCGATGGACGACGAGGACCATCTCTTCGCCACCGATCTGCTCTACGCCGACGACCTGGCCGAACGCTTCGAGGAGCGCGATACTCGTGATCTCGTGGACCGCGCTGCGGCCGACCGCACCTGGGTGTACCGGCATGTGGTGGTCGACGAGGCGCAGGAGCTCTCGGCGATGGACTGGCGGGTGCTGATGCGCCGCTGCCCGTCCCGCTCGTTCACGGTGGTCGGCGACCTCACGCAGCGCAGCGCCCCGGCGGGCGCCCGTTCGTGGGCGGAGATGCTGGATCCGTACGTCGCGGGCCGGTGGGCGTACACCGCGCTCACGGTGAACTACCGCACCCCGTCGGAGATCATGGCGGTGGCGGCGGACGTGCTGGCGGAGTTCGCGCCCGGCACCGTGCCGCCGGAGTCGGTGCGCGCCTCCGGGGTCCGGCCATGGGCGCGGCGGGTGACCGGCGACGGTCTCGCCGGGGCGATCGACGAGTTCGCCCGCGACGAGGCGGGGCGGGAAGGAACGTCCGTCGTCATCGGGCCCGACGGTACGCCGGGCGCGGTCCCGCCCTCGGAGACGAAGGGGCTCGAGTTCGACGCGGTGCTGGTGGTGGACCCCGAGGCGATCCTCGCCGACGGCGAGCGCGGCGCGGCGGAGCTCTACGTGGCGCTCACCCGCGCGACGCAGCGCCTCGGCGTACTGCACCGGGCGCCGTTGCCGGCGTGCCTGTCCGGGCTCGGGAGCCCCGTCGCCGCGTCCTGACGCCGGGGCGCGACGGGCTCAGCCTCCGCTCTTGATCCAGTCCAGCGCGATCGCCACGACGGCCGCGTTGAAGAAGAAGCTGAGCACGCTGTGCACGATCACCAGCCGCCGCGTGGAACGCCGGGTGACGGTGACGTCCGAGACCGCGAAGGACGTGCCGATCGTGATGGAGAAGTAGACGAACTCGGTGAGCTGCGGGCGCTCGCAGTCCGGGAACTGCAGGCCGCCGGCGGAGAAGTAGTCGCGGGCGTAGATCTGGGCGAACGCGGTGTGCAGGAGCAGCCAGGAGAGGAGGACCGTGGCCGCGGCGACGGGCTGGAGCACGGGATCCGGCTCGTCGCCGCGGGTGGCGATCATGAGCAGGCCGCCCACCAGGCCGGAGCCGCTGACCACCGCCGCGAACAGCGCGGTCTGCCAGCGCGGCGCCGACATCAGGTCCGGATCGTCCTCGCCCGCGGGGATCCGGCGGCGCAGCAGGAACCAGCCGGCCACCACGTAGGCGACGGCCGCCACGTTCCACAGGATGAGCAGGGGCACGGCGGAACTGCCGAACACCAGCACCGCGGCGAGCCACGTCAGGCCCAGCAGCGTGAGCACCGTTTCGAGCAGGGGGACCAGTACCGAACGTCGCATGCGGTCAGCTTTCCACGGCACCCCGCGCCCGGCGGATACCATCGCCGCATGCCGCCCGCCCGCTCGAGCCCGTCGCGCTACGTGCAGCTGCGCTTCCTCGAGGCGGGGCTGGCGGTCCTGGCCGAGCGGGGGCACGCGGCGCTGAAGCTGGCCGCGGTGTGCGAGCAGGCCGGATCGTCGACCGGCAGCTTCTACCACGCGTATCCGAGCTGGCCGGAGTTCACGTCGGCGCTGATCACGTACTGGCGGCAGACCAAGAGCGACCGGCTGATCGAGGCCGCCCGCCAGGTACCGGACGCCTACGACCGGCTGATGTCGCTCACGCACGTCGGCCTGACGCTGCCGCACGCCACGGAGGCGGCGATCCGCGTGTGGGCGGCGCACGATCCGGAGGTGGCGCGGCACCAGGCGGAGGTGGACCTCGAGCGGCGCGACGTGATCGCGGAGACCTACACCGAGGTGATCGGCGACCGTGAGCTCGCCGAGAAGTACGCCACCACCGCGCTGTACCTGCTGGTGGGCTACGAGAGCGGCACCCTGCAATCGCTCGAGACCCTGGCCTTCGCCTTCCGCACCTTCACCGACGGTGCGCTCGGCTCGGCCCTCGACGATCCCGAACCGGGCGGTCCGGCAACCCGCTGACCGCGCGCGCCCGCTCAGTTCTCGCGGGAGAACTGCACCGGGAGCCAGGGGTCGGTGTGGGCGGAGTCGGGCCGCGCGAACCCGTGGCTCGGAGTGGGGATCTCACTGATCGCCCGCGCGAGATCGGCGAGGGGTGCCGCCGTCTGCGGCGGCGCGGGCGCCGGGCGCGGCCGCCCGAACCCCGCGAGGGAAAGGATCGCCCCGGCGGCACCGGCCGCGCAGAGCGACCACGCCCAGCGCGTGCCCGGATCGACCGGGGAGGCGACGAGCGCGGGCGTCTCCGAGCCGTTGTCCACCGACTCGCGGAGCTTCGTCTGTACCAGCGCGAGCTGCGCGTCGATCGACCGCAGTGCGACGTCCAGCTGCCGGAGACCGGTCGAGAGGTTCGTCGTCGCGGCCAGCGCCTGGGGTCGCGCCTTCTCGATCGTCGCGAGCCCGTCGCGCAGTGACCGCGCGGCGATGCGCGCCCGGCCCAGCGACGTCGACGAGGACGACGCCGCCTGCGTCAGCGATGTCAGCGAGGTGGCGAGGCCGTCCGCGGCGCCCAGCGCCGACAGTCCGTCCGTCGCTGCGATGAGCTGGTCCAGCTGCGCGACGGTCGCCGCCGCATCCGGGGTCGGCTGCGCCACGAGTCGCGTGCGCAGCTGCACCGCGTTGGTGCGGATCGAGACCGCCATCCCGGAGAGGCTCTGCAGCTCTCCGATGGTCCCGGACCACGACTTCGCCGACGCGGACACCTGGTCCAGGGCCGCCGACGCCGTCGCGGTCTCCGCGAGGCCCGCGGCCACCTCATCGGCGCCGGCTCGGGCCGTCGTCACGCTGTCGAAGACCTGCGGAACTCCCGCCATCGCGGTCGACATCCCGGCCGTCGACGTGGTGACCGCGTTGGACAGCAGGGTGAACATGGTGCGGGAGTCGTCCGCCGCCTTGAGCGCGATCCGCGCCGGGTCCGTGGGCGGTGCGACGGAGGCGGACGGTCCCGGAGCGGTGGCGACCGTCGGCTGACGAGGCGTCTGCGGGACCGGCTCCTGCGCCGGCGTTCCGCCGAGCGCGTACACCGCACCACCCGCCGTCATCGCCCCGAAGACGGCGAGCATTCCGGACCCGGCGGCGGCGCGGGCCAGCCGTCCGGCGAAGTGACTCGCGCCACCTCGGGAACGCGCACTTGGATTGATCACAACGCGATGGTAGCCAGAAGTCGGCGGCCGAGCCGGGTCTGATCTCGGGCTAACGAAGTTGATACATCACACCGAAAAATGCTGCGCGCCTTGACCTGCCGTTCCAGGTCGCAGGTGTGCTCGGCCGCCCCGGGGAGCTGTTGTTCGGCGCCCGTCGCCGGGTTCGCGGTCGGGCCCCGTTCAGCCGGCCGGTCGGACGACGAGGGCGTCGAGCAGGGCGAAGACCTGCGCGGTGAGCACGGTGGCGGCGGTCTCATCGCCGAGGACCCGGCGGCGGACGGCACGCTCGAAGGGGCCGTCGAGCGCGGCGTAGGTGCCGGCGGCATCGAGGAGCGGCGCGCCGCCCGCGAGTTCGGCGTAGCGGCTCACGACCCGCCAGATCATCGCCTCGAGAGAGCCGTCGATCTCGCGGACGTCGTCGGTGAGCGCCGCCTCGAACATGGCCTGCGAGCGCAGGTCGTACCAGAGCTTGTGGGTCGGGAGGTCGTGCTCCATCGTCGCGGCGAGCCGCTCCGCGAACCGGGTCCGCAGCCCGGGCGCGTCGTCGTCGGCGCGGAGGACGTCGTCGTAGGAGGCGATGCACTCGGCCTTGTAGAGGTGGACGCAGTGCGCGATCAGCTCGAGCCGGTCGGCGAAGTAGTAGTGCAGCACGCCGTGGCTGTACTCGGAGTTCGCAGCGATCTCGCGCAGGCTGGTGCGCGCGTAGCCGAGCTCGGAGAGCGTCTTGAGTGCCGCGCGCGCCAGCTCGTCGCGCTTGGCCGCGACTTTCGTGGCGTGCTTGGTGGCGCCCACGGCGGCGGGCGCGGTCGCCTGCGCGATCACCTCGGTCACCCCGCACTCCTCTCCGCCGGCCGACGATTCGTCGGCATCGTCCCAGGATAACCCCCGTGCCGCGGACCGGAGCGACACCCTCACCAATTTCTCTTGACGATTGTCCAACATTTTTCTTGACAGTCGTCTAAATTCTGCGATGTGATGGTCGCCACAGAGTCGGCCGCACCGAAGTCCGATCCACCTCGAGCAAGGGAGTAGTCGTGAGCGCATTCGATCTGACCGGCCGGCGGGTCCTGGTCACCGGCGGGGCACAGGGCCTCGGCGAGGGCATGGCACGCGCGCTGGCCGCCGCCGGCGCCCGGGTGATGCTGGGCGACGTGCAGGCCGACCGCGCCGTCGCCGTCGCGAAGGAGCTGGGCGACGGGAGCGGCTCCGTCCACCTCGACGTCACCTCCGAGGAGAGCTGGTCCGCCGCCATCGACGCCACCGTGGCCCAGCTCGGCGGGCTGGACGTGGTGGTCAACAACGCCGGCGTCGAGATCACGGGCCTGCTCACCGAGATCTCCGTCGACGACGTGCGGCGGCAGCTCGACGTGAACGTGCTCGGTACCGCCCTCGGCCTCAAGCACGGGCTCCGGGCCCTGCGCCCCGGCGGCGCGGCGGGCGCAGGCGGGGCCATCATCAACGTCGCGTCCGTCGCGGCGACCATCGCCTTCCCCGGTATCGCGATCTACTCGGCCACCAAGTCGGCCATCGACCGGATGACGCGGGTGGCGGCCATGGAGGCCGGGAAGCTCGGCTACGGCGTGCGCGTGAACTGCATCTACCCGGGCCTCGTTCCCACCGAGATGGGTACCGGCCTCGCGGTCGACATGGCGAACATCGGGCTGTTCGGCTCGCCGGAGGAGGCCGTGGAGGCGGTCGTCGGCCTCACGCCCAGCGGCCGGCTCGGCGAGGTCCAGGACATGGCGGACGCGGTCGTCTTCCTCGCATCCGACGCCTCCCGCTTCGTCAACGGGGCAGGACTGCCCGTCGACGGCGGCATGGGCATGTAACGAAAACCTCTCAGGACGAAGGAGAATCATGAGCAACAAGCCGGTAGTGGTGTACGGGGCCTCGGGCTACACGGGCCGCCTCATCTGCGAGTACCTGCGCGAGTACAACGTGCCCTTCACCGCGGCGGGCCGCGACGAGGGCAAGCTGACCGACTCGATGAACGCGCACGTCGCGGGGATCGAGACGGCCGACTACGAGATCGTGGAGGTGAAGCACGACGTCGACTCCCTGACCGAGCTGTTCCGCGGCAGCAAGGTGGTCCTGAACACGGTGGGGCCCTTCATCAAGTTCGGCGACGCCGTCGTCGAGGCCGCCCTCAACGCGGGCGCGCACTACAGTGACACCACCGGCGAGCAGGACTGGCTGATCCACCTCGACGAGACCTTCCACGAGCGGTACGCGGAGGCCGGCCTCCTGCTGGCTCCCGGCATCGCCCAGATGTACACGACGGGCGAAATCGCCGCCCAGATCGCTCTGGAGACACCGGGACTCGACACCCTCGACATCGCGGTCTTCTGGGGCGGCAGCCCGACCATCGCCTCCACCCGGACGATCCTCGTCAACGCGGCGGGCGGCGACGCCTTCTACCTCGAGCAGAACCAGTACGTCTCGTTCGATCCGATGCAGGGCCTGGTGCCCCTGTCGGTGCCCGGGCAGCACGAACTGGCGCAGTCGCTGCCGTGGGGCGGCACCTCGCACCCGGTGTGGTTCAAGCGCGATCCGCGCGTCGCGAACTGCAAGGCGCAGGGCGGCGTCTTCAACGCGGCCCTGATGAACAACGTGCCCGTGATCGTGGCCGACGCGCTGGAGGCCACGAAGGACATGTCGCCCGAGGACCGCGCCGACGCCCTCGACGCCGTCGCCGCCCAAGTCATGAATTCGATGCCGCCGCGCGAGAATCCGCGCGTGAACAAGTCGCTGGACTCCGTCCACGCCTCCGGCCCGCTGGGCCGCTCGCACGTGGTGATCCACGGCAACAGCAACTACAAGCAGACGGGCCTGCTGCAGGCCTACGCCGCGTACTCGCTGCTGCAGCAGCCCCCGAAGCGCGTCGGCCTCGCCTCGGGGTGCCAGGCCTTCGGCCACCGCGAGCTCGAGGGCGTGCTGCGAACCTTCGGCCTCATCTCCGAGCCGATCGTCACGGTGCATCGATGACGGTGCGCGACCTGCCCGAGGTGCCCGCCCTCCCGGAGACCCGGGCGGCGCGGGCACCGGCGGCCCCCGCCCTCGCCGACGACCGGCTGGACCTGTCGAACGCCGAGTTCGCCGCGGCCGTCCGCACCGCGGCGATCCGGCTGGAGGAGTACGGGGTCTCCCGTGGCGATGTGGTGGGACTCCTCCTGCCCAATCGGGTCGAGCTGGTGGTCGCCCTGTTCGCCGCGTGGCGCCTCGGCGCAGCGGCCACCCCGATCAATCCCGCGCTCGCACCCCCCGAAATCGCCTACCAGGCCGCCGACGCCGGCGCCCGCGTGCTGGTGACGGAGGCCGACGCCGAGACCCCCGACGGCGTCGCCGCGGTCGCGTGCCACGAGCTCCTCGCCGTGTCCGACGGCGAGCCGGTGGAAGCCGTCGCCGTGCGGCCCTCCGATCTCGCACTGCTCATCTACACCGCGGGAACCACCGGGAAACCCAAGGGCGTCATGATCACCCACGGGAACATCGCGGCGATGACGGCCTCGTTCATCGAGCACTTCGCGTTCACCGAGCGCGATCACAGCCTGCTGGTGCTGCCGCTGTTCCACGCCAACGGCGTCGTGCTCGGCACGCTCAGCCCCCTGCGGGCCGGCGGGCGCGCGACGATCGTCGGCCGGTTCCGGCCGGAGGAGTTCTTCCCCGCGGTGGAGCGGCACCGTCCCACCTACTTCTCCGCTGTGCCCGCGATCTACGCGATGCTCACCGCGCTGCCGGAGAAGGTGCGCCCGGATTCGTCATCGCTCCGGTTCGGGATCTGCGGCGCCGCACCGATGCCCGTCGACCTCATCGAGCGGTTCGAGTCGCGTTTCGGGGTGCCGATCGTCGAGGGCTACGGGCTGTCGGAGACCACCACCGCGTCGGCGATCAACCCGCTCGACGGGCCGCGCAAGCCCGGCACCGTCGGGCCCGCGCTCCCGGGCCAGCGGATCCGCATCGTCGACGGTGCGCTCCGCGACGTCGCGCCGGGCGAGACCGGCGAGGTGCTCATCGCCGGCAAGGTGGTGATGGCCGGGTACCTGAACCGGCCCGAGGCCACCGCCGAGACGATCGTCGACGGCTGGCTGCGCACCGGGGACGTCGGACTGCTCGACGAAGACGGCTACCTGCGGCTGGTGGATCGCGTGAAGGACATGGTGATCCGCGGCGGCGAGAACATCTATCCCAAGGAGATCGAGGCCCAGCTGTACCGGAACCCGCAGGTCTTCGAAGCCGCGGTGATCGGGCGGCCGCACGAGGTGCTCGGCGAGGTGCCCGTCGCCTACGTCTCGCTCCGCGAGGGCGCGACGGTCACCGCCGGCGAGCTGCTCGACGGCCTCCGCGGGGAGCTGGCGAAGGTGAAGGTCCCCGTCGACCTGATCCTGCTCGACGAGATACCGAAGAACCCCGTCGGGAAGATCGACAAACCCACACTGCGGCAGCGGGACCGGGCACAGGCGTAGGGTTCGGGCGCGCGGGCTCAGGCGGAGCGGGCGACCTTGTCGACCGCCGCGGCGACGAGCCGGTCGAACTGCGCGCGGTCGACGCTCTCGCCCTGGAAAGCCCGCAGCCGCGCCCACACGGCGTAGTCGCCGACGCGGGCGTACGCCACGAGGGCGCGCTGCTTCGAGAGCGGATCGTCCGGGGTCTCCTCGACGACGAGCAACTGGTCCGCTCGGCCCCGGTCCCCGTCGCGGACCGCGAAGGTGGTGGTCAACGGGGTTCCCCCGTCGTTCTGCACCACGATCGGGCACCGGCGGACGTAGGCCGCGACCGCGGCGATGTCGGGCCGGCGGGCGACGACGGCTTCCGTGAAGGTGGACCGCCCGCCTCCCTCGCCCGCGGCGACCCCGGCGAGGGAGGCGGCGGGCTGGGTGGCACCGTCGAACATCGACACCGGCGCGCACGCGGACGGCGAGTACGTGGTGCCCGTGGGCCGCTGTCCCGTCAGCGGCTCGAGCACGGCGCGGACGACGTCGTCGTCCATCGCGAAGTCCGCCATCGACATCCCCGACGGAAGATCGGCGGCCGCGAGCACGAGTTGCCGCGATGAAGCCACCGGCGCGGACGCGGAACTCGACGGTGCCGCGCTCCCGTCGGCTCCCGATCCGCTTCCGCAGCCCGCCAGGGCCATCGCACCGAGGGCGAGCATCGCGCAGAGACCACGTGCCGGTGTCATGGTCCGACACTAGCCCGCGACGAGGTCCTCCGTCGTGGACCGGCCGCGGACGGCGACGCTCGCCGCCCAGTACAGGCCCGCGCTCACCAGGAAGGTCGGGACGGTGGCGCCCACGGGGCTCACCCAGAGGTAGGTGATCGCCGAGGAGAAGGCGACGCCCACGATCCACACCGTCACCGCGATCGGGTTCCATCCGCCGCGGTACCAGTAGTCGCGCGACCCGGCCTCGGCGAGCGACGCCGCGTATCGCCCCCGCCGCAGCAGGTAGTAGTCCACGACGATGATCGCGAAGACGGGGATGAAGACGATGCCGATGGCGGTGAGGAAGGAGGTGAACTTGTCGAGCAGCGCCAGCCACGCCGACCCCGCGATCGAGATCACGCCGAGTCCCAGTGCGGCGGGCAGGAATCGGATGCGTCCCGGCTCGGCGTTCACCAGCGAGGTGACCATCCCGTAGACGGCCATCGAATTGGTCGCCATGACGGAGAAGAAGACGACGCCGGCGAGCGGGACGCCGAACTCGGCCACGATCACCGTCGGGTCGAAGGGCGGCGCGTCCGTGCCGTTCGCGAGCAGCCACGCGATCGCGGTGGCGCCCAGGGCCATCGCGGCCACCGTCGAGGCGATGTAACCCAGTCCCGAGCCGATCACGCCGCCGCGCTCGCTCCGCGCGAACCGGTTGATGTCGGCCGAGAGCACCGTCCACGAGATGGCCGTGGCGACCACGATGTCGAAGATGCCGAGGCCGCTGAGGCCCTCGGGGTCGCGGGGCAGCGCGTTCAGGCGGGCGAGGCCGTCGCCGAACATGTCGATGAACAGGTACGCCATGATGGCCAGGATCACCACGGCCAGTACCGGTTCCACCTTGGCGATGCCGGCGTGACCGAAGATCGCCAGCGAGACCACGAGCACCTCGCACAGCACCGAGAACAGCACGGGATTCGAGTATCCGGTCTGCTGCTCGATCACGTAGTTCACGGTGACGCCGGCGAGCATCGCCTGCACCCAGCTCCACCCCATGAGCACGGCGATGTTGGCGGCCACCGGGATCCGGCTGCCGCGCACCCCGAAGGACGCCCGGGTGAGCGCCATCGTCGGCAGCCCGGTGCGGGTTCCCACGTTGCCGACGGCGACGAGCACCAGGGCTCCGACGACCGTGCCGACGACGATCAGGACCAGGGCGCTGCTCAGCGAGACGGACGGCACGAACAACGTGCCGGTCAGCATCGTGGTCACCACGAGGTTGGCGGCGAGCCAGATGGCGAAGATCCGGCGGCCGCTGAGGTCGCCCCGCACGGGCGTGCCGTCGTCGGCGCCGGCGTGCAGGTGCGCGTCGAGGCGGCGGTAGTAGCGCAGCATCAGGCGGCCGAGAGGTGCTCGTGGACCGCGACGAGCGCACCGTCGGGCGTCGTCGTGAAGACGATCGACTCGCGCTCGCGGGTCTCGGTGCGGGTGCCGTCGCCGTCCTGCGTCACCGTGTGCACCGCGTGGCTGAAGACGGCGGTGGCGCCGACGGCCGTCACGAGGCGCTCGCTGCTCTCGCAGGAGACGACGTGCCAGCCGGAGTCGACCCAGCCGGCCCAGAGCCGCTCGTACTCCGCGCGGTCGGCCAGCGTGCGTGGCTCGGTGTGGAAGACGAAGGTCGCCGCTGGGTGGAAGCCCGCGAAGTAGCCCTCGGTGTTCGTCGCGGCGAAGGCCTCGATGATGCGATCGGCCTCCGCGAGCACCTCACCCTCGGAGATCGTGTGCTGCATGTCGTGCCTCCTGACCTGCGGTTCTCCCGCTCCGGATCGGCCAACTGTAAGGCCGATCACAGCGCCTCGCAAGCAGTTCACTCCACGGGCGAACGCAATCGCGCACGATGTGTGCACGGTGCGCAGCCGATATGCGTCATTCACTGCGCCATGCGAATCCTCTGTGCATGATCAGTACATCGCTGCACTCCGAAAACGCAGTGGGCGAAACTTCGGGAGGGGACGATGGACGAGGTCGACCGGACCCTGGTCGCCCTGCTCAGCCGCGACGGCCGGCTGAGTCACCGGGAGCTCGCCGCCGCCGCCGGGGTCACCCGCGCGACCGTGGCGGCACGGATGCGGCGGCTGCTCGACTCCCGGGCGTTCACCGTGCAGGGCGTGGTGCATCCGTCGGTGCTCAGCCGGGGCTCGGTCTGCTACGCCCGGATCGAAGTCGACGGTTCCGCCGCGCCCGTCGCGGAGGCGGTCGCCGCGCTCCCGGAGGTGGTCTACGTGTCGATCACCACCGGCCGGTTCGCCGTCGCGGCCGAGATCCGGACGGGATCCGGCGACGCCGTCGACGCCGCGCTGGCCCGCCTCCGGGCCCTCTCCGGCGTGGCTCGGGCGGAGACGCTGACGTACCGCGAGGTGCTCCGGGACGCCGTCGGCCCCGTCGGTGAGGCGACGGCGCAACTCGACGCGACCGACGTCGCGCTCCTGCAAGTGCTCGAGCGCGACGGCCGGGCGTCGTACGTCCAACTCGCAGCGGCGGCCGGGGTGTCGGCGGCCGCCGCGCGGCGGCGCGTGCTCCGCCTGGTGGAGGGTTCCGTGGTGCGAATCGGCCCCATCGTCAGCCGCGGCTCGGAGCACGCGCTGGGCATGGGGATCCACGTCCGCGGCGACGCGCGGGACGCCGCCGGGCACCTGGAGGTGCTCGACGGGGTGAGCTTCCTCGCCCGCACCGTCGGGACGTTCGACCTGCTCGCGACGGTCCGCGCACCGTCGGCCATCGGCCTGGCGACGACCGTCGACGCGGTGCGCTCGCTGCCCTCCGTCGCCGGGGCGGAGACGTGGTCGCACCTGCGGTTCGTCAAGGAGTCGTACGCGTCGCTGGGCGCGACCGAGTGAATCAGTGCGCCTCGGCCTCGATGAGGTCGAGGTCGCGGACACAGTAGCGGTGGTGCTCGAAGGTTTCGGTGAGCACGGTGCGCAGGCACTGCCCCACCGAGCGGCCCCGCGCGTAGGGCGGCCAGACGTCGTCGTCGGGCACGGGCGCGGGCGCCGCGAGCTGCTCCTGGGTGGCCCCGTCGAGCCAGCCCTCGAGTTCGGCGGCCTGGGCGTCGCGCGCGCCGACCACCTCGTCGAAGCGCGGGTCCGCGGCGAGGTCGAGCCCGTGGGCCCCGCGGTAGGGGGCGATCTCCGGGCCGAGCCCCATCGGTGTGAAGGTGTCACGCGAGCCCAGGCAGCAGCGACGGAACCAGGAGTCGTGGACGAAGACCAGGTGTCGCAGCGTCTGCGCCGCCGACCACTCGCCGCGCACGGTGCGGCGCTCGAGGCCGGGGGCGCGGCGGATGCGCTCGACGGTCACGGCCCAGTCGGCGTGGAGCGTCGCCGCCGCACGGCGCAGGTCGGCGGGCTCTTCCGAGCGGATCAGGGCGCGCACCGGATACCGCCGGTCGAGCTCAGACTCCACGTATTCGGTGACGTCGACGCCGTTCACCACGAGACCGGAGACGAGGCCGTCGACCACGACGTCCTGCATGACGGCTCCGACGAACCGCGCCCCCGACAGGTCGCACTCGCGGAACTCCGCTCCGCGCAGATCCTCGTCGACGTACCGGACCATGATGCGCATCGTATGCCCGCGGCCGGCTTCGCCGTGGCCGTCTGGAATCAGGCGAGCTGGTCGAGGTTCGCCGACAATCCCTCGGCGCCGTCGACGAACAGCTTGTCCACGGCGAGGGTGAGCACCGGCTCCAGGAAGCGGAGGAGGCCGTGGAAGGTGAACTCCACCGCATAGGTGACGGCGCTACCCGCCTCCTCGGGCGCGATGGAGATGGTGTCGACCGCGGTCACTGAGCTCTTACGGCCCCTCAGGCGGATCAGCGACGTGGGCTGGAGATCGGTGAGTTCGTAGTCGAGGTCGGTGGTCGCACCGGCGAACCTGCTCGTGACTCGGTACGTCGAACCCACGCCACCGTTCCCCAGGAGGCGCGTGACCCTCACGGCGTTGGGGTCCCACTCCTGAGCGTTGGTGAAGTCGGCCAGGTAGGTGAAGACGACGTCCACGGGCGCGGAGGTGTGCACGGTGTGCTGCTTTGTGATCACGCTGTGTCCTTCCATAGGTGTGCGAGCTGGGTCTGCGAGCTCGGATCGGCGGGCGGAGTGGCCGGTCAGGGAGCGATCCCTGCGAAGGAGCGCACGTCGCTCCAGACGGCGCGGCGGTCGCTCTCGCTGAACTCGGTGCGCCGCAGGTAATGCTCGGGCCGTTCTGCACGGTCGTGCCAGAACCTGCCGTTCGCCGGCTTCGGGGTCGTCGCCGCCAGCCACACCGCCGTGTCGGCGCCCTGATCCGCTTTCCGCAGCAGCGGGCCCGCCACCGTGGTGAAGCCGGGCAGCGAATCGGCGACTCCGGGGGTGGCCACCCAGCCGGGGTGCATCCCCGCCACGGTCACGCCTGCCGACTCCCACCGCTGCGCCAGGATCGGCACCATCGCCACCTGGACACGTTTGCTCCGTGCATACGCGACGGCGCCCTTGTACTCACCGCTGCAGTAGTCGAGATCGTCCGTCGGGAGTTCGGCCGTGTACATGCCTCCGGACGACATGAAGATCACGCGGGCGTCTGCGGCGGCCGCCAGCTGCGGTTCCAGCAGATCGGTCAGGAGGATCGGCCCCAGCACGTGCGTCGCGAGGGAGAGCTCGTGACCGTTGCTCGCGGCCGTCCACTCCGGCGGCATCACGCCGGCGTTGTGCACGATCACATCGACGCCGTGCGTCGCGAGCCGTTCGGCCACATCGGGCAGCGCGTCGAGGTCGGAGACGTCACCGAGCTCGACGGTGACGGTCCCATCCGGCCGGCGCCGGACGATGCGGTCCCGAACATCCTCGGCGCGCGCACTGTTCCGTCCCATGATCACGACCTTCGCGCCCAGGTCCGCGACCTGCTGCGCGATCGCGGCCCCGATGCCCGACGTGGCTCCCGTGACGACGACGGTGCGCCCGGTCAGTGATCGAGGGGGCGGATCGCCGTCGTCCCACCGAGACCTGCGCAGCGCATAGCCGATGTTCGAGTATCCGAACACGATCGATCGGTCGAGTGCCGTATCGAACAACCTCAGTCTCGGGCCTCTGCGCCCACTGGTCATGTGAACCCCATCGTCGATCCGCTGACTATCCGGACACCCTGTATTCGTCGCCGTCGGCCATCCGGATGGATCGCCTGCGCTCAGGGGACGATGTGATCTCCCGGCCGCCGTTCGACGGCTCTGCCCGACCGGACTTCGATCCCCAGCTATCTCCCCACCGCAGCCGCGGCGCTCACCGAGGGCGGAGGGGCGGACGTGGCGATCGCCGCGGCGGGGGCGGGTCCGCGTTGTCCTCGGCGTGTCCTGCCTGTCCGCCGGCGGCCGCGTGGTCGTCCTCGCGTTCTACGAGCAGGCGATCGAGTTCCAGCCGACGCAGCTCATGCTCGCCGAGACCGAGGTCGTGGATGCCGTCGGCTACACGCACGAGGGGTTCGACGAGGTGATCACCGCGATGGCCTCCGGCCTGTACGACCTCACCGGCTGGGTCCGGGAGACGGACCTGGACCTCACCGTCGAAGCCATCCAGGCGCTGCGTGCTGGGAGCGGCGCGAAAGTCCTGATCCGAGCCGGCGAGTCGCGAACGGTGCACGGGGGACCGACGACTAGACGATCCGGGTCGGGAAGGCAGGACTGTAGGGTCCCGACCTACCTGGCGACTGTCAGCCTTCTCACCTGCACTGCATCACGCAGTCCCACGGAGTTGGCATCTCGCCAGTCCCAGCAACATGGCATTTCCACCACAGCATTCAGGCCGTCGCCGGACTCCCACTCCAGCAGCAGTACCGTTCCCACAGCCTTCGACAGGTCGTAACTAGAACTGGGTCTACGAATTGATCAGCCGGACCACGTAGGGCATCGCGCCGTCGGTGCGCAGCGGCGATACTTTGACCGTCGATCCGGACTCGGGTGCCTCAAGCATCTGGTTGTCACCCAGATAGAGCGCTTCGTGCTGGCTCGCATTCGGGCCGAAGAAGATCAGGTCACCCCGCTTGATCTCAGCGAGCGGAACCTTCTTGCCGATGTTGTACTGGTAGCCGCTGTAGTGCGGGAGCTTGATGCCGACGGCAGCAAATGCGAACAGCGTCAGGCCCGAGCAATCAAATCCCGGGTTCTCGAAGTCACGGAAGGTATCGGCAACGCCGCCGTCGCGGACCCCGACGGTGGGGCCGTTGATATCACCACCCCCCCAGGAATATCTGGTGCCGACCACCGACAGGCCCCGGGCAATGACCGTGTCAATCATTTGCTTGCCCGACATCGACGCGACTGACACAGGCGCTACTGGTGCCTGGATTGCAGGCACCTGGGCTGCCGCTTGAGCCGGGACCTGGGATGCGGTCTGCGGTTGCGGCGTGAACCCGAACAGGTTGCTCAGTTGCCCGAGCAACGACGACGCTGCGGTCGCGGCCGACGGTGGCCCCCCGGGCGCCGACACTGCCGGTGCCGCAGAAGGAGCCACTACGGGGGTGCTTGCGTTCGGGGGTGCCGCCGGTGCAGGAGCCGGCTGCGAGGAAGGCACCGTCACTGTCTGCTGTTCGCTGACGACGTATTGGTCATAGATCCGCTGCTGACCTGCGGCATCCCCGGACTTCGCCTTCGCCTCGGCGAGCGCCCTTGCGGCCGTCTGCCGACGCAAATCCAACCGTCGGCGTTGATCGGTCGCCGAACGCAGCGCCTCCAGGGTCTGGGCCACCGACCCCTGCGCTCGGGTGCGGCGGTCGGCAGCCGCGCCAGCCGCTGCATCCGCGGAGATCTTCGCGATCCGCGCAGCATCGCGGCTCGATCGCGCCCGCCGCCGGGCGTCATTGAGGCCGGTGACAGTACCTGCCTGGGCGGCAGCAACGCGCCGAAGAACCGCAGTGCGGTCTACCGCCGTCTGCCCATCCGGGGCGGTCAGAGCATCCGCGACCCCGCCCGAGGTGTTCCCCTGCATGTAGGCGGCGCGGAGCATCTCATCGAGCCTGCGCTGAGCAGCATCCACTGCCTGGTCGGAAGCCACGGCCTCCCGATCCGCAACTACTACTGCATTCGTCGCGGCCCGCGCAGCGTCGGCGGCCAACGCCACGTCGATCACCGCCTTGTTCACCGACTGCCGCCGAATGTCAACGTCGTTCTGCAAAGCCGCGATCTGCTGATCAAAGTCCGCAAGGCGCACGATCAACGAAGGAACCACCGCGACCGAGTGACCTGCTCGAGGGTCGTCTCCCACGTGCCGCGCCCACGCAGGATCCGCTCCGCCGACCACGATCGCAGCCACGATCGTCACCGCCGCCGCCCGCTGCATTCCAGACGCCCATCGATGCTGATTCACCACGGAACATCTCCTTCAACGAGCCGACCGCCCCCCGCGGGGAGGTTGCGCCCACGCGAGGGGATCAGAAGCGGAATATTGTTGGTGCGCAATCTTTTTACGCAAAGTTTGACGCGCCGCACCGGCACCCCTTGAGTACCATCCGAACCGTACGTCACAGACGCCACAGAGGGAAGCGGTGATCGAGCAGATGCAGAGCCTTAACTGCCACCTACAATGGGGTTGGCCTGCGGTATTCAAGATTCAATCAAGATCCTGCTACTATCCACGATAGTACTAAGGAGGAGTGCGACCCTTGCCTGGTGAGTTGGAATCCGCGGTCATGCAAGTGCTCTGGGACAGTGAGCACGCCTTGAAGGTGCAGGAGGTGGTCGATGCCCTCGACACCGGGCGGGCACTGGCCTACACCACGGTGATGACGGTTCTAGACAACCTGCACCGCAAGCAGTGGGTCCAACGCGAGAAGGTCGGCAAGGCCTACTTCTACGAGCCGACACTCAGCCGCGCGGAGGCTGCGACCCAGGCGCTGCGTGACGTGCTGGATGCATCCGGCGATCCTGAGGCAGTGCTGCTGCACTTCACCGAGTCCGCGTCGGACGAGGAATCAAAGGTCATCCGGCGGGCACTACGCCGTCGGTCACGGCAGCAATAGACTAAGCCCGGTGCGCGAGATCCGAATCCGGACCCGGATGGAGGGAATGAGTACACGATGACGGTGTTCGCGGCATTGGTCGTCGCGGCGGCTGCGATCGCGGCTGCCGGACCTGTGCTGCTCACCCGCGCGGGGCGTACGCGGCTCGATCCAGTTGCCCTGCTCATCGGCTGGGTGGGAGCGCTGGCAATGCTTGGACTGCTGACGGCGTTAGCGATCGTGGCACTGTTGCTGCCGCTGCACGCAGACTACTCGGTAACCACTGCGTTCGGAGACTGCTGGTCCCTGGCGGTCCATGGCACCGTGCCGCAGGGACGCCGGGCGACCGGCGCCGCACTAGCCGCGCTCATTGCGGGCTCCGTCGTGATCTCCGGCGTGCGCTGCGTCTTCGTCCTCGCGCGCCGGCGGGCGGTCGCGACGTTGCATTGCGACCGAATAAGGCTGGTGGCCAGTCCAGCCGCCGGGGACGGCCGAGTGTGGTGCCTCGAGCACGACGCCCCCTTGGCATTCGCCATCGCCGCACCCAGGGGCGGGATGGTGGTGATCTCCCGCGGCCTACAGACCTTGTTGGCACCCTCCGAGCTGGCGGCAGTGCTGGCACACGAGCACGCACACCTCCGCGGTCGCCACCACCTGATCGTTGCCATCACTGAGGTCATCGGGCAGGTCCTGCGCCCGATCCCGCTGTGCCGGAACGCCCCGAGCGCCGTGCGGGAATTGGTCGAGGCGATCGCTGACGGAGCAGCAGCACGCCGTTGCGGGGCGGCCACGGTACACCGGGCCCTGCTGCAGATGGCCTCCGCACAATCGGTGCGGCAGCGATCAGGGACAGCCGGGCGGGGCCCTACTCTGGCGATGGCGACCACCGCGACCTCGGCGCGGGCCCGCCGCCTACAGCTCCCCGCAGCGAGCCGCAGTGCTCGCGTGCGCCACTGCGGCGCGGTCGCCGCGGCCACCGCCCTGGGATCAGCCGCTACGGTGGCGCTTGCAGCCCTCGTCGTGTCCGCTATTTCCTGCCCAGCGCTCTAGCCCGCTGCGCCCGTGGCGCAGCGTGACAGAGAGATTTGCCTGTTCCCCGGGGGGCCAACTGCGCAGCAACATCCGCTGCGACGCTTCATCGTGACTAGCGAGTGCGACCCACGAGTCGCATTTCAGCGACCGTACACCGAGTCCCGAGCGCCTACGTCCTTGAGCCACTACGCTCCGGTGCCGCTATTCGACGAGTCACGAATGCCGATGCCCGGCGGTCGTGTCCACAGCCACAGGCATCTTCGCCGAGGGGTCGCACACCCCGGCGGGGCATTCGCTCACCTGTAGCGGATGCTCAGGCTCGCCGCCCCGCCACGACCACCGTATCCCCCAGCGGGTGGCGACCGCGGCACCCATGGCGAGGGCCGAGACGACAGCAACCAGGGGCTGCAGCGGCGCCCACAGCGTCAACGCTCCCGACGCGCCCAACATCGCGACGACGACCTTGTTACACAACGGGCACCCCACCGCGAGCGTCGACAGGACCACACCGGAAGCGCCTCGCACAGCACCACGATTCCACCCGGCCACCACCGGAGCTGCCAGCCAGGCGGCCGCGAGAACGGTCACCACCACGAGGACGAGGTAGTCCCACCAGCGCACCGGCGTCATCCGGGTGAAGACAGGATTGGGAAGCACTCGGGAGGGGATCGCGATCACCAGTGCGATCAGCGCACCGCCAGCCGCTGCGTGCCACCACCGCACCCGTCCAATGACCGCCCTGCGGTTCATACCACTCACAGTGCACCCTCCTCACCTCGCGCTTGTCTTTCCTCGAACTCAGCATAACTACTAGATCACATAGTAGTTCTTGGTGGCGGGCCTGCCCGCCCCTCATCTACTATTCAACATAGTAGTTACCTACTAAGCGTGTTAGTAGCTCAATCTCGGGAGAGGCCTGATCGATGAAACATCTCTCTAGCGTGCCGGATCCAGACGTGGGCCTTCCAACGGTGACCGAATCCGTCGGCGCGCCGGTGCGGCATGACGCGGTGCAGGCGTCGGAGAGGATCTCGACGATCACCGGTCCGGTGGGCGGTTGCGACCCAGTGAACGAAGCGGAGCCACAAGGACTGTCCGCTACGTACGTGCTAGACGCGGTCAGCGCTCCCGGTGCGCTCCGGATGCAGTACGAGGGCCTACGGATCGGCGCCGAGGCCGACGATACGCAAGGGCGATTCACCTGCCAGCGCGATGTCAGTCTCGCGGCGGCCCGCGGGCGGCCGGTCGCTGTGACCGAGCGGCTATCGGGGATCCCGGCAGGCGAGTGGGATATTCGGGTGCGAGCAGCGTGGACACCGGCTGCGACGCAGGCGGGCGAGCTGGCGGGCGAGATGAAGCTTCCGGACCAGCAGATGCGGGTCCGGACGGTGTTCGCGCCTCTGGCACACGGGCCCGCGGTGGCAGCGTGGTGTTGGCCGCTGCTGGTGGGGCTCGGCGCTGTCGTCGCGGTCGCGCTCATGGCAGTGAACGTCTCCCTCGCTGGCGGCTCTGCATTCGCGGCGGTGGGGATCAGCGGTGTGGCCTGTGCTGTGGGGTTTCTCGGCGCGCGGTTGTGGTTCTTGGCAATCCATCGGATGCCGCTACGGAAGCTGCTGTCCTCCGGAGCCTGCATTCAGGGGTTCAACGCCGCTGCCGCGGTGGTCTTGGTGATGGGGGCGCCGGCGATCGGACTGTCATGGGGCGCGGTGCTCGATTCTGCTGCCCCGGCACTGCTCGCAGGGATGGCCGTCGGGAGGCCGGGGTGTTGGCTGACCGGCTGTTGCGCTGGAAAGGTCACCGTGTCGCGGTGGTCACTGTGGTCATCGGATCGGAGGGTGGCCGCTTCACGCTATCCGGTGCAGCTGTTTGAAGCTGCGGCGTGCGGGACGCTGGCGATAGGGGCCGAATTCCTGTTCCTGGGCGTCCGGCACTCGGGAGCGATCTTCGTGATCGGACTCGCTGCCTACGCGCTGATCCGGCAGGTGCTGTTTCCGCTGCGCTCCGACCCGCACACTCGGTGGGGGCGTACCGCAGTCGCAGCAGGTGCTACGGCCGCGATCGCGGTGGCGATATGGGTGATGACGTTGTGACGAGTCGGCGGGGCTACCGGGATGTGCTCAGACAGATCCGGACTGCCTCGCCCATTCTCCGTCCTGGTCAGCGGCCTTCCGACGACGCCAGGGCGCTGGCTTTGGTCCACTGCTGCCAGGGCACACTCCAGTCACCGTTCTGCCATTGCTCGAGAGGTGCGCCGCCAGTGTTGCGGATTTCGACGATGTCGCCGGGGACCGAGAAGTCGAAGAACCATCGAGCGTTGTCACCGTTGAGGTTGAGGCACCCGTGGGAAGTGTTCGTGTTGCCCTGCGCCCACACAGAACTGTCGAGTTGGTGCAGGTAGATACCGTCTGTGCTGATCCGTGTCGCGTAGTTGATCGTCTGTTTGTACCCCAAGCGCGAGTTGATCGGTAGCCCGTAGGTGGACGAGTCCATCACCACCGGGTTCGCCTTGTCCATCACGGTGTAGATGCCCCGTTGGGTCCAGAAGCTGATGGTGTTGCCGTTGATGATCTCGCTGCCGCCCATGCCCATGGAGGTGGGCATCGTACGGACGAGATTACCGCCGTCGTAGACGGTGACCGTCTTGGTCGCGTCGTCGGCGATCGAGACATGCGAGGCGCCGATGGTCGCACTGGCACGCACGTCCTCGGCGCCGTAGAGGCGCTCGCCCAGGCGGACACCGTATAGCGCGGCGTCCACGGTGATCTGAGTGCCCGGCGTGTGGTATTTCTCAGGTCGCCAATGCGCTTCGGTATTCGAGACCCAGCACCACGCTCCCTCGACCGCGGGTGTACAGGTGACTTTCATACGACGTTCTGCCTCGGCGCGGTCTGCGATGTCGGTGTCGAACTTCGCCACTAGCACCAGCCCCACACCGTAGGTCCGCCCTTCGCCGACCGGGATGCCCGCCGTCGTTGCCAGCTCCATCGTCACCTGCGCCTGTGGTGCGAGCGTGGTGAACGTGCTCTGCCGTTCGGTCCGGCGTCCTGCCTCATCGACCGCGACCGCTCGCAAGCGGTAGGTGCGGCCGAATCCAAGGGGCTCACCGGCCGACCAGAATTTGCGCGGTGCGTCCAACGTGCCGGCAACGGCACGCCCCGCCTCGTTGGTGAGCGTGACTTCGGCGAGGGCGCCAGTGCCCACGACATGGACAGTGACCGGTGTTCGTGGCGTGACTTCCGCGGCGCCGTCGGCCGGCGCCAACTCGATCCGTAGACCGGCGCCGGACGATTCCGGTGAGGACGAGGGGCCGCTCAGCGGCACCGCGCCCCACTCAACACCGCAGGCGGACGTGATCGCGACGGCTCCGATTCCGGTTGCCGTCCGCGCCAGCAGAGTTCGCCGTTGCAGAACCATTCAACCTCCCTCGATCCGCCTCATCGCGCAACTACTAATTTGCATAGTACTTTATGGTGAGTGGTCGAGCCCATCAGGCCCGCACGCGAGGTACTCTCACCCACTGCGCCGGTACCGGCACCAGGCGCGGCGAGTCGTCGAGTAGGTACAGGGTGGGTGTTGTGACCCGTTCCATCGACTAAAGCGCTCACTTGCCCGGCAGCGAGGGTTGCGCCCTCGCAACAGCGTCCTCGATGTCCTGTACTGATCGGAAGACCAGCGGGTCCACGATCCGCTGCACGGAGCCGTCGGGGCGGACGAGAAAGGACAGCGGCAGCAAAGGCGGGATCTGCAGTGCCCTCGCCACCGCGCCGTCTGCGTCGATGATGCTCGGGTACGCGAGAGCGAGATCGGTGGCGAAGGTGCGGGCGTAACTCTCGACGTCGCGGACGTTGATCCCGAGTACCTGGACTGCCTCGGGGCGTTGGGCGTAGCGCGAGAGGATCGGCATTTCTTCGCGACATGTCCCGCACCAGGACGCCCAGAAGTTGAGCAAGGTGGTTCTTCCTACGGTGAGTTGTCCGAGGTTTATCACATCGGGGGTACTGAGGCAGGGCTCAGACAGATCAGCCAGGGGCCCAGCGGGTCGGGCTGATGCCGATTTCGTTCCGCCGCACTGCGGTTTAGGTTCACCACGGGCTAAGCTGGTCTGGAGTGGAGCCTCGGTTCCAGTGCGAGTGCCGGTGGAGGCCGTATCGTGGTCTCCTGGTTTTTCTGTGAGCGAGTGCGCGGTCGAGATGGCGATGAGCAGCAGCGCGGCAGCGATCGCGATCAGGGCCAATGCGTACCGGTGCCGGCGATGCCACGGCGGGGTTGAGGCGCTCTCGTCGGGTACGGGGGGGGGAGGGCGACGCTCATGGGCTCTTCTGCTCGTCGATGGGCACGGGCGTCGTATCGGCGGGGACCGACTGTTTGAGACCGGAGGTGCGACGTGCGCGCCGTTTGAACACCGTTGCGGCGATCAGAGCCGCAGCGGCCAGGGCGGACGTGATCGCTTCGGGCAACGCGCCCCAGCGGGTGGCGAGTGTGAGCCGGTCGTCGAGGGGAACTGTCGCGATCAGAGTATCCGCACTGAACAGTGCGGACTGGTCGGTGACCGTCCCGTCCGGGGTAACGACTGCGCTGACGCCACTCGTCGCGGCGATCAGAACGGTGCGGCGGTGCTCAATGGCCCGCAGTCGGGACATCGCCAGTTGTTGGAATGACATGGCCGTGCGGCCGAACGTCGCGTTGTTGGTGGGCACGGTGATCAGCTGAGCTCCACCACGTACAGATTCACGGATGAGGTCGTCGAAGGCCACTTCGTAGCAGATGGCAGCCGCGGTCGGTATGCCAGCGAGGGTGACAATGCCGTCACCATCGCCAGGCACGAACCGGCCGGCCTTGTCGGCGTATGCGGACAGGCGGGTTGCGACCGGCCGCATCGGTAGGTACTCCCCGAAGGGCACCAGTCGCCGCTTGATGTGTTGCTGCCCTGGACCGGAGCCGGGGTTCCAGACGATGGAGACGTTGCGTGATGTGCCGTCGTCGGCGGAGAGTACTGCACCGACGAGGACAGGTACGCCGAGCCTGTTGACCGTCTCATCGATCCGCGCGCGCACCTGCCGATCGCGCAGCGGGTCGATATCCGAGGCGTTCTCGGGCCAGACGATCATGGCGGGCCGGGGCATCTGGCCAGATTCGATGGCACTGGCGAGGTCCTCGGTGCGTCGTAGGTGATTCTCGAGCACTGCGGCACGCTGAGCATTGAAGTCCAGTCCTAGGCGGGGAACGTTGCCTTGGATCACCGCAACGGTCACGCTCGCTCGCGGTTCGTACGCTGGTAGCGCGATTAGGAGTGCTGCGCCGGCGAACGGGAGGATGCCACCAAGCGACGCACGGACAGCAGCGCGCGGTGACCTCCGCAGTGCCGCGCGGACCACGGCGAAACCGGAGCACCCGATGAGGGCGACCGCGAACGAGACAGCCGGTGCGCCGCCGACCGCGGCCAACTGTACGAGAGGCCCATCGGTCTGCCCGAACGCCAACTTTCCCCAAGGGAACCCGCCGAATGGCAGGCGGCTGCGCAGTGCCTCCGTCGCTGTCCACGCGCAGGCGCACCACAGCGGGTAGCCGGGGAGAACCACCATCCGGCTGACCAAGGCGCCGAACACCGCTACCGCGACGGCTTCGACCGCGGCGAGCGCGATCCACGGCCCAGCCCCAACGTAGATGCCTACCCACGGAAGCAAGGGCAGGAAGAACGCCAGCCCCGCGGCGTAACCGTACAGCAGGGCTTGGCCGATTCCGCAGCCCCACACGGCGGCGACCACGAGCGCGACACCGACCGGCGCCGCTCCCCACAGCGCGGTGGGTGGGAACGAGATGAACATCGCTCCGCCGCCGGCGGCAGCCAGAAGTAGCCTGACCGCTGTGTGCGTCCACGGCCAATGAGTCGGCCCCCACCGAGTGGATGTCGCGGATGGGAGCCTTCGTGCTGTCTGCGTGGTCACGAGTGAGATCTCCTCAATTCTGGACCGTGGTGGTGCTGCTCGTCGCGAGTCGTCTGGGCGATCGCGGGCGTACTGGTTGGTGCGTGTCGACGGCGATTCCTGTCAGATCGGCATGACGATGTTGGAGACGAAGAGCCGCCGGACCATGTCGACGAAGTCGGACCAGTAGCCGGTGACCAGGGCGAGTCCGACGACGATCATGAGCACGCCGCCGGCGACCTGGATGCGTCGGCTGTTGCGGCGAAGCCATCCGACGGCCCGCACCGCGGCGGTCGATCCGACGGCGAGTGCGATGAACGGCAGGCCCAGGCCTACGCAGTAGGCCACCACCAGCGCGGCACCGCGTGCCGGTGCAGCGTTGGTGCCCACAATGATCGACATGATCCCCGCCAGGGTGGGACCGATACAGGGAGTCCAGCCGAGCGCGAACACCCCGCCCAGCAGCGGGGCACCGGCAAGCGTGGTCCAGGGTCGTGGCGCAAAACGCACCTCGCGGGCAAGTGCCGGGACCAATCCGATGAACGCCAAGCCCATGATGATGGTGATTCCCCCACCTATCCGCATCAGCGTCTCTGCATTGAGCCGAATCGTCGCCGCCAGACCAAACACCGACATCGTCATCAAGAGGAAGGCCGCTGTGAACCCGCCGACGAACAACGCGGCTGCGCCGAGCACTCTCCACCGACCGGACCGGTCTACCGCCTTTCCGCTGCCGCCGAGCTCTGCGATCGACGTCGCTGGAGCCTCGGCGCCGACCAGCCCCGCGAGGTACGACAAGTAGCCGGGAACAAGGGGCACGATGCACGGCGAGGCGAAGGACACCAACCCGGCGAGCAGGCATGCCCCGATCGCCAGGATCAGCGGACCTGACACGGCGGCGTCGGCAAAGGCTTGTCCCATCAGCCCTCCCCGGCGACGCGGTCCACGGCATCGGTGAGGGTCTTCTCGTCGATCGTCGTCAGGTATGCCGCGGCCACGCGATGCTGCCGATCAAGGACGAAGGTCATCGGCACTACTGTGGTCGGATACTGCTCACCGAGCGCTAGCAGCGTCTTGCCAGGGGGATCGTAGATCGACGGATAGGTCAGCCCGTGGGAGCGGATGAAGTCCCGCGCCGCATCGTCGCCGGCGGTTTCACGAACGTCGATACCGAGAAACTGCACACCCTTGGACTTGCGCGCCGTGTACACCTTTTCCAGAGCAGGAGCCTCGAGACGACAGGGGGCGCACCAGGAGCCCCAGACGTTGATCACCACGACCTTTCCGGCGTAGTCCGACAGTCGCAGCGTGGCCCCGGGATCAGTGACACTACGTCCGGACAGCTCACCGACGACGCTGCGCCGCTCGGGCGGGTAGAAGTGCCTGGCCTTGCCATCCGGAGCGATGATCCCGCCATCACGTGCCCGGTCGCTGAGCTGAACGCACCCGCCGAGCAGCATCGCGACCACAAGCACCGCGATCACACCGGCGCACCGGCGCAGACTCGAGCTGCCGCTCGGGGGACAGTCATCATCGCCCAGCGATGCCCGTGTGGACTGTCGTCGCATCCTCACCCCTTCTCGGCGGCTAACGAACCAGCCACCAACTACTAAGTAGCATAGTAGTTGGTGGCTGGTCGATCGCACTCGCCATCGGGGGCAGCCGCGGAGACGTCGGTCGCGTCAGGTGTACTTGAGGGTGGTCATCATGCCCATCTCCATGTGATAGATGTTGTGGCAGTGCAGGGCCCAGGTTCCGGGGTTGTCCGCGTCGAGGTCGACCTCGACCGAGCCCATGGGCTTGATGAGCACCGTGTCCTTGCGCAGTCCGCCACTGCCGGGGAGGCCCCAGGTGTGGCCGTGGATATGCATGGGGTGAAGCATCATCGTTTCGTTGGTGATCTGCATCCGCAGTCGCTGGCCCTTGCTGACGCGCAGAGGCGTGTCTTCGCCGTGCTTCTTGCCGTTAATGCCCCAGGCGTACGGGTCCATCTGGCCGTTGAGCGCGACCTTGATCGTGGAGTCGGGCTGGGCGTCAGGAAGGCGCGCGGAGTCCGCGGCGGCGAGTTCGGTGGCGCCGAGCAGGACCGCGCCGTCCAGTTCCGCGGGGCGAATGTCGGCGGCGGGTGCGGCGCCAGAGCCTGTGCGCAGGACTGCCAGAGCCTGGCCCTTCTTGCCCTCAGCCGCGGCGACTAGCGGAAACGCGCCGTCGCCTGCGGTGACGGTCACGTCGTAGCGTTCCCCCATAGCGACGAAGAGCGCGCGGGCCTGCATGTCGTTGACCCTGTGTCCGTCGGTGTGGGTGACGGTCATCGTGTGACCGCCGAGGGCAACGCGGAAGACGGTGTCGGAGCCGGCGTTGATGATCCGCAGGCGGATGCGTTGTCCGGGCTTGGCGCGGAACTCGGTCGGCGCCGCAGGGATCCGGCCGTTGATGAGGTAGTGCGGGTAGACCACGTCACCAGCATCGCCCAGCGGAGAGCTTCCCATGCCAGGCATCGAGGAGTGGTCCATGCCACCCATCCCGCCCATCCCGGTCTGCAAAGGTCCGGTCTTGGCCTGGAAGTCGGCAAGGATCTGGTCAGGGTTCTTGCCGATGCCGTCGGTCCAGTCATCGAGGACGACGATCCACTCCGCGTCGAAGGCGCCTCGCTCATTGGGGTCGTCGATGATGATCGGAGCGTAGAGGGCACGGTCGAGCTGGGCACCGACGTGGGGATGGAAGTAGTGGGTACCGGCGTCCGGGGCGGTGAACTCGTAGACGAATCGCCCCCCGGGGCGCACAGCATCCTGGGTGACGCCGGGAACGCCGTCAGCTTCGTTACGCAGGCGGATGCCATGCCAGTGGATGGTGGTGTCGGCGGGAAGCTTGTTGTCGAGGGTGACGCGGAGGAAGTCTCCGGCGTTGGCGCGCAGGACCTTGCCGGGGAGGGCGTCGTCGTAGGCCCAGGTACGGGCGGTGATACCGCCGAGGTCTACGGTGGTCTCGCGCGCGGTGAGGGTCGTCTCAACGACCTTCTGTCCGGCCTGGGGTGTGGCCTGTAGTGGCGGTCCTTGCAGCGCACGAGAGGCACCACTCGGCGTGCTGGCGGTCTTGTCGCCACATGCGGCGAGCGCGCCGACGCTGAGCGCGGCGAGACCGCCGAAGAGGGCTGTTCGTCTGGTCACCGGTGTCATGAATTGGTTCCTTGGTTTGACGTCGAGGAAGTCGGGGGCGGCCCTGCTTAGGGGGCAGCGGGGCTGACTGTCGGGCTGCCGTCGCCCATCCCTGGCATACCCGACATACCCGGCATGCTTGTGTGAGGTGTCGGCGATGAAGTCGGGGAGCTGCTCATCGAGTGGCCTGCGGGCATCGACGGTTGGGTTGAGGTGGGGGTAGTGCTGGTGTCGTCGTTCATGTTCATCGTGGACATGTCGTCGCCGCAGGCGGTGACGGCGAGGGCAATAGTGGCGGTGACGGCGGCGGTGGTGATCAGTCGTTTCGGGTTCATCGGTTCGTCTTTCTGGCAGGGATTCTCTGTGGGGTTCGTTGAAGGGGCGGTCGGGGTAGTGGGCTCGAGGCTGTACCGGGTTCCGGTGGTGGGTGTTCTCGCTTGGTGTTGCGGCGTTTGTAGACCGGCAGGGTCAGGGTGAACTGGGCGCCTTGTCCGGGCCCGCGGCTGGTGGCGGTGAGGGATCCGTCGTGGGCCTCGGCGAGCGCGCGGGCGATAGTCAGGCCGATACCGCTGCCGCCGGCGTCGCGGCTGCGAGAGGTGTCAGTGCGGTAGAAGCGGTCGAAGATGTGTGGGAGGTGTTCGCTGGCGATGCCTTCGCCTGTGTCGTCGACGATGATGTCGATGAGGTTGTGGTCGCGGCGGCGGCTACTGACCGTGACGCTGCCTCCCGGTGGGGTGTGTCGGCGTGCGTTGCTGAGCAGGTTCGCGAGGGTCTGGCCGATGCGGGCACGGTCGGCGTCGACGAGGTCGGTGGTGGTGGGCCCGAGGCCGAGGTGGATACCTACAGCGTCGTAGCCGGGTTGCGCCTCACGGACCGCGGCGGTGGTGATGTCGTTGACCGCGGTCGGCTCTGCTTCGACGCGTAGTTGTCGTTCGCCGGCGCGGGAGACAGCATCGATGTCGTCAGCGAGTCGCTTGAGGCGACCGGTGGCGCTGCGGATGACGCCGTACATTTGCACGCCTGGTGTGCGGATGCCGTCCTCGGCGGCTTCGATTTGGGCGGTGATGGTGGTGATCGGCGTCCGAAGTTCATGGGCGAGGTCGGAGAGCATCTGCTGGCGGATCTCTTCGGTGGTATCGATCTGCTCGGCGAGTCGGTTCACGCTGCGGGTCAGGTCGCTGAATTCGCGGCCCAAGCGGCTGGGCGGGACGCGAATCGCGTGGTTGCCGGCGGCGATGTTCGCCGTCGAGGTCACCACGGCGCCGATGGAGCGTCGGACGCGGCGGGTGATCAGCCAACTGACGACGAGTGCGAGGACCATGGAGCTCAATAGGGCGACCGAGACGGATACCACCAGTGAGGAGGCGAACGCCTCCTCGACGTGTTTGGCTTGGGGTGAGGCGGTCGGCAGGCCGGCGTGGGCCATGTGGGTGTGGAACAGGTGCGGTGCGACAGTCCACGCCACCAGCGCGGAGGCCCCAGCGCCAGCGGCGATGACGATGGTCTGGGCGATGAACAGCCTGGTGGTGAACCCCGAACGTGGGCGACGGGTGCGCCGTGCGTCGGATCGGGGCGCGCTCATTGCTTCGACCGGCCGTCACCCATTCGGTAACCGATGCCGCGGATGGTGCGGATGTAGCGCCGTTCGGTGGTGGTGTCGCCGAGCTTGCGACGCAGGCTGGCGATGTGGACGTCGACGACGTGTGCATCGCCGACCCAGGTCGGTCCCCAGAGTTCGGCGAGCAGTTGGTCGCGGCTGAACACCATGCCCGGGCGGCGCGAGAGGACGTCGAGAAGGTCGAACTCGGTGCGGGTGAGAGCCGCGGGTCTACCGGCGACGCTCACCTCCCGACCGCTCGGGTCGATTAGCAGATCCCCGATGCGGCGCTCCGCGCCCTGTGCCACGGCGGGCCCGTTGACGGTTCCGGCGCGGGGGCGGCGCAGCATTGCTTCGATTCGGGCGATCAGCTCCCGCGGGCTGAACGGTTTGGTCAGGTAGTCGTCCGCCCCGACCGACAGGCCGACCAGGGTGTCGACTTCGTCGGCGCGGGCGGTGACCATGACAACGTAGGCGTCCGAGAAGGTGCGCAGTTGCCGGCACACTTCGACACCGTCGAGCGAGGGCAGCCCGAGGTCGAGGACGACGACATCCGGTGGAGTTCGGTGCGCGGCGGCGACTGCGGCCGCTCCATCGCCGGTGATCTCGACATCGAAACCACTGCGCTGAAGGTAGTCGGCGATGACCTCGGCGAGGTCCGGCTCGTCCTCGACAACCATCGCGCGCAGGCCCAGCTTCGGCCGCGGTTCGGTCACCGCCGTCGGCTTGGGCTCGGCAACAATCGCATCCATGCCTCCCATCGTGGCCTGACCGTATGCCCAGGATCGACCCGAGGCGCGGTTCTTGAGCAAATCTTGATCTTGAGCACACATAACGGCCTGGTTAGGGCACGCACAGTCGAGGGCGATCAGATACCCCTCACCGGACTGATCACCGGTGGCACGTCTTCACCCGGCGGGCCACGGGCACGCCATCTGCCGACTCACGCTGACCGTCCTGGTCCTGCAAGACCGTCGCGGCGGGTGGCGTGCCACACACCTGTGCCGCCCTTTTCCGCTTCCGAAAGGACCCCAGCACGTGAGCACCGAAGTGACCACGGTTCCTGATTCTCGCCCCCCACTGTCATTGCTGCACCCGCCGTTGCCCGCCCGGTCACTCGTCGACATCGGACCTGTCTCGGAGCGCCCGGCGGCCCTGGTCGGCAACACTCCGGTGATGCGGATCGCCGAACCGTTCGCGCCGGCCGGGCACGGGTTCTGGGCCAAACTCGAGGGGTTCAATCCCGGAGGAATGAAGGACCGGCCGGCCCTACATATGATCGAACGCGCGAAGGCGCGGGGGGATCTCTCCCCGGGCGCACGGATCGTGGAGTCGACCAGCGGGACTCTCGGGCTGGGGCTGGCTTTGGCGGGCATCGTGCACGGTCATCCGGTGACGCTGGTGACCGACCCTGGGCTGGAGCCGATCCTGACCCAGATGCTCGCCGCGTACGGCGCCGAGGTCGACTTGGTGACCGAACCTCATCCGACCGGAGGTTGGCAGCAAGCGCGCCGAGACCGAGTCTGTGAGCACCTGGCTTCGGACCCGACTGCCTGGTGCCCGGATCAGTACACCAACCCGGATAACGTCAGCGCGTACCAGCCGCTGGCACTCGAGCTATTGACCCAACTCGGGCACATCGACGTACTGGTCTGTTCGGTCGGCACCGGTGGACATTCAGCTGGGGTCAGCCGCACCCTGAGGCAGTTCCTGCCAGACCTACAGCTCATCGGGGTCGACACCGTCGGGTCGACGATCTTCGGCCAGCCCGCGCGCAAGCGGCTCATGCGAGGCCTGGGCTCGAGCATATACCCGGAGAACGTCGACTACTCGGCGTTCTCCGAGGTGCACTGGGTGGCGCCCGCGGAATCGGTGTGGGCGTGCCGGACTCTTGCCGCGACGCACTATGCCACCGGCGGCTGGAGCGTCGGTGCCGTCGCCCAAGTGGCCGGATGGATCGCCGGCACTCGCTCGCCTGACACGGTCGTCGCCGCGATCTTCCCCGACGGCCCCCAGCGCTATTACGGAACGGTCTACAGCGACGAGTTCTGCAACGCCAACGACATCAATCCGACCGTGGCGCCGCCGTCGGCGCCGATCACCATCTCCGACCCGACCTCCACTGTCGTGCACCGCTGGTCCCGCACCACCGCTGTCTGCAACCCGCTGACCATCGTATGAGGGGGCCGCTCGCCACGTTCCGAACGTTCGACCGGCCCAGCCAGGTGTTGATGGTCAATCAGTTCACCATCAACCTGGGCTTCTACATGCTCATGCCCTACCTCGCCGGGTACCTCGCAGGCCCCGTCGGGCTCGCAGGCTGGGCCATCGGGCTCGTCATGGGGATTCGCAACTTCTCCCAGCAGGGCATGTTCCTCATCGGCGGCACCCTCGCCGACCGTCTGGGGTTCAAGCCCCTTATCGTCGCTGGGTGTCTACTGCGGACCATCGGATTCGCCTTGCTGGCGACGGTGGACTCGCTACCCGCACTACTCATCGCATCCGCAGCTACTGGGTTCGCCGGGGCGTTGTTCAACCCAGCCGTGCGCGCGTACCTCGCCGCCGACGCCGGCGACCGGCGGATCGAGGCATTCGCCATCTTCAACATCTTCTACCAGGGCGGCATCCTCATCGGCCCGCTGGTCGGGGTGGCACTGATGGCCTTCGACTTCCAGGCGACATCGGCGGTCGCCGCCGGAGTGTTCGGCGTGCTGACCATCGCACAGATCCTCGCGCTGCCGCGCGACCGACGCGATCGCACGGACCTAGCCGGCCCACGGCAGTCGGTCCTCGCTGACTGGCGGATTGTGGCCGGCAACCGCCCGTTCGTCCTGTTCTCCTGCGCGATGATCGGCTCGTACGTGCTCTCCTTCCAGGTCTATCTCGCGCTGCCACTGCACGCGGCGTCGATCACAGGCAGCGAGCAGGCCTCGTCGTACCTGGTCGCAGCCGTGTTCGTGGTCACCGGTGTGATTGCCGTGGCCGGGCAGCTGCGGATCACCGCGCTGTTCCGCAGCAGGTTCGGGCCCACCCGTAGCCTTGGCATCGGGATGGCGCTGATGACAGCTGCGTTCGTGCCGCTCGTAGCCGTGCCGACCACGGCGCTGGCCGGGCAGGCCGCCGCGATCGCGGCGCTGTTGCTGGCGGCAGCGGGCCTGGCGATAGCCACGGCGACCGTCTTCCCCTTCGAGATGGACACCGTCGTCAGCCTCTCCGGCAATCGACTCGTCGCTACCCACTACGGGCTCTACAACACGGTGGTCGGCGTGGGGATCCTGGCCGGCAACCTCGGCACCGGGGCGCTCATGTCATTGGGGAACCGGCTCGGGTTCCCGGCGCTGATCTGGCTCGTGCTCATCATCGTCGGTTCCGGCGCGGCACTCGCGCTGCGGGCGCTCTATCGAGCCGGCGCGCTGAGTGGGCCCGAGGCCGCGGCCCGCGAGGCGGACGTGGCCGTTGAGGCGGGAAGGGATCGTCGGTGACCTGCTGTCCAGCGTCTGTGCTGCGGTGTTCCGCTACCCAGGGCCCCGACCCTCCGCGGTGGAGGGCTGGGGCCGGGGCGGCGTTAGCTGGCGACGCTGGTGAAGCCACGCAGCCGCAGGCTGTTGCCGACGACGAAGACGCTGGAGAAGGCCATCGCGGCGCCGGCCAGCATCGGGTTGAGCATGCCCGCCGCAGCGACCGGTATCGCAGCGGTGTTGTAGGCGAATGCCCAGAACAGGTTCGTCTTGATCGTGCTCAGCGTTTTGCGAGAGAGCCTGATCGCGTCAACGGCGCTGCGCAGGTCTCCGCGTACCAGGGTGATGTCGGAGGCTTCGATCGCGACGTCGGTGCCAGTTCCCATTGCCAGGCCCAGGTCGGCCTGGGCCAGCGCGGGTGCGTCGTTGACGCCGTCGCCGACCATGGCGACGACCTTGCCCTGATCCTGCAGGCGCTTGACCACCGACACCTTGTCCTGCGGCATCACCTCGGAGATGACCTCGTCGATGCCGACTTCGGCCGCGATTCGTTGTGCGACGGCGGCGTTGTCACCGGTGAGCAGCACCGGCTTCAGTCCCAGGGCCCGCAGTTCGCTGATCGCCTGGGCGCTGGTCGGCTTGACCGCGTCAGCGACAACGAGGATGCCCGTCGCCTGGCCGTCCCACCCGACCGCCACGACGGTCTTGCCGTCCGCTTCGGCGTCCCGTTTCACGGCCGCCGTCCGAGGGGAGAGTTCGAGTGCCCAGTCGGCCAGGAAACTCTCGCGGCCCACGATCACGGCATGCCCGTCGACCACGCCCTGCACCCCTTGCCCTTCGACGTTGGCGAAACCTTCCGGTGTGGGCAGTTCTCCGCCACTGTCGCGAGCCGCGGCGGCAATGGCCTGGGCGATCGGATGCTCGGAGGCGTTCTCCAGCGCGCCGGCTAGCCGTAGCAGTTCGTCAGAGTCGGTGCCGTCCTCTGCAATCACCTCGGCCAGCGTCATCTTGCCGGTCGTGACCGTTCCGGTCTTGTCGAGCACGATGGTGTCGACTTTGCGGGTGGACTCGAGCACTTCCGGGCCCTTGATCAGTACACCCATCTGGGCTCCACGACCCGTTCCCACGAGAAGCGCTGTCGGCGTGGCCAGTCCAAGTGCACACGGGCAGGCGATCACGAGCACGGCGACCGCGGCAGTGAACGCGGCCGCGACGGGGAAGCCAGCACCGAGCCACGCGCCGAGGGTGGCGAACGCGATCGCGATGACGATCGGCACGAACACACCCGAGATCCGGTCCGCGAGCCGTTGCACCTCGGCCTTCCCCGTCTGCGCGTCCTCGACGAGCTTGGCCATCTGCGCGAGCTGCGTATCCGCTCCGACCCGGGTGGCGCGCACCTCAAGCCGTCCTCCGGAATTGACCGTCGCTCCGGTCACCGTGTCCCCAACGGAGACCTCGACCGGGACGGACTCGCCGGTCAGCATCGACGCATCGATGGCCGAGGATCCGGACGTGACCACCCCGTCGGTGGCGACCTTCTCCCCCGGTCGGACCACGAAGGTGTCGCCGACGGCCAGCTCGGCGACCGGGATCCGAACCTCCGCGCCGTCACGCAGCACTGCCACGTCCTTGACGCCGAGCTCGAGGAGCGCGCGCAATGCTGCTCCGGCCTGCCGCTTGGACCTCTTCTCGAAGTAGCGGCCGGCGAGCACGAACACCGTGACCCCTGCGCCGACCTCGAGGTAGATGTTGCCTGCTCCGTCCGACGGAGCGATCGAGAACTCGAACCCGTGTGTCATCCCGGGCGTGCCCGCGGTGCCGAGGAACAACGCGTACAGCGACCACAGGAACGCTGTTAGGGTGCCCATCGAGATGAGGGTGTCCATGGTGGCGGTTCCGTGTTTGAGGTTCATCCACGCCGCCCGATGGAACGGATAGGCACCCCAGACGATCACTGGCGCAGCGAGCGTGAGCGATGCCCACTGCCAATAGGTGAACTGTAGGGCCGGTGCCATCGCCATCGCGACTACCGGCACCGCCAGCACAGCCGAGCCGATCAGCCGCTGCCTCAGGGACGTCAGCTCCGGGTCCATGTCCTCGCCGGCAACCCCAGCACCAGGTCCTCCAGCCCCCGGCGTCGAGGACCGCGGGAGAGTCGCCGAGTAGCCGGTCTTTGCCACCTCGTCGATCAGCGCCTGCGCATCGAAACCCTCGGGGACGTGCACCTTCGCCTTCTCCGTGGCGTAGTTCACCGTGGCCTCGACCCCATCGAGCCCGTTGAGTTTGCGCTCGATCCGGTTCGCGCACGAGGCGCACGTCATCCCGCCGATGTCCAGCTCGACACTACGGCCGCCCGACGGCGCTGACACACTCATCATTTTCCTCGATCCGTACTTGCGGTCTATCGCCAGGCCTGTGGCCCGCGCTGCTTCATTGCGTCACTGCTGGTGGCCGCCACCGTGCGGGGCGCCCGGTTCACTCGCCGGCACGGCGGGCGATCCACCGGGGGCACGGTGCTCCCACCGCGCGACCGCCGAGTCGGGTACTGCCACCCCACCGATCACATACGCGCTGGCGAAGACACCGGTCACCGCAACCACGTAGACGATCAGCCTGCGCATGGCACTCATGGATTGCGCACTGCCGAGTAGCCAGCCTCTTCCACCGCGGCGAGAACCCGCTCGTCGGTCACCTGCTGCGCTCCCGTGACACGCAGCCGACCCGTCTGCGCGCTGACCTCGATGGACTCGACACCGGGGATAAGGCTGACCTCCTCACGGATGGACATTTCGCAGTGGCCGCAGGTCATGCCTGTCACCTGGTATTCGCTGGTCGTCATCGCCTTCTCCTACCCAGTTCAGATACCCCCTGTGGGTATCTCCAAATCATGCTTAACATACCCCAGGCGGGTATGTCTAGGCCCTCCTGTCGCGGCGAGTGCGCCGGAGCGGTGGTCGCGCGGCCGATCCCGAGCAACCCTTGCGGTCAATACCCCGCCGGGGTATATATTCGGGGTACCCGGCTGGGGTACCCGTTCAGGTGAATGTGAGACGGTCGGGGGGCCTGAGATGAAGGAGTTCGACGATGACCGACAATGCACACCGACAGTCTTGCTGTGGGCACACCGGCCCCGGCGAGCAGTCGCTCGAGCTGACCCGCAGCGCCCGGCAGGCGGGCACAGGCGGTACCGACACGGCGGAGTGCCCCGTCATGACCGGCACGGTGGTGGACAAGTCTGCCGCTGTCAGCAAGGGCCTCTACCGCGACTTCGAGGGCACGCGGTACTACCTGTGCTGCGCCGGGTGCGGGCCTCGGTTCGACGCCGACCCACACAAGTACGTTACGGCGGCCTCGGCGTGAGCACCGATATCCCCGCGGTTGCGGTCGAGCGGGCCGAGTGCTGTGCGGCGCAGCACGGGTATTTGACCGATAAGTCGCGCTATCTGATGCGGGCGAAGCGGATCGAGGGACAGGTGCGTGGCATTGAGCGGATGATCGATGAGGACCAGTATTGCATCGACATCCTGACCCAGATCAGTGCCGCGACGAGCGCCCTGCAAGGGCTCGCCTTGGCGTTGCTGGATGACCACATGCGGCACTGCGTCGTCCAGGCCGCCCGCTCAGACCAGCAGGAACTCGACACCAAGCTGAACGAAGCGACTGCCGCGATCACCCGTCTCGTCCGATCATGAGTCCACCCGGGGTGTCGTCCCGGTGGCTGTCGTTTCCGCGAAGGAGCACGTTATGGAGCACGGTTCGCATACCGATCACACAGGACACGCCGGTCACGGCGTTGGGCCCGAGGTGCCACAGGGGCTGCAGGTCGCCGCTCGAGGCTATCGCTTCGAACCGGCGATCCAGATCGTCGACGCCGGGACCGTGGAACTTCGCTTTGTGATCCTCGGGCCCGACGGCGAGCCGCTAGTCACCTTCGAGGAACGTCACGACAAGCAGTTGCACTTGATCGTTGTGAGCCGCGACACCAGCGTCTTTCACCACGTCCATCCGTCGATGGACAGTGCCGGGTCCTGGACTGTGCAGCTGGCGCTCACGCCGGGAGTGTGGCGGGTCTTGGCCGATTTCGTGCCGCAGGGCGCGCCGGACGGGCTCACGCTCGGTGCCGACCTGTTCGTGCCTGGCGGGTTCCATCCTCGGCCCTTGCCTGAGTTGAGAAGGGCCTGGACCGGCGGCGACTACACCGTCACGCTCGAGGGCGATCTCGTTGCCGCCCAAGCCGGGGAGCTGCAGGCCGTCGTCACCTGGAATGGCGTCCCGGTGACCGATCTGCAGCCCTATCTTGCTGCGTACGGCCACCTGGTGGCGTTGCGGGCCGGTGACCTCGCTTACCTGCATATCCATCCCGAGGGGAGCCCGTCGGACCCGCAGACGCCTGCAGGTCCCCGGATCCGGTTCCACGCGGTCGCTCCCTCCGTGGGAACCTACCGGCTGTTCCTGGATTTCCGACATCAGGACACCGTCCGGACCGCGGACTTCACCCTCGTTGCCACCGGAGGCACCACCGGTGCAGTCACTGGCGGTGCGAGCGCGCACCACCATCAGTAGCGCTGATTCAGGCAGTACTAGGTTTTCCGGAGCCCGGGGTGGCGTGCGTTGCGGGCCCTGTTCGATCGACGTCGTCGCCAACTAGTTGGGAGCCATCGTGGGGCCTTTTTCTCATCGCGATTTCCGCCTGTTGTTCAGTGCGCAGATCGTTGCGCTGCTCGGCACCGGGCTAGCGACGGTCGCCCTCGGGCTGCTCGCCTACGACATCGCTGGCTCGTCCGCAGCGGTCGTCCTGGGAACGGCGCTGACGATCAAGATGGTTCTCTATGTCGTTATCGCACCGGTGGCGGCGGCGTACGTCGACCGGCTGCCGCGACGCGCGTTCCTGATTGCGCTGGACCTGTTCCGTGCGGCGATCGTGCTGGCGTTGCCGTTCGTCACTGAGGTCTGGCAGATCTACGTGCTCATCGGATCACTGCAGGCGGCGTCGGCCGCGTTCACGCCTACGTTCCAAGCCGTGATCCCCGACATCATCACCGATGAGCGCGAGTACACCACTGCGTTGTCGGCCTCGCAAGTTGCCTACACGATGGAGAGTCTGGTCAGCCCGGTCGTGGCGGCGCTGGCGTTGCTGGTGATCGAGTTCAATGTGCTCTTCGTCGGTACCGCGATCGGGTTCGTCCTGTCCGCGGTGCTGGTGCTGCAAGCCAAGGTACCCAACGCGAAACCGTCGGGCGCCACGCGGCCAACGGACCGGATCTTCGCCGGTCTGCGGATTTTCACAGGTACCGCCAGCCTGCGAGGAGTCATCGCGGTCAATTTCGCTGTCGCCGCGGCCGGTTCGATCGTGGTGGTGAACACCGTCAACTACGTCCGTGACCGACTGAGCGGGTCCGAGTCCGACGTCGCGTGGATGATGGCGGCGTCCGGCGGTGGGACCCTAGCTGTGGCACTAGCGGTACCACGCTTGCTCGACCGGGTGACCGCCCGCGCCGTGATGCTCACCGGAGCGGGCCTGCTCACCGCCGCGGCTACTGCGGCGGTTGCCATGGCTGCGGTGGACCGGCCGAGCTGGGCGGTGACCGCGGCGATCTGGCTGGCGAGCGGTGCCGGCTCAGCGCTGGCTATCACCCCGACCGGAAAGGTGCTGCGGTCTGCTGTGGCGCCGGCAAACGTTGCTTCCGTGTTCGCGGCGCAGTTCTCGCTCTCGCACCTCGCTTGGCTCATTGCCTACCCGATCGCGGGTTGGGGGGCCACACGATTCGGTCTCGTACCCGCGTGGGGTGTACTCGCGCTGATCGCCGCCGCCGGTGCGATCGCCGCGCCGCTGCTCTGGCGGCGCGGTGCCCTGCCCGCTGGCACGCAGGTACCGGCCCCCGCGGAGGAAGGCGGCGCGGTCCCACCCGATCAGGCATGGCGTCACGCTGCGGCCGCCGACGGGACCCTGACCGAGTGCCAGTGTACATGCACACAAGCCGCGTAACGCCCAGGCGACGAAATTCCAGCACCTGCGCCGTCCCATCGCGGCCGCCTCGTCTATGGCAGGCAACCAATCCTGATCCGTACAAGCTGGCCGCCCCGCTCACCACCGTCCGGTGGGTGGATACTGACGCTATGGCGACAAGCGACGAGGCTGCGCAGTTCGTTTCAGGCAATGCCGGCTGGCCCAGATCCTGTCCGATCCGGAGCGCCGGACGCGCGTAGACGCCATCACCACAGAGATGGCCTTGCTCGACCGTCAATACCGCGCGGCTGTACGGCTCCTCGACGGCGCGCTAGCCGCGAAGACCACCACTGGCGAGTCCCCCAAGGTTCGAACAAGGCAGTGCAGGCCAAAGAGCAGGACGACGCCGCAGGCGGCCGCCACAACCGCGTCATCCGCACCGCGCCCCACGCTCTCGGGCGGGTGGTCCTCCGGTGCCAATACCGGCGCCTATACGCGGAACTGCGGTGGACCGATGCGACGAAGCAGCACGCCGAGTACCTCGGCGAGATGACCTGGCAGAGCCGCGCCGACAACCTCGCCGCCGCCTGGAGCGCAGCACACGCCCGCGGTCTCACCGCGAAGGTCCTCGAGGAAGGGTCCGCCGAAACCGGTACCAGGTAACCGCTCCGGTGCCACGCCCCTACTGCAGCCAGCGGGCGCCGTCCTCGGATGCACGTGCCAGGACGGTGTCCAGGCGGCGGGGATCACGCGGGCCGCGGGTGAGGTAGGTGATCGCCGTCTGGTCATCGAGGTCCGCCGACGGCGCGCACATCCAGCACGCCGCCGTCCACGGCTCGGCGGCGCGCCGCAGGGCCTGCCAGACGGTCAGCAGCCGCTCATCCACCCAGCGACCGTCGGGGAACTGCCACGCAGGGAACACCGGTGTGCCGCCGGCCAGCGGCACCCAGATCACCTGCTCCGCGGCGACCATCCGCGCCAGGTCATCGCCATCTAGACCGAGGTACCCGGTGACACCATCGGCGTCGTAGAAGGGACCGACGAGCTCGTCGAGTATCGCTGCCGCAGCGGCGCCGGCGCTCGTCTCGTCCACGCAAGGTGATGATCCGCGCGGCCGGTGCACTTGTCCACCCGAAATGACCCGCACCCAGAGCTGGCCCAGAAGTGGATACTGACGACCATGACGGAAAGCGGCGACGAAGTGCGGTTCATCTCCGGCGATGAGCGACTGGCGCGGATTCTCGCCGACCCGCAGCGGCGGGCCCGGGTGGACGCCATCACCGCCGAGATGGACCTGATCGATCAGCGGTACCGCACGGCCGCCCAGCTGCTCGACGACGCAGTGCCACGACAGCCGCAGAGGTCGGCGCCCGCGCGACCGCCGCGGTCCTCACCGCACTCCAGCGTCACCTCACCGCCGCGGGCGTCCGCGAGGTCAGCATCACGCTCACATTCGGCGATCACGACGTGACGGTGCCGTGGATCCGGTTCGCCGGACATCGCCTGCCAGACACCGACGACTGATCACCGTGCACCCGGACCCACACCGACCCTTCTAGTCCGGTGCGGACTCGTCGAGGGTGAATCCGCTCGCCTCGGCGTCCGCGGCGCACAGGGTCCGGACCCAGCTCCCGCGGCGCGTGAGGCCACCGTCACCGCCGCACTGCTCGCACATACGCTCGGACCGCCGTTCCGCCGCCCGGATCAACTCGTCGAAACCCGGCCGGGGCCGGTCCGGTTCGAACTCGACGTAGTACCGCAGGCCGCCGAACTTCTCCTTGATCTGAATCAGCTGGTAGCCGGGGTCGATCGCCGCCAGCTCCCGGTCGAGATCGACGATCAACCGGTACCAGCCAGGCCCCACATCCAGGGACCCGTACCACCCCGGAAGGAACCGGGCACGGATCCCCGCCAGATCATCCTCACTCACTTCGTCGGCCATGCAGGCCAGCCTGCCAAGACGCCTGCACCGCGGAGTGACAGGCCCGGCACCACCCCCGACTCCACCGGTTCGGTGCGCAATCACCGCCGGGGAACTACCCACAACCCCGGGGAAGCGATGGATCCGTGCCGACGCACTGCGACCCCGACCACCCTGCCTACAGGCCGAATGCGCCGCCCGAGACGAGGATGATGACCCCGAGGGTGATCAGCACCAGGGGAAACAGCACGCTTTCCCCTCGTTCGAGGATCTCGGCGATGCGGCGGCGGGTGGCGACGTACCGGGCAATGGACACCAGTGCCCCCACCAAGATCACGAAGACCACGCAGTAGGCGGCGATCGCGGTGTGGTTGATGCTGGCGAAGACGGGCACGTACACGCCGATGTTGTCGCCGCCGTTGGCGAAGGTCACGCCCGCCACGCCCAGGACGCCGACCGCGTTGCCCGCCCCCTTCCCCGTCGCGCAGTCACCATCGCCGCTGCCGCTGCCGCGGTATTCGCGCCAGCTCGACCACGCTGCCCGCAGCCCCAGGATCAGGGGGACGAGCCCGAAGTACGGGATCGCCGCGACGGGGAGGAAGGCGCCGGCGCCGAGGGCGATCAGCACTGCGGCAGCGAGGATGCCGGCGAATCCGAGGTACTGCCCGGCGGTGATCTTGGCCGTCAGGTGCCGCTGGCCCGCGCCGCGGGCGAAGAACAGGGAGATCACGATGATGTCGTCGATGTTGGTGGCCACGAACAGGCCCACGGCTTGCAGCACGGTCGAGATCATCACCGGCCACCTGCCCGTGATGTGAGCGCTGACCCGGCGGGTGACGTGACGGAGGTCGTCGCAGCGGCAGTGGTGGTGGCCGGGGCGGTCGCGCGGTCGAATCGGCGGGCGCAGTCGGCTGAGCAGAACCACCATCGGCCGGTGTCGGTGTGCCGGTGTGCGGGGGCGGTCGCCGGGTCGATGCGGGCGCCGCAGATCGGGTCGTGCGGGTGCCGGGTGTCGGTGAAGGTGATGCTGTGCAGTTCGATTGGGGTGCTGATGTTGCGCAGGTTTCGCGGGCCGAGGGCGGTGGTGGGCACACCGGCGCGGGTGGCGGCGGGCAGGAGCGGGTCGGTGAGGACGGCGTGGCCGGCGCCGGCGAGGGCGGTGATGCGGGCGGCGATGTTGACCGCGTGCCCGTACAGGTCGCCGTCGCGTCGGAGGGCGGTGCCGTGGTGGATTCCGGCGCGGAGGGCGAGGAATCCGTCCTCATCGGCGGCGTGCCCGGCGAGCGCGGTGATCGTGGCCAGCATCGCATCGGTGGTGTCGGCGGTGAGCATCACCGCATCGCCGATGGTCTTGACCAGCCGGGCCTGCGGGTGCAGGGCTCGACGGGCGTGCTCAGCCAACCGGAGCGCAAGCTCGGCGGCTTCGTGGTCGCCGCACATCTCGGTGAGCACGCTGTAGCCGGCGAGGTCGACGAATGCCACGGCGACCTCCACCTGTTCGAGGCCGTCCAGCTCGGGCCGCGCACCGTGGTGATGGCCGCGGCCGAGCCGGTGTTCGGGCCCTGGCGTGGTCATCGGCCTGCGGTGCGGGTCGCGCGGAAGCGGGTCAGTGCCGCGTTCTCCCGGACGGTGACCTCCCGCAGCGGCAGGCCTGCCAGGTGCGGGCGCAGCTGGCCGCGGTCGATGAACCGGTGCGGTGCGCCTTCGAGCCGGTGCAGGATCCGCGCCGGCGCGGTGCCGAGCAGGTCGTAGCCGACCAGGGTTCCGCCGGGGCGCAGCACCCGGACGGCTTCGCGGAGGGCCTGCTCCCAGTCGACGACGTGGTGCAACATGATGAACGAGACGACGGTGTCGAACTCGTCGTCGCCGAAGGGCAACGCGGCGGCGTCGGCCACCCTCGCCTGCGCTCGGTCACCGAAGCGCTGCAACCGATCCTGCGCGGCGGCGACCATCACCGGGTCGAAGTCGGTGACGGTGAGCTGCACCTGATCCGCAGGGGCGCTCGCCGCCAGCAGCTGCGCGGCCATCGCGCCGCCGCCGCCGCCGATCTCCAGCACCCTCCCCGTAGGGCGCACGCCCTGCAAGGTCCACGGCAACACCCACCGCCGTGTCGCTGCCTCCCACGGCGTGCTGCGGCAGAACAGGGACTCGATCGTCGACATCGATGGCATACCCAGCAGCTCCCAACACCGCTCACGGCCACCGATCGGCGGCCTGTTCCTCGCGAGAACTCGATTACACCACAGAATACCGCTATCATCGTCGTATGACGATGAATGAGTGTTCGGTGGCGACGGGCGCGCAGCTCGATCCCGCGGTCGCGTTGTTCCACAGCCTCTCCGACGGGACCCGGCTGGCGATCGCGACGCGGCTTGCCCACGGTGGCGAGGCCCGGGTGGCGGACCTGATGGCCGAGCTGGGCCTGGCGCAGTCGACGGTGTCGGCGCACGTGGCGTGCCTGCGGGACTGCGGTCTGGTGCAGGGCCGCCCGCAGGGGCGGCAGGTGTTCTACAGCCTCGCCCGCCCGGAGCTGATGGACCTGCTCGCGGCGGCGGAGACGCTGCTCGCGGCGACCGGCAACGCGGTCGCGTTGTGCCCGAACTACGGCACCGACAGCGCCACCTGCTGCAGCCCGGACGCTGTGACGACCGAGGAGGCTTCGGCGGCGAAGGTGGTGCGGCGATGAGTGACGCGTGCGGCTGCGGGCACGACGAGCCCGCCGGCGAGGACGAGCAGGCTCCCGGGCAGTGGTGGCAGGTGCGGGAATTGCAGGCCGCCGCGGCCGCGGCGGTGTTCCTACTCGCCGCATACATCGTCGGGTGGGCCGGCGGCCCGCAGCGCCTGTCACTGGTGCTGGAGTGGATCGCGCTGCTGATCGGGGCGTGGACTTTCGTGCCGTCCACGCTGCGGCGCCTGGCCCAGGGCAAGATCGGCGTCGGGATACTGATGACGATCGCCGCCGTCGGCGCGGTGATCCTCGGCGAGGTCGGCGAGGCGGCGATGCTCGCCGTGCTGTTCGCCATCAGCGAGGGCCTCGAGGAGTACGCCGTCTCACGGACCCGCCGCGGCCTGCGGGCGCTGCTCAACCTCGTCCCCGACACCGCGACCGTCCTGCGCGACGGCACCCCGGCCACCATCTCCCCGGCCGAGCTGGCGGTCGGAGACCGGATGCTGGTCAAGCCCGGCGAGCGGATCGCCACCGACGGCGTGATCCGCGACGGCCGCACCGCCCTGGACGTCTCGGCGATCACCGGCGAATCCGTGCCCGTCGAGGCCGGACCCGGCGACGAGGTGTTCGCCGGGACGATCAACGGCACCGGCGCCCTCACGGTCGAAGTCACCACCACCGCGGAGAACAACTCGCTGGCCAAGATCGTGCAGATCGTCGAGGCCGAACAGTCCCGCAAGGGCGACGCACAACGCCTCGCCGACACCATCGCCAAGCCCCTGGTCCCGGCGATCATGATCTTCGCCGCCGCGATCGCGATCCTCGGGTCCCTGCTCGGTGACCCCGCAACGTGGATCGAACGGGCCCTGGTCGTGCTGGTCGCCGCCTCCCCCTGCGCACTGGCGATCTCCGTCCCCGTCACCGTCGTCGCCGCGATCGGCGCCGCCAGCAAGATCGGCGTCCTGGTCAAGGGCGGCGCCGCCCTCGAGGCCCTCGGCCGGGTGCGGACGGTCGCCCTCGACAAGACCGGCACCCTGACCGCGAACCGCCCCGCCGTCGTCGACATCGCCACCATCACCGACCCGGCCACCGACCCGGCCGGCCCCTCCGTCGAGGCGAGCGACCTCGGCTCGGGCGTCCGGTCGCCGGAACAGGACCGGGTGCTCGCCGTCGCCGCGGCGCTCGAAGCCCACAGTGAACATCCCCTCGCCCGGGCGATCCTCACCGCCAATGGCGACCGCATACCGGCGGCGGTCGATGTGCAGGCCGTCCCCGGGGCCGGGCTGACCGGGCTCGTCGACGGGCGGCCCGCCCGGCTCGGCCGGCCCGGCTGGATCGACCCGGGCCCACTTGCAGCGCGGGTCGCGGCCATGCAAGCCGGCGGCGCCACCGCGGTCCTCGTCGAAGACGACGGGCAGGTCATCGGGGCGGTCGCCGTCCGCGACGAGCTGCGTCCTGAAGCCCGCGAGGTCATCGATCACCTGCACCGCGGCGGCGCCACCGTCGCGATGCTCACCGGCGACAACACCGCCACCGCCACCGCCCTGGCGAAGATCGCCGGGATCGACGACGTACACGCCGACCTGCGGCCCGAGGACAAGGCCCGGATCATCGGCGAGCTCCGCAAAGACCGGTTCACCGCGATGGTCGGCGACGGCGTCAACGACGCCCCCGCCCTCGCCACCGCGGACCTCGGCATCGCCATGGGCGCCATGGGCTCGGACGTCGCGATCGAAACTGCCGACATCGCGCTCATGGGTGAGGACCTACGGACCCTGCCGCAGGCCCTCGATCACGCCCGCCGGGCCCGGAACATCATGCTGCAGAACGTGGCCCTGTCCCTCGGGCTGATCGCGATCCTCATCCCGCTCGCACTGTTCGGCGTCCTCGGCCTCGCCGCCGTCGTCGCCGTCCACGAACTCGCCGAGATCGTCGTCATCGCCAACGGCGTCCGCGCCGGCCGCGTCACCGCGCTCCCGCCGGCTCCCCCAGCAACGAGCCGGCGGCCGACGATTCAGCAAGCGGTGTAGCGCCACGCCACGGGCCTCCGCGCGGGTACTGGGGCGGGATCAGTGCGGTCTGCGGGCGGTGCGGCTTGCGTTCGCGGACTCAGGTCCGGGCGGGTGAGCTGCTCGGTGTCCTTCGGGATTTCAGGGGACACCGAGGAAGGACAGTCGCTTGTGCTCGGTGCTCTGCTCGCCGTCACCGAAACATGCGCGGCTCGGTCCGTTCGTTTGGGTTCGAGGGATGTCCCTGGTATTTCGCGCGCGCATTTCGCACACCGCTCCTACCAAGCGGCGGGCCACCGTCGAGCAACCTCCGAATTGGTTACTGGCACGCTTGTACCAATGTCCCGGAGATCAGATCGCAACCGCACCCCTCGCCCGAAGCCCGCGCCCGCACCGCTGGATCACACACCGCTGATGACGGCATTGCGGCAGGTGGAGATCGCCGTCGCCGGGTTCAACCGCGAGGCCGCGCGGATCGAGAGCGAGTACGGCATCGCCATCTGTCCCGAGCGGGTCGTCAACACTCCCGAGACCACTGGCCTGGCACACTACATCGAGGTCGCGATCGGCATCGTCGCACGTAAGCTTCCCGTGGCGGTGTATGGGTCGGACGGCCGGCGCTGGACCGGCGCCCGGTCTCCGCGGCAGGTGTTCGCGCTGTACGAGGCGGCCGGCGACAACACCGCTGACTACCTGACGCAGATGGCTCTCAACGTCGAGCGGATCAAGGCCAAGAAGGACGACCTCGACCGCAGCCTCAAGAGGAAGTGCCTGCGGCCGAAGACGAACGGGAAACCGTGTCAGATGCGGCCGCTGTATCAGGCCGGAGTGGGCCACCAGGACGGGTTCGGTTGCTGGCGCCATGCCACCGACGACGAGAAGCTCGAGCTGGAGAAGTCGCGTATCGCCATCGAGACCAAGACCGGTTGTCCGGGGTGCAAGGCCGGGCCTGGCGAGGCGTGCTTGATCCCCACCGAGGACGGCCTCACTCCCGCCCAGGCCGGCCTGACGATGGTCGACGGCGAGTGGCCCCGTGTGCGGGTTCTCGGTGGAGCCGAGATCCACGTCCCGCGGATCGAACTGATCCATCCTCGCGTCCTCGAGCCCGCCGAGTAGATCCGCCAAGGACGGCACGCGAACCCCAGGCCCAAAATCATGGGCGCACCCGGCAGCGGCGCCCCAAATCAACTCCGCCTAGCGTTCGGGACAGTGAGCCTGACCCTATACCCCTATACGAGGAGTCCCATGACGGATGAACCGGATGTCCAGCAGCCGCCCGACGGCAACGATCCACCGTCGGAGACGGTGGATGAGCTCACGGACGGTATGCGCGGCCGGTGGGTGGTGGCCTCGCAGGGATCAACGCACCTGTGGGACCTGGATGCGTTGACGTACACGCGTCGTCCCGGCCCCGCCAGCCCGTCTGGGGCGTTCGACTACGACGGCATCGCGCACCGGATCACAAGGGTCACCCGCTGGCCGCGTGTCGGTGACCAGTCACTGGTCTGGTTCGACGATCCCGCGAGCCCCTTCGACACCGAGCAGTTCCGCCGCTCGTCGGTGATCGTGTCGATCACCCGCGCCCCAGAGCTGGCGGATGAAGAACCAGACGGTTCTGAAGTCGGTGACGCCGGCTGAGTCCGGTAGGTGTAGGCGGCAGTCAGCTGCGTCGTTCGATGAGGACGACGTCGCGCCAGCGGCCGTCGCGTTGGCCGATGCGTTCGCGGGTGCCGACGGTGCGGAATCCGGCGCGCCGGTGCAGGGCGAGGCTGGCGTGGTTCTCGGGGAAGATCCCGGTCTGGATGGTCCACACCCCGGCGGCGTCGGCGGAGACGATGAGGGCCTGCAGCAATGTTGCCCCGACACGGTGGCCGGTGTGGTCGGGGTGGACGTAGATGCTGTGCTCGATGACGCCGGCGTAGACGCAGCGCCCCGAGACGGGCGCCGCGGCGACCCACCCGGTGACCTGCCCGGTCGGGGTGAGAGCGACGAATCGGTGCTCGGGTAGGTGTCGTTGGTCGAAGTCCGTCCAGCTGGGTGCGGTGGTTTCGAAGGTGGCGTTGCCGGTGTCCATGCCGGCTTGGTAGATCGCGAGGACCTGTGGCCCGTGCTCGGGCCGCATCGCGACGATCGCCGGGGCCGCCGCCGATGCGGCGGGCCCGGGGGTGTCGTGGTCGGTGCTGGTCACCTGTTCAGGCTAAGGGCGCTGCGCTGGTGGTGCAGCTGGTGTTCGCGGACCCAGTTCTGGGCGGCGACCTGCACGGCGTCCCAGGGGGACCCGAGGGGCGGGGTGTAGGACAGGTCGAGCTCGGAGAGGGCGTCGACGGTCATTCCGTGGTGCAGGGCGGTGGCGTAGGTGTCGACGCGCTTGGAGATCTCGGCCGTGCGGTGCCCGATGAGCTGGGCGCCGAGCAGTGCGCCGGTGTTCTGGTCGCCGGTGATCCGGATGCTGATGGTGGTGGCGCCCGGGTAGTAGGCCTTGTGATCGTCCGGTGTGGAGGTCGTCGACACCGGTACCCAGCCGCGGGCGGCGGCGAGGGCTTCGGTGGCTTTGAGGCCGGTGCGGGCGGCGACGAGGTCGAAGATCTTCACGACTTGGGTGCCTAGGGAGCCGGTGTAGCGGGCGGTGCCGCCGAGGGCGTTCTCGCCGGCGACGCGGCCCTGCTTGTGCGCGGTGGTGCCGAGTGGGAGCCAGGTGATGCCGAGCTGGCGGTGGTGGGTGTGCACGGCGTCGCCGGCGGCGAAGACGTCGGGCAGGTTGGTGCGCATCTGCTCGTCGACGGCGATGGTGTTCTTGATGCCGAGATGCGCGCCGGCTGCGGCGGCGAGAGTGGTGTCGGGGCGCACGCCCACGACGACGAGCACGAGATCGGCGGTGAGGTGGTCGGTCTGGCCGTCGCTGCTGGTGGTGACGGTCAGGGCGCCGGTGTCGGTGCGGTCGACGGCGGTGACCAGGGTGTGGGTGCGGACGTCGACCCGGTTGCGGACCAGTTCGTCGTGGACGAGGGCGCCGAGTTCGGGTTCGACGGTGGGGAGCACCTCGGGGAGGGCTTCGATCTGGGTGACGGTGATGCCGCGGGCGGTGAGACCTTCGGCCATTTCGAGGCCGATGTAGCCGGCGCCGATGATGATCGCGGTCTTGGGATCCTTCGTGGTGAGGGTGTTCATCACGGCGAAGGTGTCGCCCATCGAGTGCAGCAGGTGCACGCCGTCGTCCGGGCCGAGGTGGTCGAGGCCGGTGATCGGCGGCCGCACGGAGACGGCGCCGGTACCGATGACGAGGGTGTCGTAGTCGAGGTCCCGGGCGGCGCCGTCGGGGCCGGTGACGGTCAGGCGGTGCCCGTCCGCGTCGATGGCGGTCGCTCTGGTGTCGGTGTGCACGGTCATGCCGGTGGCGGCGAGGTCGGCGGCGGTGCGGTGGGCGAGGTTGCTCCAGTGGGTGACCTCGCCGGAGACGTAGTACGGGATGCCGCAGATGGAGAAGTTCGGGTAGGCGTCGGCGACGACCACGGTGACCTCACTGGTGGGGTCGAGTTCGCGGGCCCGCAGGGCGGCGGAGATCCCGGCGTCCGATCCGCCGATGGCGATGATCTTGCGTGCAGACATGGGGTGTCGGTTCCCTTCCAAGAACAGGCGAATGAGGTGTGGCAGGCACAAGCGGTGCCGACAGCCTGCGATCAGGAGTGTCGAGCAGGTCGATCACGGGTTGGGTCAGGTGGTGGCGGGATGGAGCTCGGTGAGGAGGGCTTTGACGCGGCGGTCGAGGTCGTCGCGGATCAGGCGGACGGTCTCGATGGGGTGGTTGTCGGGGTCGGCGACCTGCCAGTCCAGGTACCGCTTGCCCGGGTAGACCGGGCAGGCGTCGCCGCAGCCCATGGAGATCACGACGTCCGCGGCCGCGACCGCGTCGTCGGTGAGCGGCTTGGGGAACTCGGCGGCCAGGTCGAGTCCGACCTCGGTCATGGCCTGCTCGACGATCGGGTTGATCACCGCGGCCGGCAGCGAGCCGGCGGAGCGCACGTGTACCGCCCCGGCGGCGTGGTGCGTCAGGAGCGCGGCGGCCATCTGCGAGCGGCCCGCGTTGTGGACGCAGATGAACAGCACCTCGGGCACGGTTTTGGTGCTCGCACCCGTCGACTGCGCCAGGGCGGAGAGGCGCTCGGCGGCGAACCGGCCGGCGAGGGTCACCAGGTGGGTGTGGATGCGGGCGGTGCGCCGCAGTGCGGTGTAGGACTCGAAGACGACCCGTTCGACTGTCTGCTCGGAGACGATCCCGCGGTACTGGGCGGCGAGCCGCTCCGCGGTCCGCGCCAGCAGGGCCTGGGGCATCAGCAGTTCTGGTGTTCCGGCCGACTCGGTAGAGGCGTTGGCGTTCATCCGACTTCTCCCGCTTCTCGGGCTTCCCGGCCTGCTGGGGCGCTACCGGGTGGTGAGTTCGGCTGCCAGCGCGGTGACGCGGGCGGCGATGTCGTCGCGCACGAGGCGCATCCGTTCGATCCCGTCGATGCCCCGCTCCGACGGCTCGTCGGTGTCCCAGTTGACCAGCGCGACGCCGTCCGGGGTGTCGACGACGGCTTCGCGGCCGAGCGTGACCACCAGGTCCACCCGGGCGAGCAGCTCGGGGTCGATGGGCTTGGGGGTCTCACCGGTGATGTCGACGCCGATCTCGGCCAGGGATTCGGCGGACAGGCCGTTGACCGCGCTTCCGGGCTTGGTGCCGGCCGAGTGGACCTCGACGGCATCGCCGGCGGTCTTGCGCATCAGTCCGGCGGCCATCTGGGACTTGCCGCCGTTCTTCACGCACACGAACAACACGCTCGGCGTGCGGGTTTCGTTGTCGGGCATCAGTTCACACTCCTGGACGGATCCGCGCTAGCGGCGGTAGACGATGTGGTGAGGGGGAAGCGCTTGCGCAGGGCCAGCGAGACATAGACCAGGGCCACCAGGACGGGTACCTCGATGAGCGGTCCGACCACCCCGGCCAGGGCCTGCCCGGAGGTGGCGCCGTAGGTGGCGATCGCGACGGCGATGGCGAGCTCGAAGTTGTTGCCCGCGGCGGTGAACGCGAGGGTGGTGGTGCGCTCGTAGCCCAGGCCCATGGCGGCGCCGAGGAGGTACCCACCACCCCACATCACGGCGAAGTACGCCAGCAGCGGCAGGGCGATGCGGGCGACGTCCCAGGGGCGGGAGGTGATCTGCTCGCCCTGCAGGGCGAAGAGGATGACGATGGTGAACAGCAGCCCGTAGAGCGCCCACGGTCCGATGCGCGGGAGGAACTTCGCCTCGTACCAGTCGCGGCCCTTGGTCTTCTCCCCGATCCGGCGGGAGAGGTACCCGGCGAGCAGCGGGATGCCCAGGAAGATCAGCACGGACTTGGCGATCTGCCACGGCGAGGTGCTGATGGTGGTCTGTTCGAGGCCGAGCCAGCCGGGCAGGATCGAGAGGTAGAACCAGCCGAGGACGGCGAACATGATCACCTGGAACACCGAGTTCAGCGCCACGAGGACCGCGGCGGCCTCCCGGTCGCCGCAGGCGAGGTCGTTCCAGATGATCACCATCGCGATGCACCGGGCCAGGCCGACGAGGATCAGCCCGGTCCGGTATTCGGGCAGGTCGGGCAGGAAGATCCACGCGAGGGCGAACATCAGCGCCGGTCCGAGGACCCAGTTCAGCAGCAGCGAGCCCAGGAGGAGCTTGCGGTCGCCGGTGACGGTGTCGAGGCGGTCGTAGCGGACCTTCGCCAGCACCGGGTACATCATGATCAGCAGCCCGAGTGCGATCGGCAGGGAGACGCCGTCGACCTGGATCTTCTCCAGCGCGGTGTTCAGGCCCGGGATCATCCGGCCGAGCAGCAGTCCGGCGACCATCGCGACGCCGATCCACACCGGTAGGAACCGGTCGAGGGTGGAGAGCTTGCCGACGACCGGCTGATGCTCGGTGGTCGGGGCGGGGCTGGTCACGAGAGAACCTCCAACGAGGTGGCGGGTTCGCCGGACTGCAGGATCCCGGCGAGCGAGGACAGGACTTCGGGGATGACGCGGTAGTACACCCACGAGGCGCGGCGCTCGGACTCGAGCAGGCCGGCAGTCTTGAGGACCTTGAGGTGGTGCGAGATCGTGGGTTGCGAGACGTCGACCGCCGGGGAGATGTCGCAGACGCAGGCCTCGCCGCCCTCGTGGCTGGCGATCAGGCTGAACAGGCGCAGGCGGATCGGGTCAGCCAGGGCCTTGAACACCGCCGCGAGGTCGACGGACTGCCCCTCCGACAGGGGCTCGCGGACCAGCGGTGAACACCGCACGGTCACGTCGGTCAACGGAATCGAATTCGACACACATCGATATTGACAGATATCGATTCGGATGGCAAGGCCGAGCCGCGGCTCCACGACGAGGCGCCTCTCCGAATTCCGGAGAGGCGCCTCGTGCGTATCAGCTGCCGTGGCTACCGCTTGTCGCGCGGCGGAAACGGGTCGTTGCCAGGGGCGATGGTGTCGGAATCGCGGATCCGACCGTCGCGCCCGTGGATCTGCACCTCACCTCCCCCGGCGTTGGTGACGATCTCCCGAGCGCGGGAGATGGCCTCCACCTGGGTGTCGGTGTGGGCACTGGCACGACTGCCACCGGGCTTCGTGACATCCCAGCCACCGCCGGGGTTCGGAACGACGCTGCGTCGATTCTGATTGCTCATCGTTGAGCCTCTTCTGCGCGTCTTGTCCAGGGGCAGACCGGGACAAGCTGGTAGCGCGTCGAGTTGTGACGGGAAGCGACGGAGATTAGGGTACGAATCCTCTCACAGATCGGACCCGGGACCTCTTCGCCGCTTCAAGCGGCCGAGGGGTCCCGGCGCCTTCTGCACCTGTGTTCGATCTTATTCGAGCACCCTGACACCTTTGCGGAGCACAAGCACTTGTGTCGAGCGTGTCGCATCAGCACTACCGGTTGTAGTTGCGATCGGCGACGCAACTCGAAGGGCGCCGTCGTCGGTCTGCTCGGTTCTCGGGCGACTACTCCGTGGCTGCGTCGGTCAGCAGCAGTTCGCCGCGGTAGGGGTGCAGCACGCCGCCGGCGTCGCGTCGGCGTCGGCGTCGGCGTCGCCGGCAGTACTCGAGGCAACGGGCTCTCCGTTGAAGGTCTCGGCGTCAGCCAGGACGGTGTAGACCTCCCAGCGTTCGGCGTCGGGGGCGGTGACCCAGACCTTGTCCTGGGTGGCGAAGCAACAGGTGGCGCCGATCTCCTCCTCGGTGAACAGCTGCTCCTCGGTCAGGCGGGCGATCTCGGCGTGCACCTTCTCGCTGGAGTCGACCTCGACGCCGAGGTGGTTGATGCTGCCGCCCTGGCCGGGGTTCTCCAGCAGGACCAGCTTGAGCGCCGGGTCGGCGACGGCGAAGTTGGCGTAGCCGGGCTTGACCTTCGCCGGTCCGGTGCCGAACAGCTTGGTGTAGAACGCGATCGACTGATCGAGGTCGTCGACGTTGAGGGCGAGCTGGACGCGGGACATGAGAACCTCCGAGGCTTCGACATACATCTAATTGGTGTGCGGGTTCAGTTCTACCCACTCGTTGACATATGTCAACGAGTGGGTAGATTGGAGTCATGCCCAAGACGCTCCCCGTCGTCGACATCAGCGCCCCGATCTGCTGCGCTCCGCTCGCTGCCGGCGTGATGGACGAGGCGGCGGCGCTTGAGCTCGCCCTGCGCCTCAAGGCGCTCGCCGACCCGGCCCGGATCCAGCTGATCTCGCTCCTCATGGCCGCACGTCCAGGCGACGTCAGCACGGGCGATCTCGCCGACACCGTGGGCCTGTCGTCGGCGACCGTCAGTCACCACCTGAGCCAGCTCAAGAAGGCCGGCCTCGTCAGCTCCGAGCGGCGGGGGATCAACGTCTTCTACCGCGCCGAACCCGACTCCCTCGAAGCGCTCCGGGCCGTCCTGGCCACGTGCTGCTAGAGCGAACGCGCAGGTAACGGCTGCACGACACCGTCGCGAGGCTCTCGGGCACTGCATCGCCGGTATCGCCTGCGGCAGGATCGACAGACGTGGACCACATCGAGCAGCAGCTAGAGCAACAGCTCCGCGAACGCGGCATCCCCCTCACCGCGACCGAGTTCCTCCGCGCCGTCCTCGAAGCCCTCGATGCCGTCTCTTCCGACGGCGTTTCCGTGCCTTAGCGGGACAGCGGTCGGCACGACGATCATGCGCTGTAATCCACAGTACCAGTGTCTGTTCGGTCTTTGACTGCTAAAATCAGCAGTATGCTTCCCACGGGTCCCCGGACGATCGACAGCTTCCGCCGGATCACCATCCCGGCGAAGGTGGCGAAGGTGGCCGGAGTGCGGCAGCCTTCGTGGGTCCGGATCGGTGTCGTCGCCGGCCAGAGGATCGTCGAGATCGTTCCCACTCGCGGCCCGCGCGGAAAGAAGCCGTCCGTACGAAGTAACCCGGATCGCCCGCGGCGGCTGCGGACGTCACGACAGATCGCGTTGCCGGCGGCGGTCCTGGACTCGGCCGGCCTGGACATAGGGAGCGTCGTGGCGTTCCTGGCCCTGGAGGACCGCATTCACCTGTTCGATGCGTCACGGGTCATCGCCCCGGAGCCCACCCCCGTGGAACAGGAAGACCAGTGACGGCGCGGCGACGTACCCGGCAGGAGCGCGCAGAGGCGGGTCAGATCCCGCTGTTCGAGGTCCCTGTCGTCCGGTCTGCGGATCTGGTCGACGCGGCCGTGGTCGCGGCTGCGGAGCTCGTCCTCGATAGCTCGGTGTCGGTGTTGCCGCGGACCGAACTGTCGGGGCTTCGCGGGTATCCGGTGGTCCGATGGTCGTCGACCGTCGCCGAACGGATGTCGTCCGGGGCGGGACCGATGCTCGACGCGCAGGTCCTCGAGCTGTGGGAGATGTGCCCGGCGGAGGGCGCGGGGGCGCCGCCGGCGGCGCCGTTGAGCATCGTCGGGTTCGTCGCCACCGGGCAGTGGAAGAGGGCCCTGTATGTCGCCAGTGAGCTTCGCGGGTTCGGCGAGACCGTGGTGCTGACCGAGCGGCGGCCCACGGCGCTGAGCTTGACGGCGGCGGACCTCGCCGACGTGAGCGTGGTGCATACCTCTCACGCCGGCGAGGAACTACTGGTGCGGGGATCGAAGGTTGCCGATCCTCCGCGGATCGTCGCGGTGCGGTACTGGGAGGAGCGGCTATTCGCTCACGCCCTCGCGACAGGGGTGCCGATCACGCCGCAGCCGGCTCCGGCGTAGCGCCGATCCAGGCGGACAGGGCGCGTTTGCGCTTCCAGTCCCCGCCGGTGAGCTTCTCGATCTCGATGTTGCTCTCGTGGGCGGCCTCGCACATCGCCGTCCACGCCTGCGGGCCGTTGTGGGCGGCGATAGCGGTGGCCAAACCGCGACCGAGCATCGCGACCGCGGAGACCGAATGCGAGAACGCTGCTGCCTTCGGGATGTCAGCCGTGCGGATCCAGGTCAGGTCCCGTCCACCGCAGAGTGCGCAGTCGCAGCACCACGCGGCGTGGGACTTGTCCTTGAGGTAATGCCGCTCGAACGCGGTCAGCGACGTGTACGCGAGAAGCTCCGGGAGGATGAACGACACCGACCCGCTGGTGCCGCCCCCGCCGATGTCGGGGTAGATGTGCCGGTAGGTGGTCGATGACCCCATCGCCGCGCCTGCGGCGCCGTACGCCAGCGCCCCCAACCCCGCCGTGTCACTGCGCAGGAGCAGCACCGGGACATCTGCGGTGAGGACGTGCACCAGCCCGGTCACGACGTTGGTCCGGTCGAACGGGTCGTCGGTGTCTTCGACCATCAACGCCACGGGGATGCCGTGCGCGTTGATCTCAGACCGGAGCGAATCGGCGGCGTGCGAAAGCCACCAGCTCGCGATCGGCAGCGCCGCAATCACCTGTCCACCGAAGCGGGCCGCCGTCTTCAGGGTGGTCCGCAGCCCAGCGGTGTCGCCCTTGGCCACATAGCCGGAATCGGTCAATGCCCACGTCAGGCCCGCGCTACGTTGCACGGTGATCCAGTCGCGGGTCGGCTCCGCCGTCGCCACCTTCCGCTGCCGGCCGCTGTAGAGGTTCGCGTCGAGCAGCAACGCTGCTTCGGGGCACTTCTTGCGGGTCTGATCCGCCGCGGTCCTCGCCACCGCGGAGCGGTGGGTCCGGGACTGCCACGGCACGGAGTAGACCGCGCCGACACCTTCCGACGCGATCAGCGCGCGAGTCGGGTCGATCAAGGTCGTCGGGACCTGAACGAACAGGTCCGTCGACATGCCCTCGAGCCGGTGCTGCCCGACCTGGATGGGCCGGGCACCTCCAGCCCGTTCAGTGCTGGTGGTATCGGTTGTGCGATCAGAGTCGCGACTGTCGTTGGTCAACGGTGCCTCCTCAAGGCAGTGTGGATGAGCCACCACGCCAAGGTCCGCATCGCTCGCCCACACCAGCGTTCCGGTGTTTGGCGAACCCGCGCACACCGTCTACCATCGGAGGCGTCATCCAAAGACATTCGCAACGGTCACGGTATCGAGGGGCGAACCCTCGGAGTGGTGATTCGGTTGTTCAGCTGAGCCCGGTTCGTCGGCAAACGAGCCGGGCTTAGCTGTCTCTATTCTAGAGCCTCACCATGACAGGTTCCGGGACGTGGAATCGCGGTTCGCTCCTGACCCTACCGACGCGACGACGTGCGTGGAGGCTAGGGCATTCCGAACCACGTCTTCACCACCTGAGAGGCCAGGTTCAGGAACTTGGTGCACCGTTTTACCCACCGGGAGACTCGCTAGCAGTTCCGTCCAGCTTTCGAATGGCGTCGATCACCCTCCGTCCGTGGGCGGTCAGGGTCATAGGGCGATTGCGCTCGGCACGGTCGAACAGAGCTCCGCCGGTCTCGCGTTCGAGCCGGAGAAACTGGTTCGTGAGGGTTGCCTGGCTGGTTCCTAACGCGTGTGCAGCCTCGGTCAGCGTGGGGAATCGCGATGCTGCTTTCGCCCGTTCCAGTCGGTCGCGCCCGCCCTGGGCCGCAACAGCTGTGCGCAAGATCGGCGGCACCGTTTTCGCGGCGGCCGCGGCGTCGAGGGCCGCGGTGTGACTGGGTCCGCCGCGGGGTCTCATCGGAATCTCGTGTTTGTTCGCCCACCGAGCCAGGTTCGCCGTGCTCATGCCCAGTTCTCGGGCTATGTCAGGGAGGGCCCTGCTGTTGGTGACATATTGCTGGTAGAGCCAGTCGCGGTCGATGATGATCTTCGCGCGCTCGGTAGCGGGGATCGTCGGGATCTCGTATTCGGTGAGGAGTCGACGGATCACCTGACGACTGACTCCAATACGGTTAGCGATCTGTCGCAAGGTGAGGCGATCGTGATGATAGAGCTGGGTCAAAGCCTCCGGGGGGAGCTGCGTTCGAGCGCTGGCGTACTTCCGGCGGCCGGTATCGACTGGGAGGGGATTGACGATCAGCTCAAGGCGAACCGCCTCGCCAGTGGTGCCGAGGTCGCGGGCGGCGGCGCCGATGGGAAGGTCGCGTTCTCGGATGAGCTTTCGAAGGCGATCACGGTCGATCAGTCCTGGTCGCGGGCCAGGGAGGTCGAGACCAGCGAGGAGCTCAATTGGCGGCTCCCAGGCAATTGGTTCCTCATCGATGCCCGCGGCGTCCAAGAACACCCGTGCGTGGTTGATCAGCTCGTCCCGAAGGCCGGGTGTCAGATCGCGGGGAAACGCGGCGATCTTAGCGAGCAAGTCTGCGGACCCGTCAACCGTGGGGACGCCTGTGAGCTCCTCGCGAAGAAACGCCCGAACAACAGCCGCCCGGGCGGAGCCGCCCTGTGACGGCGTTCCGGTGCGGTGGCAGATCTGCCTCCACTCATCGTCCGGAAGCAAACCGGTGCAATCGAGTGCCCGTCGGCGCTGATAGTCGATCGGTACGCCGCGCTCGACAACGTAATCGGCAACGCGTGTCAGACCCGCGCACACATCGCTCCAGTGTTGATCGGACTCCAGAATCTGTAGGAATCGGGATAGGGCATGGCCAGCCAGGTGACCTCCGACCTGCTGACCAGCGGCCGTCAGATTCAACCGAGTGCCCACCAACTGTAAGGCCGCAGACAATGCCAGGCGCATCATTGTGCGCCTCGCCGCCGGGACCGTGAAGGGCAAACTGATTCCGGCCCAAAATTGCGTCGGCGTGTGACGCGCTAGTAGCTCTGCGCGCCCACTGGTCACCAAGGTGGGAAGGTCGGAGTGAGTGCGGTAGCGAAGTTGGTCGGACGGGTCGAGCATCGGGGATAGCGCGGCGAGCTGGACACCGGTCAGGATTGGTGAGATTCGCGTCCCCCAGCCGATGTTCGTCGGTTGAACACTGAGGCCTGTCTCCCGGGCCGAGGTCACTAACCATCGCAGGCGATCAGCTGCGGCTGCGAGGTCCGAGCAGTGCAGAACGTCGATCGCGGCACTGACGCCAATCGCAGCTGTGACGGCTCTCGCTGGCGCTTCGAGGGCCGGCTTCGTGCGGCTCTGTCGGACTTGTCCGGATCGTGCACCACCTTGTTCATCGACTGCCCGGTACTCAACCGCCAGTTCGGGTCCCACTCGCGCTAAGAGCTCTTCGTCGGTGGCGTAGGACAGTACTCGGCCGCCGATGGCGCGAATGTCGGCAAGCACAGAAGCCGCAGGCTGTGGAAGGCGCGCGTAGACCCCGAACCGCACGACTCCGTCGTCGATGATTCGATCGATGAGGGCCTGTGCCCGAAGAGCGGGGTGCGCACCAGGAAGGTCGAGGACCTCGGCAGCCGTGAGATCGGCGCCGCACCGTCGGGCCTCCCGTCCAATGCCTCCTTCCTGCGCCGGCGATGCACATCGGCCGGGGATCGGGGTGCAGTGGCCCGGGAGCGGGCGGCGGCGTGGAATTCTATGGCAGCGAGGGCATTCGTCGGACAGCAAACAACGATGGTCGGTGCAGGCAAACGCCCAGCCGAGTCGCCATTCGAGCTTCCATCGGCCGCCGTTGCTTCGGAGGCAGTGCGGGCAGAAGCGGGATCCGGTGCGGCGGGTCCATGCCACTTCGCGGCGCAAACTCCGCGACTGCGAGTCGATGCGCACCGCGGTCCCGTCGAACCGGGTGAGGGTCATCATCGAAAATTCGACGTCGCTGCCCGTGGCGGCACACAGGCTGGCTACTTCGGCCTCGCTGAGTGCGATCGTCTCACTATGACAGCTTGAAGAGGCCCCGGCTCGACGGCTAGACCTGGCCCCGTTTGCGACTCGCCGGTGGTGTTGC
>NZ_JBNCLV010000007.1:0-35238 GCF_049844855.1 Tsukamurella sp. DT100
CGAATACGAGACCATCATCAACACAGCCGCCTCGGCGGCATAACACCGCAACTGTCACCTATCGGTGCAGCAGTCCCGTTCGACCGTCACGAACGTCCTGCCCCGCAACAAGGGACTGTCTGATTAACGGTGTGTGGGCCCGGCGGATCATGAGTTGACTGGGGTTTAGTCCAGTCGGTCCGCGAAGGTGATCGCGAACGCGTTGAGGGCGGGTTTCCACCGCATCATCCAGCGTGCCCGTCCGCCGCCGGTCGGGTCAAGACTGCGGGTCACCAGATACAGGCATTTCATTGCGGCGGCCTCGTTCGGGAAGTGCCCGCGGGCTCGGATCGCCCGCCGATACCGAGCGTTGATGGACTCGATCGCGTTGGTCGTGCAGATCACCCGGCGGATCTCGACGTCGTATTCGAGGAAGGGCACGAACTCTGCCCAGGCGCTTTCCCAGAGTCGGATGATCGCCGGATAGCGTTGGCCCCATTGCTCGGTGAACTCGGCGAACCTCTCGCGGGCCGCCGCTTCGGTGGGCGCGGTGTAGACCGGTTTGAGCGCCTTGACGATACCGTCGCGGTGTTGGCGTCCGGCGTAGCGGAAGCTGTTGCGCAGCAGGTGAACGATGCACTGCTGGACGACGGTCTGCGGCCAGGTGGAGTTGATCGCCTCTGGCAGCCCTTTGAGGCCGTCGCAGACCGCGATCAGCACATCGCTCACGCCGCGGTTCTTGAGCTCGGTGAACACCTGCAGCCAGAACCTCGCGCCTTCGGCGCCGTCGCCGGCCCAGATGCCGAGGATGTCCCGCTCCCCGCTGGTGGTTACGCCCATCACGACGTAGAACGCGGTGTTGCGGACCTGGCCGTCACGCACTTTCACCACGATCGCGTCGACGAAGATCACCGGGTAGAGCTGATCGAGCGGCCGGGTGGCCCACTCCCCGAGCTCGCCGCAGACTTTGTCGGTGATCCGGCTGATCGTGTCCTTGGCGACCTTCGCTCCGTAGACCTCGGCGAAGTGCGCGGCGATCTCCCCGGTCGTCAGACCGCGGGCGGTCAGCGAGAGCACGATCTGATCGATCCCATCGAGCCGGCGTCGGCGTTTGGGCACGATCACCGGCTCGAACGAGCCGTCCCGGTCCCGCGGGACCTCGATCTGAATTGGGCCGATCTCGGTGATCACGGTCTTGCTGCGGGTGCCGTTGCGCATGTTCTCCGCAATTGGTGTTCCGCCGTGCTCGTGTCCGAGGTGCTCGGTCATCTCCGCGTCTAGCGCGGTTTCGAGGACCTGCTTGGTCAACTGCGAGAGCAGCCCTCCCGGGCCGACCAGATTGACGCCCTGCTCCTTCGCTTGCGTGAGCAGCTGCTCGGCCAGCTGCTTCGGATCGACGTTCTCTGAGGTCACAGCATCGATCATCACCCCCGACACAGCGCCGGGCATGTTGTCATCGGTCGTGTCAGTCACGGCCATCCCCTCCTACAGGGTTCAGGCCGAGCTCACACACCCTTTATCTGACAGTCCCCGCAACAACTAGCGATCGCCAAGGAATCCACATGTGGGGCGGGCTTAGGTGGCTCCAATGTGCCCGATTGCTCGGTTGGGTTCGAGAGGAGGCGAGGGGCGCTGATGCGAAGTGGGCTCGGGGTATGCGCCGCGGTGTTATCGGTTGTGGCGGTGGGTTTGTGGTCGGCCGGGTGGTGGGCTGCAGGTCGGTTGGGTGTATCTGGCGGTCCGATCGTCGGCTGGAAGTCGGTGATGGTGATGGTGGGTGGTGCGTTGGTCGTTGTCGGAGTGTGTGCGTCAGTGTCAGCGTCGTTCCGTGATCCTTCGGTGAAGTCTGTATCGAAGGGCGGTCCGAGATTGTTCGTGGTGCTCATCGCGGCGCCGGTCGTAGTGTTCGCTGTCGGGGGGCTGAGGCGGATACGCGCGGCTGGTGAGGAACTCGTTCGCGCGCAGGCGATGACGCCGTATGCGTTGTACGCCGCGGCGTTAGCGACAGCGGTGATAGCGGTGATCCTGGCGTTCTGCACTCTGTTCACCCGGAATGATGCGCGTTTGGCGGCACGTCGCGCGGGCGCGATTGCGTCGATTGCACTGATCGCTTCGATCGTGGTGTCGGGCATTGCGGTGCGGTACGCGTCGTCGCTCCGGTGGCAGCCTTTGGCGACAAGTGCGGTAAGCGCGATCGAAAAGGTTCCGTCGACACTGGGGGAAGAGCGCTATCAGATTTCGATGGGCCTTTCCGGCCGGGACGACGTGCACGCTGCGGGCAACGGTGTCGTGTTGCATGGGTGGAGTTCGGTCGTCGGGTACGACGGGCCCACTGGACGGACACGGTGGGAGGTCGATGGCCTGCGGTCTCTCCATTCGAGTGCTACCACGTGGCTAAGCAGTGGGGATCGAAGTGGCCTCGTAGTGTTCGCCAAGGATCGTTCACTGGTCGCGCTCGATGCCGGCACCGGTGACGTCCGTTGGGCGCGTCTGATGCGGGACGAGGTGGATTTCGTTGTCGGTGGTGTGGGTGCACTCGGTGTCACGCTCGAACACACCAGCACGGACCGGACCTTCCTCTCCCTGGATCCGAGCGATGGCCGAACTCTCTGGTCAGGTCAGGATCTGGTGCAGCGGTCCGCAGCCGAGGGGCAGTTCTACGTCGGTAGCAGTGATGGGCAGGTGATCGACGCTCGCACCGGAAGGCGTGTCGCGAACGTGTCGGGAAGGGTCCTTACCGATGACACCTACCTGGCGGTCGACCTGCTCACCGTCACGGACCGTGCCGGCCGAACCATTGACACGGTGCCGCGCGAGATCTTCGACGGGGCCCGCTCCCACCACATTGAAGCATCGAATGCAGGTAAGATCCTGTTCAGCATCTGGACTGACCACGGGCCGCGCCTGTACCTGCGTGACACCCGCAGCGGCACCGAGGTGCCTCTGCCGGCCCCGCCGTCCGGCGAGTGGCGCGGCGGGAACTGGATCGGCGAGAACCTTCTCTTGATCGCAAAGGCTACCAATCCGAATCCAAGGCCGCCAGGCGGACCGTCGGAGCAGCGGATGCTCTTCGACCTAGTCTCAGGAACGCTCACGCCCAGCGAGGCGAGCCCGTGCGGTAGCTACGAGTCTCCAGGGGACTACCTGGCGGTAGCAGGGGCGGTGCTGGCATTCTGTGGTAGCAGCCCGTCGGAGACGCTCGTTGGACTGGCGTGAGGCAAATCCCCGCGAGTAAGGCGATTGTGACTGTATCTTCCGACCGGATGAATGAGCGATGGTGAATCTACAAAGCGGTGCGCAAGACGAGGACCTCGACTGCAGCATCACCAGAAACCAGTCGTCTGAGCACGGCTGGCGCAGAACGCGATCAGCCGACAGGCATCCGACCATGAGGGCTGCACCACCGAGCGCGAATGCCACCGTGAGACCGAGCAGCACTCCGCTGCTCGGTCTCACGCAAGCCGAAGACGCCTTCATGAGTTCAGGATGCGCTCCGGGTCATCTATTGGGGAACGGGGCGCGTGCTCTGACCGAGCGATGGTGTCGGACCCAGTTTGAGAATGCCCACACGTGAAGTAGTTGCAAGTACCAAAGGAGCGTGGTCGTGAAGGTCGGCACGGAGTTCGCGGGATATCGTATCGAGGGCATCCTCGGTCAGGGCGGGATGGGCGAGGTGTATGTTGCCCGACATCCACGTCTGCCGCGTTCAGATGCGCTCAAGGTACTGAACGCCCAGTACACGGCGGACCCGCAGTTCCGCGCGCGTTTTGCGCGCGAAGCTGACCTAGCAGCCACCTTGTCCCACCCGGCGATCGTCAAAGTGTACGACCGTGGTGAAGAAGCGGGGCGACTGTGGATTGCCATGGAGCTCGTCGATGGTCAGGACCTGTCTGCGCTGCTGCGCGAGTCGGGGCACCTTGCGGCAAACCAGGCTGAGTTCGTCGTCTCAACCGTCGCTGATGCGCTTGATCGCGCGAATGCGACCGGGCTGGTGCATCGGGACGTCAAGCCGGCGAACATCCTGCTCAGCAACGCTGGGGATGTTCTGCTGACGGACTTCGGTATCGCTCGCGTCGGTGGCGAAACCTCCGACCTGACAGGCACTGGCACCACCGTCGGCACCCTCAACTATGCCTCACCTGAGCAGCTGAGCGGTGAGGACTTGGACGGACGCTCTGATCAGTACTCGTTGGCCTGCACAGCATTCCAACTTCTGACCGGCGTTGCACCATTCGCAGATTCCAACGCCGCCGTTGTGATCTCCGGTCACCTCAACCGCCCTCTGCCGTCGGTTCTCGATCGTCGCCCCGATCTGTCGTCAGCCGTCGATCAGGTCCTCGCCCGAGCAACAGCCAAAGACCGAACCACGCGTTACCCAACGTCATCGGCGTTCGCTGAAGCGCTGTCGCAGGCCTTCAAACAGTCAGACAGTGACGCAACCGTGCTACGTCCTGCTGCATGGCCGCCAGTGATGGGCGATCCCAGCGCCACGCAAATCCGGCCTAGCGCCAGTGACGGACAACCCGGCACGGCACGTGCACACGCAGGGCGTGGCACAGTAATCGCGATCGCTGCGGCCGCCATCGTTATTGTCCTCGGAGCCGGCGGCGCTACCGCATTTTTCCTGACGCGACCGGAGACTGACGGCGCGGCCAACAAATCCCAGCAGGATGACCCGTGCTCAAGAGTCCAGGACGATACTAAACAGGCTGCCGTCGCGATCGGTACTCGAGACTATCGTGATCGGCCCGATTTTCGCCGTCGAGTTTCGGCAGTATCCACTCCTGAGTTTGTGAGCAGGGTCGATACCGACGACCTGGCATCCACGTTCACCGAGTGGAAGATGAATATCACGACCACGACAACCTCCGCTGTGAAGGAAAGTTGCAGCGCTGCCGATGGGGCTGCGGTTCTTGTGAGTCAATCGACCCAGTCGATTGGCCTGGCGGGGACCAACTCGCAAACGAAACTAATTAGATACACCCTTCGCCTATCGGGCGATCGTTGGATGGTCAGTGAAATGGTAGACGCATCCGCGTCGAACCCGCCGTTGACGCCGTCCGAAGCGCCAAGATAGTGGCACTGGAGTTGGTCGAGGAGTTTGATCTGCGATACTTGAATGATTGCCCGGATGCGCGAGCGATCCGCCACGCATGGTCGAGTGCTTTCGACGTTCCTTATCTGAGGCCCCGCGCATTGTTCGGAAGAAGTACTCCGAGTGCCGTTTCGCACGCGCTCATCATGGCTTTGAATGTAACGAGTCTGTATATCGAATGGCGCGTCGGCGGCAACGTGGCCACGCTCTTCGTGACACCGAATAAGAATGTCGAGGCGCTCCAGGCGATTTGACGGATACTCGTCACCAAAGATTGTCATCGCCTCGGTCAGGGCGGCGTACGTGCCTGTCCGGCCAAGTCGATTCAATGCAATCTATGTGATCAATGCATGATCGCCTGAATCGTTCTCGAAATACTGTGCCAATGACCCGCTGTCGGTCTCGTCCTCAAGCCACCGAAGCGCCAGGGTCTGTTGATCGGCCTCAGTCAGGGCGTCCCACCCTTGATCACGCCATCGTCGATCAAGGGCGCGCCATGCTCGGTCAATTTCCTCCCTCACGCTGACGAACGGTGCCATGCTGGGTGGTGCGTCTACCTCGTATGGGATAGGCCGTGCATGGACCTTCCTTCGTCAGGCATAAGTCGGTGTGATGATCGTTTTGACTATCCTTCCTGGAGGAGAGCGCCATGGTTGATGTATCAAGGAAGCGAGGTGGCAGATCATTGAACAGCCACGATGAGGTTCGGATTCCCGCGGACCTCCTCTTCGATCTCGATGAGCTCGCCGACCGGTTAGCAACTCCGAATGTTGGCGGTTACGCCTACCCCGACTGGTCTGCCGCGCTCCGTCACGTTCGCCGACGAATTGCATTAGGCGACCCTTATGGGATCCAGCAACTCCTCGCGATGTTCGGCGGGATGGGGAGCCTCAATGACCTGATAATCGACCACGAGACCACTGAGGTGATTGCCCGAGTCCGCACTGTTGGCTGGGCGACCGCCGTGGACATTGGCCTACGATGATGGAGGGTTTGTTGATGGATCCACGTCATGCTGAAGATTCCGGGACTCAGGGTACGAAAGTGGTGACCGTCGTGTGCGTGACCCTGCGCAGTGAACGCGCTGACCCACGCGCGGCCACGGGGGTTGAGATGCGGATCATCCATACGCACGATGATCTCGATCGGGCAGGGCTGGCGTCCATCGATCATCGGTGCCGACTGGCAGGTTCGTTCGTGTTGCGCTGTTAGCTGTAGTGCAGCAGGGGCATGATGATGTCGTCGACGATCGACTGGGGACCGCCGGCTGGGAGTCCTCCATCGGTGAGGAAACGGAACATGACGAGTTCCGGGCCGAGTACGGCCGCAGCGGTCTCGGCTGCTCGTGCCGGGACTTCGCCCCTGGCAGCGGCCTGACGCAACGCTTCTCGCAGTTCGTCGGCTCGATAGCAGAGGCTCCTATTGTGCGTCAAGGGGTTTCGGCGATGTTTGCGCTGGTAGGACGGTGTTGTAGATCTCGCGGGCGAGGTAGCGTTTGAGGCATCGGATGATCTCTTTCTTGGTTTTGCCTTCGGCGGTGCGGCGGGCGATGTAGTCGAGGGTGGGTTGGTGTCTGCGCATGCGGACGATGATGACGGTGTGCAGGGCGCGGTTTGCTTGTCTATTACCGCCGCGGTCGAGGCGGTGCCGCACGGTCTTGCCGCTGGAGGCTTGCAGTGGCGCTGCTCCGCAGAGTTTGGCGAAGGCGGCATCTGAGGTGATCCGGTCGCGGTTGTCGCCGAATGCGACGAGCAGGGTGGCGGCTGTTTCAGGGCCCACTCCGTGGAGCTCCATTAGGGCGGGGCAGGCGCGCTGCGCGTGGGTGTGGATGTGGCGCGCGAGCTGGACGGCTTCGTCGTCGAGGTTTTGATATCTGATGGCCAAGGCATTCAGTGCGCTTAGCGTGGAATCTGTTGGTGTGGTTAGGATGTCGGCAGCTTTGAGTTGTGCGCATGTGCGAACAAGCTGCCGCGGTGCGAGTCCTGAAAGTCGGTCGCGCACCTCTTGTGGCGCGGTGACGAGCAGGTTTTGCAGGCTGGTGATGGCGATCGAGCGGGCTCGGACCGCGCTGGCCCGGGTGCTGCGGAGCATACGGAGCATCTCGACTGTGCCGTCCGCGGTTTTCGACTGCCCCAGATCCTCGCCGGCGAGGATGATCTGTGCGGCTCCTTGGGCGTCGAGGGTGTCGGATTTGCCGAGTCGGGCGCGGCGTTGCCGGTTGGGTCGGCCGACCTCCCGCACGATGAATGCGGCTTCACGGAGGTGCCGTGCGAGACCGGCGCCGTAGTGGCCGGTGCCTTCGATTCCGACGGCCTGCACGTGGCCGAGGGAGTGCGCCCACGCAACGAAGTGTGCGTATCCGTCGGCGGTAGTGGGCACCTGGAGATCGGCGATTGGGCGACCGAGGTGGTCCTTGGCGTGGGCGATGTGGACGTGTTTGTGGGTGTCGACTCCGATGACGATCCGCGGCGTGTTGGCGTTCATTTCTACGGTCCTTCCGGCTCGGCGATCACGGCTGTTTCGGGTCCGTCGCGGGCGGTGGACGGTACTGCTACGAGTCTTCTGACCTGCTCCTATGAAGTCACAGCGCCTGCGGCGGCCGGTCGAGTCGGCGGGTCGACGATTCTGCATCCAAGGCACCTGGGGCCGCTAGAGAAATGGGTCAGACCAGCCGGCTCGACACGAACCTAACCGGCATCGCAGCAGCGACTGCGTTATCGGCTGATGTCTTGATAGCAGTAGAGAAAGTTCTCACAAGTCTCGGTTCGGCGGCCGGACCGGGAGGGCGGAGTGCGAGCGAGCGGGAACGGAGGGAGCGGGAGCGGAGCGAGCGCCAGCGAGCGGAGTGGGAGCGAGTGCAGTGGGAGCGAGTGAGTAGGGGAGCCCGGGAGGGGAGGCCGCCTAAGCTTGGATGGCTGAGTGCGTATGTCGCTTCGGCTGTAGGGTTGTAGGTGTGGCTGAGATCCCGGAGCATGCGGCGTCGATGGAGTGGGTTGAGCACGGCGAGCGGCCTGTGTATGAGAACCGGTGGGTGACGGTGACGAAGGTTGATGTCACGCCGCCGGACGGGAACCGGTTCGAGCACCATGCCGTACGGCTGCAACATGTTGCAGCCTGCGCGGTAGTGCGTGACGGAAAAGTGCTGATGACCTATCGGCACCGCTTCATTACTCGTTCGTGGGGCTGGGAGCTTCCCGGTGGGATTGTCGATCCTGGTGAAGAGCCTGCTGTGACGGCGGTTCGTGAGACGGAGGAGGAGACGGGGTGGCGTCCGGGGCCGGTTCGCCTTCTCGCGGACTTTCAGCCGATGCCGGGGCTCGTTGACACACCGCATTCGGTGTACGTGGCGGACGACGCGGAGCTGGTGGGAGAGCCGTCAGATCCGGTGGAGGTCGGCGTGGTGGCATGGATCGATTTGGCGGATATCCCGGACCTGCTCGCTGCTGGTGAGCTTGGCGGTGCGGGCACGGTGGTCGGCCTCCTGTCAATCCTACGCGGTTCCGCGTAGAACCTGCCCGAACTGGTAGCGGACAGCACGCGTGTAGTTGCGCTGTGATCCGATTTCACGCGAGTCTGTGATTGCCTGGGCGGCGTACCGCATGGATTGGTCGTAGTCGCCGATCTTGTGGTGGGCTTCGGCGAGGTCGACGTGCAGGGCTGTGCGAGCCCGGACGAACGAGGGATCAAGGGTATCGAGCGCACGTGTGAGTGTGGGTATCGCTTCGGGGTCCCCGAGCGTGGCGAGACCGTTGCCGCGCCATCGTTCTAGGTGAACTGGGGCGAGAAATATGAACGGGAGGCGTTCATCTTCGTGCTCGGCGGGGAGCGTTTTGTCCGCGGCGTCGAAGCTGCGCAAGGCTGCGTCCCGGTCGCCGATCTTGGCGTGCGCTTCGCCTCGGCAGGCGTGCAGCCACGCCGTCAGGAGAGGTGGGACCGCTGCGGTGGCGGTGGCCTCGTCGATCACTTCGAGCGCTGCGTGGTGTTCACCGCAGTCGTGGAGCACGTTGGCGCGGGAGGCGACGGCGTGGACGAACACGCCGTGGTCGTGTGCGTCGAATCCGGCTGATCGCGCTTTGTCATAGAAGTCCCATGCTCGGGCGGTGTCGCCGACGTCGAGGCATTGCCACCCCGCGAGAGTCGCTGCGTCGCAGACGTGTCGGGCCAGCTGCTGCCTGTCCTTGGTCAGAACTGTGAACGATAGCCACTGGGATCCACGTTTGACGTGAGCGTCGAGCTGGTCGATCTGTTGCAGCGCACCGAACGTGCGGTCGCTCCGCCGGATGTCTTCGAGCTGGCGGCCGTACCGGTCGATATCGTCAGGTGTGACTCGACGCGAACCTTGAAGGAGCGCGCGGATATCGGGTGCCGGCACTGACGGTGGCGGCGGCTCGAACCCCAAATCCGTCGCGGAGACTTGGTACATCTGGGCCAGGCGGAGCTGGTCGGCCAAGGGAACCGCGCGCCGACCATTCTCCCAATGGGACAGGGTTTGTCGCATGGTTTCGATCGTTGACTCATCGATCACCGGCGCCTTACGTGCGATGAGCAGCCCGTGCGCTGCCCGGCGCTGACCGATGTCCAACAGGTCGCGGACCTGTCGGAGCTGCGTCTTCGGGGCTGCGCTGCCTGGAGCCATAGGACTATCCTGCCTCAGAAGTCGAGGCTGGCGTGGCGCAGAGCACACAATTCCTCTGCAGCGGAAGCGAGGGAGCCTGAACCGTCCCGGCTTTCCTGCCGGTGGCTTACGTGTGGGCGGGTAGCTCACACAGGTCTTGTTGGTCAGCGTAGTGGGCGGTTTCGTATTCGTCCGGGGTGAGCATTCCGAGGCTGCCGTGCAGCCGTCGGGTGTTGTACCAGTGAACCCATGCAGCAGTGGCGAATTCAACGTCCTCACTGGTCTTGTAGGGGCCGTTGTGGAAGACGTCGGTGCGGACGCATTCGGTTTTGTAGATGCCGTTGACGGTCTCCATGAGTGCGTTGTCGTAGGCATCGCCGACGGACCCGATCGAGGGGCGGATGCCTTGAAGGTGCAGGTGCTCGGTGAAGCGGATCGATGTGTACTGCGATCCCGCGTCCGAGTGCGCGATGAGCTGGTTCTTTTCGATGGGGTGCCCTGCTCGGTCGCGCTGCCACAACGCCATCCGCACCGGGACGTCGACGAGTTCGACGTCACGGCGGGTGGAGATGTTCCAGCCGACGATCCGCTGCGAGAAGCAGTCGACGACGAACGCGACGTAGGCGAAGCTGGTGTGGGTGCGCACATACGTGAAGTCCGAGACCCACACCCGATCCGGCGCCGGCGCGGTGAAATCACGGTTAAGCAGGTCAGCAGCACGAGCAGCCCGCGAATCCGGGATCGTCGTCCGGGGAGCCTTCCCACGGACCACACCGGACAGGCCCAGGGAGCGCATCGCACGGTCTACTGCACCGAATCCAGCGCCAGGCAGCCGCCTGCGGGTGGCGGCGAGCATCCTTCTTCGCCCATACAGCCCTTCCGGCGCAGCTGTTTGGTCCCATCTGGCTTGGTCGTGAACACCAGTTGCCGGATGGTGTTCTCCACGATCGCATCCGAGACGACCCGCTCGGAAATCTTCTGGCTGCCTGCGCACCAGGCTCGTAGTGTTCGCGCCGCGACCTGCAACCCTGCGACTTGCAGGGCTTGGTGGATCGACTCGACGGCGTGACCAGAGGCTCGCATCTGGTCGATGAATGCCACGATCGGCGGTTTCGGGGGTCGAGCTCCCCCGCGAAGAAGACCGCCGCAGACTTGAGCACGTCGTTGACCTCCCGAAGGCGGCGGTTCTCCGCCCGCAACCTGCGCATCTCCTCACGCTCGGCGGTGCTGATGCCGACGGCGCGGCCGGCATCGATCTCATGCTGGGAAACCCACCTGCGAACCGACTCGGGCGAGACCCCGAGCGACTCAGCGACCTGCACCCTCACCGCGGTCGCCGAGGAGTACTCACTGCGGTGCTCGGTCACCAGGCGAACAGCCCGGCTCCGAAGTTCTGGGTCAACCTTGCGTGGCATAGGAGCCATCCTCTCAATCACTCACATAGGAGCGGCAGAGAAGTCGGCACGGTTCAGCCTTCATCTGCGGCGCACTGGTGGCTCTGAATCGACCGCTGGGACAGGGGTGACAGAACGTGACGCCCGACCGTCACATTCTGCCACTTATGGTCACGGTTGCTTCGAAGGATGGTTGTGGTGTCGCAGCAAACACGCTGTGACGCAACCACCCTCGAAAGGAAGACTCCGATGCGTCTTCGTTTGGACATCACCAACACTCAGTTTCTGGTCACCCGTGCGGCGGAGCCGCGGCTGAATTTCGATACTGGTGCGCCGCGGATCGATCCGGATAGCGGTCTGGCGCTGCATTCGGTGCAGGTCCTCGCTCTCGATGAGACCGGTGGGGAGGTGCTGAACGTGACGGTGGTGGGGGATCCGAAGGTGCCGGTGACCCAGCCGGTCACCGTTGCCGGCTTGGTGGCGATCCCATGGTCGCAGGGCGACCGCTCCGGGGTCGCGTTCCGCGCCGATTCGATCACCGCCCGCAGTGCTCCCTCTTCCGCGGGGTCGTCGGGTTCTGCTGATCAGCGCGGCAAGTAGCTCGCCGTCTCCGCGTTGGGGCGGCAGTCGACACGAAGGTTGTGTCGCTGCTGCCCTGCGTGGCCGGACTGATACTCACAGGGAGATGTGATGGTGGACAACAACAATAAGAAGACTTCGAACAGTGCTAGCTCGGAGACGGAGGATGTGATCGGCGAGATTATTGTCGATCTGATGGCCGCTCTCGGTCGGCTGACGCTGTTTCTGCTGGTGTGGGCGGTGCGGCTGCCGGTGGTGTCGGTCCCGGTGACCGGGGTGGCGGTGGTGTGGTGGCAGGTCGGCGCACGGCAGGCGATCGGCCTCGCGATCGTGAGCGTATTGCTGCTGATCGTGTGGGGTGTGCTCTCACCAGCGTCGTTGCGGGCGTCGACAGTGGATCCGGTGCTGGTCCGGTTCCGGATCTGGCGACGGTATCGAGACTGGAACGGGGTATGCGCGGACTGCGGCCTCACCCGCAACCGCGGCGACAAGGTGGCCACCCCGAAACTGCAGCAAGTCCGGCTCGGCGATAGCTCGGATGTGCTGCTGGTGCGGATGATCCGAGGACAGACAGTTGCTGACTTCAGCAAGGCTGCGGACTCGTTGGCGGGCGCGTTCGATGCGGAGCAGGTGCGGGTCGAATCGACGTCGCCGCAACAGCTGCGAATTGTGGTGCAACGCAGCCAGCCCCTCGCGGCGCCGATTACCCCCGACGCGGAACCGCGACAGCCCAAGCCGCGCACCACATCCACGACCACTTCCGCGGCGGCTGGCCACGCGAACAATACTCCCCGCACCTCTGCGGCGGCCGCCGGACGTGGCAGTGCTCCGCGCCAGGGTGATTCCGGAGGCAGTGTTGTCCGTGGAGGGTCGAAGATTGGACCGATCACGGTGGGCAAGAACGACAGCGACGGGCCGTGGCGCCTCCCGCTCATCGGTAACCACCTCTTGATTGGTGGAGTGACCGGTGCGGGGAAGGGGTCGGTGCTGTGGTCGATCATCGGCGGCCTTGCGCCGCACATCCACACCGGTCACGTGCGCCTATTGGTCGCGGACCCGAAGGGCGGGATGGAACTCGGCCCCGGACAGCAGCTGTTTCACCGATTCGCATACCGGCCGGGGGCGATCGCGAGCATGCTCGCCGACGCGGTCGAGATCATGACCGGCCGTGCGGAGCGGCTGCGCGGTGTCACCCGCACCCACACCCCCACGGTAGGGGAGCCGCAACTGGTGGTGATCATCGACGAACTCGCCGCCCTCACCTCGTTCGCCGACCGGAAACTCAAGACCGAGATCGAACACAGTCTGGGGCTGCTCCTCTCGCAAGGCCGAGCGGTCGGCGTCAGTGTCGTCGCCGCTGTGCAGGACCCGAGCAAGGAGATCGTGCCGCTGCGCCAGTTCTTCCCGCTCCGAATGGGGCTGCGGATGGCCGAGCCAACGCAGACGACGATGATCCTCGGCCCCGGCGCGGTGGAAGCCGGTGCCCGCTGCCACCAGCTGCCCGCACATATGCCCGGTGTCGGGTTCATCGCCACCGACCAGGCCACCAGCCCGGTCCTGGTCCGCGCCTTCCACTATCAGGACGAGCACATTACGCGCCTGATCCGGCACTTCCCGCCCCCACGCACCTGGGAGAGCGACCTGGCCGACGGCGACGCGCCACACGGCGGGAGCGGCGGGAATCAGAGCGGCATTACGAAGCCGAAGGCACCGAAGTGACCCCGCGATCGCAGGTAGCAGAGGGGCGCGTTTCCGCGCTGACGGCAGCCGCGAAGGGCCCGATAGCCCTGACCGAAGAAGTGATCGGGGAGATGGTTCACCGCGCAGCCGGCGCCGACTATCGGCCGTGGTGGCGAGCAGTGACCGGGACGGGGTTCTGCAGCAATCCGATTCACCTGCATCGCCGTCACGGCTTGATCGGAGATGATCGGCTGATGCTGCGGTGTGGGAACCGCCGCGCCAGCGTGTGCCCGCCGTGCTCGCGCCTCTACGGCGGCGACACCTGGCAGCTCGTGCACGCAGGGATCCTCGGTGGGCACTACGGCGTCCCCACCACCGTCGCCGAGCACCCGATGGCGTTCGTCACCCTCACCGCCCCCTCCTACGGACGCGTCCACGCCGCCGGGCCGAACGCCGGCCAACCCGTCGACGCCGACCGCTACGACTACGCCGGGCACGTGCTGTTCACCTGGTGGGCTCCCGAGCTCTGGCGCCGCTACACCATCCGTGCTCGACGCCTCCTGACCCGGCTGCTCCGCGACCGCGGACACGACCCGAAACGGGTACGGCTGACGTTCCTGAAAGTGACCGAGAACCAAGCCAGACTGATCCCGCACTTTCACGCCGTCCTGCGTCTCGATCACGCCGAACCTGTCGAGGTTGGCGATGGCAGAGCTTCGGAACCCTCGGTAATCGCTCCTCCCGTCGGGACCGATGTGACCAGCGCTGACCTCGCCGCACTCGCCCTCCAAGCAGCCGCCGAAACTAGCGTGCTGGTACCCGACCCAACCACCGCCACCGGCACTCGACGGATGAGCTTCGGAGCTCAGGCCGACGCCGAGCCTCTCGACCCTTCCCTGCCTGTCGCGGTACGGAAGAAGATCGCAGGATACCTCGCCAAATACGTCACCAAATCGGTCACCGACCATGGACTCACCGCACGCAGGGTCAGCCCGCAGGTCGCGCACGATCGGCAGGTCCTCGCCGGCCTAAGCCCGCACGCGCGGGCGATCATCACCACCTTGACCGCGCTCGCTGATGCTGCGCCGGAACACTATTCCGCGATGGTGCGGTGGCTGCATACCCTCGGCTACCGCGGACACGTCACCACCAAATCCCGCCGATACAGCCTCACCATGGGCGCCCTGCGCGCCGCCCGCGCCCTCTGGCGCCAGCAACACCCCACCGGATCCGAGGAGCCTTCCGCCCCCGCGATGTCTGGTGACCGGGCAGACGACGCCACCAGCACCGACACAGCCGAGTGGACGTACGTCCGCTCGGGACACGACACCCGAGGCGACTACCTCCTCACTGCCGCTGCCGCCACGGCCCACCTCGAACAGCTCTGGGCACGCCGTGATGCTCGCGAGGCTGAGCGGATGGGAATACCGTGAGCACCGACTGCACGTGCGCTCGTAGTGCCGTGCGCGGAGGCGCCACCGATGCCTGGCAACCATCCCGGGGCTCGCGATCCGAGCAGGTCTACCGGGCCTTCACGCACTCAGTTGCGGTTGGAGCAGGTCGATGAGCGCGTCCGTACCGACGCGGACCGCACACTGCGAGCAAGGCAGGCTCGAGCAGGTCCGTCGTGGTGGAGCTAGTCCCGACGAATGGCTGGCAGTCACCATGCTGGCCTTCTCTGACGAGGACCTGCGCAGGGCTGGGCGGGTGTTCCGCGGGCTAGCGTCAAACCCTGGTGGTCCGTCCGGGGCTTGGACCGCATCGAACCCAGGTCGAGAGCGGCCAAACAGCCCATGACAATTGCCGTCGCTGACCCCGATGCCGACGATCCATCTACCCAGTGGTGCCGCGCGTGCCTGGATGCTCGAGTTGCGGGCGGTGCGGCGTGATGACGATGCCGGCGCGCTTGTCGTGCCAGCGACCGCGTCCGATTCGTTCAATGCGGATATGAAGAACGGCTTTGATGAACTCGCGCTGATCCAACAATGGCATGTCGCGCCAAATCGCGACAGGATCGGGAGCAGTCGCGAGCCGCCGTACTGTCGGGTCGACGAATATTTGTGTCGCTTCGACTTCGGCTGTCGCGATCGACGCCTCCAGGCGCGTAGCTACGCGCCCCCCGGTCGACGCGGGCATGCGACCTTCAGCGATCTCAGTCTCCACCGCTTCGAGTTGCCTGCGTAGCTCATTCAGTCGAGTGGCCGCTGCGTTGTCGACAGGGGGTGTCTCGGCGAGTGCGTTCACAGCGGTCGGGGAGATCAAAATCTCCTCGACCACAGTGTGCACGGCCTCGTCCACCCGGTCGAGTCGTCGGGCTGCGTGGCGGCCAGGCCTGCACGTGTAGACCTCGTAGCGGCTGCCATCCTTTTTGGTGCCGCCTCGGCCTCGCCACACCTTCTCACCGCAGACCCCGCACTCAGCGATCCCGGACACCAGATACTTGACCGGCACCCCGCGCGGGCCGCTCTGCCTGGCGGCAAACAGTGCCACCAGGTCGTTGTGATGGTCTTCGCTAAGAATCGGCTCCCAAGTGCCCCGGCGGTGGATCACGCGCGGCCCCCGCACGCCATCCTTCACCTCAGTGTGCACGCGAAACCCCGCCAGGGTGGGGTTGATCAGCAGACGGCGCAGCTTGGCCGCGTCCCAGCGCAAAGAGTCGTCCCGCTCCGAGATCCATCGGACGACCGACGCGAATGACTGGCCCGCCAGGACGCGCCGGGCCGCCTCCGCGATAAGCGGGGCCTGTCCGGGGTGCGGCTCGCGGCGCACGGGCTTGCCGGTCTCGGGGTCACGGATGATGCGGTACCCGTACGGCACGCGGCCGTGCGGCTTGCCGTCAGCCAGGTTGGCGCGGTGCGCGCGGAGGATGCGGGTCCGGGTCTGCTCGGCCTCCTTCTCGGCCAGCAGGGCGTCCAGACCGGTGGAGAAGCGGTCGTCGCCGTCGCTGAGGTCGTACAGGCGTCCGGAGTACGACCAGCGCACTCCGCGACGGGCGCACAGATCGCGCAGTTCCACGTACCGCTTGAGGTCGCGTTGGGCGCGGCTCGCCTCCCACATCACGAGCACGTCGCCGGGCTGGAGAAGCGCCTGGAGCCGGGCGTACTCCGGTCGCGCCTTCGTGGCGTATCGGCTGGCGGATACGTCGTTGTCCACGAGCACGTCCGCGACCGGCCAGGCTTGCCGCTCACACTCAGTCCGGCACTCGGAGACCTGCTCCTCGACGGAGCGTCCGCCCGCGCGATCCGACGAGACGCGGGCATAGATGACTGCTCGACCTGGGGCGGCGGCTGATCGCTTCATAGTAAGGGAGTTTACGCTGAAATAGCACGCCTTCGACACGATCTACTACCCGTGCCTCGATTCGACGCGCGACCGGCCGTTCGGGCTGTACCTGCACGCGAACGAGGGCGGCGAGGGCGCCGAGCGCGCGGTGGATTCGATCACCGCCGGGCTCGGTTGGGTGAAGGCCACGCCGCACGTCGTCGTGTCGGGCAAACCGTCGAAGGCGGACCTCGAGGCGTGCTGGAACCTGGGTGCCACTGTCGCCGCGCAATTGATGAGCGAGTGATGTGGCTGGCCGCGTGTTCGCTCACCGGTGGACGACGGATGCGGAGATCGAGGAATCGAAGCGGCAGGCCAGTGCCGGCGGAGTAGGGAAGAGGCATCATCACGTACCGCAGGTCTACCTGCGTCGATGGGCAGATGACGCGGGAGCGCTCAGAGTTACGAAGGTCGCGACTCGTGATAGCTACGTTCAGCCGACCAAGGACATCGCGAAGAAGACGAACCTGTACACGATCTCTGCCGACGACCTCGCACCCGACTATCCGGCGTTGTGGTTTGAGAAGCATATGTCTCGGATTGAGAGCGAGGCAGCGGGCTGGATCGGCTATCTCGATTCCCTTCCCGACGGCCAGATCGTTGATGTCGAGCTGATCGCCAACCTTGCAGTTTTCGTCGGGTTGCAGGAACAGCGGACGCTCAAGAAGCGCGCGCAAGAGTTGCGGATCGAGGATGCGCTCAACCATTTCGGTCGGGCTGAGGTCGTGGCAGCGAACCTACCCACGTTGTGTGCCATCAGTGGTACTCCATATTCGCCAGATCGACACGATGAGCTGGTTCAGCAGCTGCTAGATGTGCCACTGCTCAGCACAGAGCGCAAGCCCCGAGCGTTGGAGAGTGCAATTGGTGTCTGGCGACATAGTGCGGTTCCGCACCTCGCGATTGCGCGCAGCTGGTGGCTCGTGTCGACTAGAGCGCCACTCATTACTTGCGATGAACCTGTCGTTTGGCTTGGCGGTCCCGCGCGCGGCAGGTGGGAGCCTGCGGCCTGGGCAAAGTCGTCCCACGGCATCTATCCGGTGGGTCCCAGTCGGCTTCTGGTCCTTGTCTCGGAGAGGTTCCACCCTTTGCCTCCTTCGTTCGTGTTGAGCGCCGAGGAGACCAGCAAGGTCAACTTCGAGATCGTCGCTGCATCACACGAGTTCTGCTACGAGAACCCGCTCACGAGCATCGCTGCCGCATTCGACGTGCCGCCATGGCCCAGGTTTGAGCCCGCACGGGCATCGACCTTCATGGAGGCTGTAGCCGAACCCTCCCGGTGGACAATCGGAGAAGGCCCACCGTGGGCTGTTGGTCGGTGGTACCCGTGACATTGATGTCCGGAGCGCTAGTCAGAGTGGGCCGCGATCAGCTCGTCAGGTATTCGAGAGTAAGTTGCTATCTCGAAAACTTGTCAGTCGGTCGACGTAGCGTCTGGGCATGGACGAAGACGGTGGTGTAGATGAGGACCGGCCACCCGGCGGTGGCGTGGCGGATCGGTTGCGTTCGATGGAACGGCGGCGGTGCTTGACGGTGTTCGAGCAGTACCGGTTGGCGGCGGAGCTGCTGCGCGAGCGGGTGTGCGAACGGGTCGCGGCAGGGTTGCCGCAGGACCGATGGCAGCAGGGCGTCGCCGCGGAGGTCGGGCTGGCGCTGCACATGTCGCCCAACACGGCCGCGAAGTTCGTGGCCCGGGCGGTGGAGCTGGAGAAGATCCTGCCGCACACCCGCACCCGCCTGCGCGAGGGTGATCTCGCGCCGGAGGCGATCCCGGTGATCGTCGGCGGCCTCGCGCACCTGGACGCCTCCGATCGGCATACGGCGGATGAGCTGCTGTGTGCCGAGGCGGCGACGCTGGCGGGCATGGGACTCAAGCAACTCAGCGCGCGAGTCGAGCAGGTCGCCTATGCGCTAGATGCGCAGGGCACGGTGGATCGGAACGCGTCGGCGGAGAAGGACCGGACCGTGACGATCCGGCCGCTGCCGGAGGGGATGGCGCGGGTGTCGCTGCTGCTGCCGGTGGCGCAGGGCGTCGGGGTGTACGCGGCCCTGCGCAAGCATGCCGCAACGTTGATCGGGATCGGCGCGGACCTGCGGACCCGCGGGCAGATCATGGCCGACACCGCCTTCGCCCGCCTCACCGGCCGCGAGGCCACCGGAGGCCAGCCCGTGACTGTGAACCTCACTCTTCCGGCCACGGTGCTGCTCGGCGACCAGCCCGGGACCGCGTACCTGGACGGCGGTGGGGCGATGCCGGCGGAGATCGCCCGCAACCTCATCGGGAAGGCCACCGCCGCCGGCGTCGCGTGGGTCAAACGCCTCTACATCGCACCCGAGACGGGCGCGGTGGTCGGCATGGACTCACGGGCCCGCTGCTTCCCGGACGGGCTCGCGGACATGATCCGGGCTCGGGACCGGTACTGTCGGAGCCCGTACTGCGATGCACCGATCGCGCATACCGACCACGTGGTTCCGCACGCGGCGGGTGGCCCCACCAGCTTCGACAACGGTCAAGGCTTGTGCGCTGCGTGCAACTACGCCAAGGAGGCCGCGGGCTGGAGCAGTGCGGTCGTCGGCGATCCGAGCGGACGGCACACCGTCGACGCCCGAACGCCGAGTGGGCATTCGCTCCGGTCCACGGCGCCCCGGCAGGCGGCTTGAGCGCGGAGGAAATAGGGTCGGCTAGTGGCTGAATCGCGGCTCGATCTCTTGCGTTGGCAGTTCGACCTCACCTGGGCGCTCGGCGAGGTGCATCTCGCCGAGCTCACGGCCGACGACTTCCGCTGGGAGCCGGCGGCGCTGTGCTGGACGATGCGCCGCAGCGACGACGGTGAGTGGGTCGCCGACTGGGCCGAGACGGAGCCCGACCCGATCCCGGTCCCGACGATGGCGTGGCTCAGCTGGCACATCGGCTGGTGGTGGAGCACCACCGCCGATCATCTCCTCGGGCGCGAGGTCCGGGAGCGCGGGTCCGTGCGGTGGCCCGGGCCCGAAGGTGCCGTCGCCTGGCTGACGGGGATCCGCGACGAGTGGCTGACCGTCCTCGACGCGCTCACCGAGGACCGCCTCGACGAGCCGTCGGGGTTCCCCTGGCCGCCGGACGCCGACCTGACCGTCGGCCACCAGGTCGCGTGGGTCAACGCCGAGCTGATGAAGAACCTCGCCGAGATCGGCCAGCAGCGCGTCGCCCGCGCGGCGCTGAACGCCGGCTGACCGGCGCCGGGCGGACGCGGTCGCGCCGCGCCCGAGGTTGTCGGGGGTCCGCTCTAGACTGGGGGTGTGATCGCGACGCCCTATGAAGACCTGCTCCGCGACGTGCTGGAGAACGGCACGCACCGGCCCGACCGCACGGGCACCGGGACGCGCAGCGTCTTCGGGCGCCAGCTCCGTTACGACCTGTCGCAGGGCTTCCCGCTCATCACCACCAAGCGGGTGCACATGAAGTCCATCGCGTACGAGCTGCTGTGGTTCCTGCGCGGGGACTCGAACGTCAAGTGGCTGCAGGACAACGGCGTCACCATCTGGGACGAATGGGCGGCTCCGGACGGCGAGCTCGGACCCGTCTACGGGGTGCAGTGGCGCAGCTGGCCCACCCCGAACGGCGAGCACATCGACCAGATCAGCAAGGCGATCGAGACGCTGCGCACCAACCCGTCGAGCCGGCGCAACATCGTCTCCGCCTGGAACGTCGCCGAGATCGAGAACATGGCCCTGCCGCCCTGCCACGCCTTCTTCCAGTTCTACGCGGCGGACGGCAGGCTCAGCTGCCAGCTCTACCAGCGCAGCGCCGACCTGTTCCTCGGCGTCCCGTTCAACATCGCCAGCTACGCGCTGCTCACCCATATGGTGGCCGCGCAGGTGGGCCTCGAACCCGGCGACTTCGTGTGGACAGGTGGCGACTGCCACATCTACGACAATCACGTCGAGCAGGTCACCGAGCAGCTCAGCCGCGACCCGTACCCGTACCCGCGGCTCGAGCTCGCCGAGCGCCCCAGTGTCTTCGACTACGAGTACGGCGACATCACCATCCACGACTACGTGCACCACCCCGCGATCAAGGCGCCGGTGGCGGTCTAGTGATCGGCCTGATCTGGGCGCAGGCCCGCGGGGGAGTGATCGGCGCCGACGGCGGGATCCCGTGGCACATCCCCGAGGACATGAAGTTCTTCCGCGAGACCACCGCGGGCGCCACGGTTCTGATGGGTCGTCGCACCTGGGACTCCCTGCCGCCGCGGTTCCGCCCGCTCCCCGGGCGCACGAACATCGTGGTGACGAGGGATCGGGCCTGGCGCGCCGACGGTGCCGTGGTCCAGCACGACCTCGCCGTCCCCGACGGCGATGTGTGGGTGATCGGCGGCGGCGAGATCTACGACGCGGCACTGCCGCTCGCGGACCTGCTCGCCGTGACCGAGGTGGACGCCACCGTCGAGGGCGACACGACGGCACCGTCGATCCCGGAGGACTTCGCCTTGGAGGAGGACGCGGCGTGGCGCGAGTCCTCGTCGGGCCTGCGCTACCGGCACCTGACCTACCGGCGCAACCGCTAGCCAATAGCAACTTTCCGGGACCGGGTGGGTAGCCTTAGCGCTTATGAGTGCGACCCCGGCGACCACAACGCCCACCACGCCCTTCGGCGCGATCTCCGTCGCGATGGTGACCCCGTTCAAGGCGGACGGCACGCTGGACCTCGAGGCCGGGCAGAAGCTGGCGTCGCACCTCGCCGACCAGGGCTGCGACGGGCTCATCGTCGCGGGCACCACCGGTGAATCGCCCACCACGCAGCCGTGGGAGAAGATCCAGTTCCTCAAGGCGATCATCGAGGCCGTCGGCGACCGCGTGCAGATCACCGCGGGCGTGGGCACCTACGACACCGACGAGTCCGCTGTCTTCGCGCGCGACGCCGCCGAGGCGGGCGCGCACGGCCTGCTCGTCGTGACGCCGTACTACTCGCGGCCGCCCCAGGCCGGCCTGCTCGCGCACTTCACGACGGTGGCCGACGCCACCGACCTGCCCGTGCTGCTCTACGACATCCCGCCGCGCTCGGTGGTCGCGATCGAGACGGACACGCTGCGAAAGCTCGCCGAGCACAAGAACATCGTCGGCGTGAAGGACGCGAAGGGCGACCTCGGCGCCGGAGCCCGGCTCATCGCCGAGACCGACCTGCAGTTCCTCTCCGGCGACGATCCGCTGAACCTGCCCTGGCTCTCCGTCGGCGCACTCGGCTTCGTCTCCGTCATCGGGCACGTCGTCGCGCCGCAGCTGCGCGCGATGCGCGACGCCTACTTCGCGGGCGACAACGCCCGCGCCACAGACATCAACGCCTCCCTCGGGCCCGTCTACGAGGCCATGGCCGGCCTCGGCGGCGTGACCTTCTCGAAGGCGGCACTGGCCCTGCAGGGCCTTGATATGGGTGTACCGCGCCTCCCGCAGGTGCCGCCCACCGGTGAACAGCGCGACCGGCTCGCAGCGCTACTGACCCAAGCGGGGGTGCTCTAAACAATGACCGACGGTGCAGCAGGCGGAGCTCGACGGAGCCGAAAGGCCACCCGACAGGCGGGACCGCCTGCCGAGCCCAAGCCGGTGATCGCCACCTCGGCGGCGCGGGTCGTCGCCGAGGAGAAGGCGACCGCTCCGGCGACCCAGGCCCAGGCCCCGGCCACCAAGGCCGCGGCGAAGGCGCCGGCCGCGAAGGCTCCGGCGACCAAGGCGGCGGCCGCGAAGGCGACGGCGCCCGCCGCGAAGTCCGAGGCGCAGCAGCCCCAGAAGTCCGCGCCGAAGGGCGGCGGGAACCGCCGCGGCGGCGGCGGACGGCGCGGGGGTGGGCAGAAGGCACCGTCGGCCGCGGTGGAGCGGCTGGGCGCCCCGCCCAAGCTGCCCAAGGGCGGCATGCGCGTGGTCGCGCTCGGCGGCATCAAGGAGATCGGTCGCAACATGACCGTCTTCGAGTACGACGGCAAGCTGCTCATCGTCGACTGCGGCGTGCTCTTCCCCGAGGACCAGCAGCCCGGCGTCGACCTGATCCTCCCGGACTTCCGGTACATCGAGGACCGGATCAAGGACGTCGAGGCGATCGTGTTGACGCACGGCCACGAGGATCACATCGGCGCGGTGCCCTTCCTGCTGCGCCTGCGGCCCGACATCCCGGTCGTGGGCGCCAAGTTCACGCTCGCCCTGGTCAAGGCCAAGTGCGACGAGCACCGGCTGCGGCCCAAGCTGCTCGAGGTCCGTGAGGGCGAGTCGACGAGCCACGGCCCGTTCGAGTGCGAGTACTTCGCCGTGAACCACTCCATCCCCGACGCGATCGCCGTGGCGATCCACGCCGGCGGCCAGGTTGCGTTGCACACCGGCGACATCAAGCTCGACCAGCTGCCGCTCGACGGCCGGCTCACCGACCTCGCGGGATTCTCGCGGCTCGGCGACGCGGGCGTGGACCTGTTCCTCGTGGACTCCACCAACGCCGAGGTCCCCGGCTTCGTGACCCCCGAGCGGGAGATCGGGCCGGTGCTCGACAACGTGATCGGGCGGGCCAAGGGCCGCGTGATCGTGGCGTCCTTCGCCTCGCACGTGCACCGCATCCAGCAGATCGCCGAGGTCGCGATGGCCCACAACCGGCGGATCACCTTCGTCGGCCGTTCGATGGTGCGCAACATGGCGCTCGCGCAGGACCTCGGCTACATGCACCTGCCCGAGGGCGTCGAGGTCGACCTCGACACCGCCGCCTCGCTGCCCGACGACCGCGTCGTGCTCATCTCCACCGGCTCGCAGGGCGAGCCCCTGGCCGCGCTCTCGCGCATGGCCCGCGGCGAGCACCGCAACATCACCATCTCGCCGAACGACCTCGTCGTGCTGGCCAGCTCGCTCATCCCGGGCAACGAGAACTCCGTCTTCGCGGTGGTCAACGGGCTGTCCAAGCTGGGCGCCAAGGTGATCACGCAGCAGAGCGCGAAGGTCCACGTCTCCGGCCACGCCAGCGCCGGCGAGCTGCTGTACCTCTACAACGCGGTGCGCCCGCGCAACGCGATGCCCGTGCACGGCGAGTGGCGGCACCTGCGCGCCAACGCCGCGCTGGCCGAGGCCACCGGCGTGCCGAAGGACCGCATCATGCTCGCCGAGGACGGCGTCGTGGTGGACCTCGTCGGCGGCGTCGCGAAGATCGTCGGGCAGGTGCCCGTCGGCCACGTCTACGTCGACGGCTCGTCCGTCGGTGACGTCGGCGAGTCGACGCTGTCCGACCGCCTCGTCCTGGGCGAGGGCGGCTTCATCGCGATCACCGTCGCGATCGACGAGGAGGGCAACACCGTCAGCAAGCCCGAGGTCTCGGGCCGCGGCTTCTCCGACGACCCGACCGCGCTCAAGGAGGCGGAACAGCTCGTCGAGGACGTGATCGCCGACCTGGCCGCCGAGGGGGTCAAGGAGGCGCACCGCATCGCACAGGGCGTTCGACGGGCCGTGGGCCGCTGGGTCGACAAGGCCTACCGCCGCCGGCCGATGATCGTCCCCACTGTGATCGTCGTGGGGGAGTAGCAAGCACTTTCTGAAGCGTTCTGCGACGTCCCGTCCACGGAAACGTCACAGAACGCTTCGAAAGATGGTGTCAGGGCTGGCGCTCGACCTTCGCGACCTGGGCGCGCAACGTCTGCCAGAAGATGTCGGAGTCCGCTGCTGCGTCCGTCTTCCCTTCCGCCTCGACGATGACCGTCACGCCGCGGACGTCGATCCACGCCTGCAAGGTGTTCCGGCCGACGGCCATGATGAACGGCTTCAGGCGGGCCAGATCGTCGGGCGCGGCGAGGATCGTCGGGCGGTTCGCGGCGGCGACGTCGGAGCGGCAGGCCTCGGTCGCCGCGCCGCGGGCCGCGGCGATCGTCCTGCTGAGCACCGAGGCTTCGAGTTCCGTCGTGCCGTGGATCGCCTCGGCCTCCACGATCTCGGTGCCCTCCATGGTGCGGGCGAGGGCATTGAGCTTCGTGCCGCACTCCGACTCGGCGGGAGAATCCTCGGGAAGCCCGTCGGGCGAGGTCAGCGTCTCGCGCTCGACCTTGTAATCGGTACTGCCGGCGGGGAACTCGTGTGCGGCGAGGACCGCCTGCTGCGGGACGACCGGGGCGGCGTGCGCGAGGGCCGGTAGGGAGACGATGGTGGCCGCGGCGGCTGCCGCACCTGCGACCCGGCGTCGAACGTTCATGTTCGCTCCTCCGAAGAAGGATCTGCTCGTGGGCCGGAGCCTAGCGGAGTGTCCGGTTCGGGGTGGCGGAGTCAGTGAGCCGATTCGAGCCCGGCGACCTGCGCCCGGGGCCGTGCCGCCGTCAGGGCGATCAGGGCTGCCGTTCGACCTTCGCCACCTGCGCGCGGAGGAGCTGCCAGAAGGCGTCCGCGTCCGCCGACGAGCGATTCGTACTGCGAGCGGTGACGTTGATCGCGACACCGCGGACGTCGACCCACGCCTGGAGCTCGTCCTCGTCCCGGAAGATGAACGGTCGCAGTCGTGCGAGATCCGCGGGAGCGGCGAGCACAGCCGACCGCTCCGAGGGCGACAGGGCCGCCTCGCAGGTCGGGAAGGTCTCCATCATGAGCGCGGTCAGGGGGCGGTTCAGCAGCGCCGCCTCGACTCGGGTGGTCCCGCGCACCGCGCGCGCCTCGGTGACGCGGGCGCCGTCCATCCGCTCGAACATCCGGCCCATGTTGCGCTCGCAGGCGGTCGGCGAGCTTCCGCCGACGGCTCCGGGGGCCGCGCTGGCGCCGATCGGTGTGAGCGTCTCGGTCTCCACCGTGTAGCCCGTGGTGCCCGCGGGGAACTCGTGTGCGGCGAGGACCGCGTGCGCGGTGTCCACCGGGGCGGCCTGCGCGGCCGCGGGCAGGCCGACGGCGGCGAGGACCGCCACCGTCGACCCGGTGAGGAGGTTGCGCAGGCGCATCAGCGCGCCGTCTCGACCTTCTGGATCTGCGCGCGGAAGACCTGCCAGAAACGGGCGGTGTTCGCGGGGGTCTCGCTGAGGCCGCCGACGTACACGTCGACGGTGCGGCCGGCGACGTCGGCGACGCCCTCGACGGCCTGGATGCGCTGGCCGTCGCGGTAGGTGAGCACGACGGGGTTGTAGCGCGCGAGGTCGCCGGGAACCGGGAGCTCGGCGACGGGGCCGCCGCAGGCCTGGGTCGCGGCGCGCCAGACGGAGGCCTGCGGGGGAGCGACGACGGCGCTGAGCATGAGCGAGTAGCCGTTCCGGGCCGAGGCACTGAAGCCCTGCGTGCCGGCGGCGGAGCGGTTGACCCGCTCGGTGGCCGCGGTACAGGCCGGCGACGGGTTGTCGCCCGCGGTCAGCTTCGACGGTGCGGGCTTGCCGGTGCGGTAGTCGTTCGACCCGGCCGGGAACTCGGCCTTCATGAGCACGAGGTTCGGGCCCACCGGCGCGGCCGAGGCCGCGGGGGCGAGGGCCGTGCCCCCGGCCGCGAGCACGGCGAGGAGGGCCGAGGCCGAGGCGAAGCGCGTGCGGCGGGACGTCGACGTTGAGTTCGCAATCATGCGGTGAAGTATAGGACACTTCGTTTTGATTTCAGTACGAAGTACAGGCGTGCTGGCGTGCGCTGCGGCGCACCGCCGGACGGGTCTAGGGTGACCCGTGTGAAGCCAGCTCGGAGTGAACGCGCCGCCCTCGTCGAGGCGGCCCGCGCCGCCGGACCCGACGCCTCGACGCTCTGCGGCGAGTGGACCGTGCGGGAGTTGCTCGCACACCTCATCCTCCGCGAGGGGCGGCCGGACGCCATGGCGGGCATCCTCGTGCGCCCGCTCGCCGGGTACACCGAGCGGGTGCAGGCGGGAATCGCGGCCCGCCCGTTCGACGATCTGCTCGAGACCGTCGCGGGCGGCCCGCCCCGGCTCTCGCCCCTGCGCCTCGTCGACGAGCAGGCGAATCTCGGCGAGTACTTCGTGCATACCGAGGACATCCGGCGGGCCGCGCCGGGGTGGACGCCGCGGGTGCTCGACAAGCGGGTCGAACGCGGCCTTCACGACGTCGTCGCGCGGATCGCGCGGCTCACGATGCGCGGCGCTCCGCTGCGGGTCAGCCTCACGACCGAGGAGGGCACCGTCGCCACCGCCGGGCGCGGGCCCGACGTCGCGGTGATCGGCGCGATCGGCGAGGTCGCGATGTGGGCCTTCGGCCGCGATGAGGCGCTGGTCACTTTCGAGGGGGCCGACGGAGACATCGATCTGCTCGGCTCGGTGGTCCGTTCGCTCTGACGACCCGCCGCAGGTCCTGCTGTTACATGTGTGGCACTTGATACGGATGGGGTTAATGTCGATAGACTGCCCCCATGGCATCGAAGACCACCACCCGCGCGCGCGGCGCCGCGAACTCCCGCTCCGGGGGCGCACGCACCAGCCGCGCCGCGAGCCCGACGCGCAGCCGACAGGCCGCCCCGCGCACCCGCGGTAAGCAGGGCGCCGCGGCCCCCAAGGCCGCCTCGGGCGCCGGTGGGGGAGTGGCACGCGGCCTCGGCGCCGGGTGGAAGCTGCTGGCCAAGGGCGTCGGGGGCGCCGTGCGCACCGGTCGCCGGTCCGACGACGTCGAACCCGCCACCGCGACCGGCGAGGTCACGCCGCCGAAGCCGACCCACTCGCGCGACGGACTCGCGCTGGCCCTGTTCGCCGTCGCGATCATCCTCGGCGCGGCCGTCTACTTCGACGCCGGCGGGCCCGTGGGCTCGTTCTTCTCGACCGGCGTGCGCTCCGTGGTCGGCTGGTTCGCCGTGCTGGTCCCGCCGCTCGCCATCGCCCTCGGCGTGATCATGATGCGCCGCCCCGACAACCCGTCGGCGCACGTGCGGCACCGCGTCGGCGCCGCCCTCATCGTGCTGCCCTTCCTGGGGCTGCTGCACATCGCGTCCGGCGGACCGTCGAGTTTCGACGACCGCGCCGCCGCCGGCGGTTACCTCGGGTACGTCGTCGGCGGGCCGCTCACCGACGGCTTCACAGCGTGGATCTCCGTGCCGCTGCTGGTCCTGGTCGCTCTGTTCGGCCTGCTCCTGGTCAGCGGTATGACGGTGCGCGAGATCGTCGACCGGCTCAAGTTCTACTTCGGCGTCGACATGAGGGAGCAGTACGGCGACGAGGAGCCGCTCGACGAGGACGATCTCGACTCGCCCTTCGCCGACTTCGACTCGGGGCGCGGCGACACCGCCACGCGTGCGCTCACGCCCTACGGCGACCCGTACGACAACTACCCGGCCGACCCCGAGCCGCCCAAGCGGAGCCGTCGCCGCAAGGCCGCCGAGGAGGACGAGCCGGCACCGTCGGACCAGGTGACCGCGCCGATCACGCCCGAGCCGGCCCCGTCGGACGAGCCGACCGTCGAGGTGCCCCCGGCGCCGAAGCCGCGCCGCGCCGCGGTGGTGAAGGACCACACGCCGCCGCCCGCGCCGAAGGCGACCGAGTTCACCGTCGCGCGGACCATCGACAGCGAGGACTACATCCTGCCGCCGGCCGACCTGCTCATCGAGGGCGAGCCGGCCAAGGCGGGGACCAGCGCGAACGACGCGATGATCGACGCGATCACCGGCGTCATGGAGCAGTTCAAGATCGACGCCGCCGTCACCGGCTACACCCGCGGCCCGACGGTCACGCGCTACGAGCTCGAGCTCGGCCCCGGCGTGAAGGTCGAGAAGGTCACCCAGCTGCACCGCAACATCTCCTACGCGGTGGCGACGGACAACGTCCGCCTGCTGGCGCCGATCCCCGGCAAATCGGCCGTGGGCATCGAGGTGCCCAACACCGACCGCGAGATGGTGCGCCTGGCCGACGTGCTGGCCGCGGACAACACGCGCAAGGACACGCACCCGCTGGTCATCGGCCTCGGCAAGGACATCGAGGGCGAGATGGTCAACGCCAACCTCGCCAAGATGCCCCACCTCCTGGTCGCCGGTTCGACGGGCTCCGGCAAGTCGAGCTTCGTGAACTCGATGCTCGTCTCGCTGCTCGCGCGCGCCACGCCCGACGAGGTGCGGATGATCCTCATCGACCCCAAGATGGTCGAGCTGACGCCCTACGAGGGCATCCCGCACCTCATCACGCCCATCATCACCGACCCCAAGAAGGCCGCCGCGGCGCTGTCCTGGCTGGTCGAGGAGATGGAGCAGCGGTACAAGGACATGCAGGCCTCGCGCGTGCGCCACATCGACGACTTCAACCGGAAGGTGAAGTCCGGCGAGATCACCACGCCGCTCGGCAGCGAGCGCGTGTACCGGCCGTACCCGTACATCGTCGCCATCGTCGACGAGCTCGCCGACCTCATGATGACCGCGCCGCGCGACGTCGAGGAGGCGATCGTCCGGATCACGCAGAAGGCGCGCGCCGCCGGCATCCACCTGGTGCTCGCCACGCAGCGCCCGTCCGTGGACGTGGTCACCGGCCTGATCAAGACCAACGTGCCCTCCCGTCTGGCCTTCGCGACCAGCTCGCTGACGGACTCGCGGGTCATTCTCGATCAGCCGGGCGCCGAGAAGCTGATCGGCATGGGCGACGCGCTGTTCCTGCCGATGGGCGGCAAGTCGACCCGTATGCAGGGCGCGTTCATCACCGACGAGGAGATCACCTCCGTCGTCGACTTCGTGCGCAACCAGGCCGAGCCGGAGTACGCCAACGGCGTCACCGAGACGAAGGTCGAGAAGAAGGACGTCGACCCCGACATCGGCGACGACCTGGACGTTTTCCTGCAGGCCGTCGAGCTGGTCGTGTCCTCGCAGTTCGGCTCGACCTCGATGCTGCAGCGCAAGCTCCGCGTGGGCTTCGCGAAGGCCGGCCGCCTCATGGACCTCATGGAGACCCGCGACATCGTCGGGCCGTCGGAGGGTTCCAAGGCGCGCGACGTGCTCGTCACGCCCGACGAGCTGCCCGGCCTGCTGCTGGTGCTGCGCGGCGGCGGCGATGTCGCTCAGGAAGCGGACGAACCGGACTTCTGATACAGTCCTGCTTGCATGTGTGAGGGGAGTATCCCGCTCGCGGCGTGAACGTCAGCACGGTGGATCGATATCCACCCGGGCACGCCGGACCCGCAGTTCGGGTCGGGAGAGACCTCCGGATCTGTACCGGAGGTGTATGCAATGCAAGTTTCTGCTGTCGTCTGGATCGTCTCGATCCTGGTCGTTCTCGGCCTCTTCGTCTTCGACTTCTTCAGCCATGTGCGCACGCCGCACGAGCCCTCGCTGAAGGAATCCGGCTTCTGGTCCGCGGTGTACATCGGCATCGCGATCCTGTTCGGCATCGGCGTGTGGGCGGTCTCCGGGCCGCAGTACGGCGGTGAGTTCTTCGCCGGCTTCGTCACCGAGAAGGCGCTGTCCGTCGACAACCTCTTCGTGTTCGTCATCATCATGGCGAAGTTCGCGGTGCCCCGGATCTACCAGCAGAAGGTCCTGCTGATCGGCATCGTGATGGCGCTCGTGATGCGCGCCGGCTTCATCGCCGTGGGCGCCGCCGCGATCTCCACCTACTCCTGGGTGTTCTACATTTTCGGCGCGTTCCTGCTGTACACCGCGATCAAGCTGGTCAAGGAGGCGTCGTCGCCCGAGGGGCCCGTCGAGGACGAGAAGGAGCGCGAGGGCCGCGTCGCCGCGCTGTTCAAGAAGATCGTCCCCACCACGGAGACCTACGACGGCGACAAGCTGATCACCAAGGTCGATGGCAAGAAGGTCGCGACCCCGCTGCTGCTGGCGCTGGTGGTCATCGGCTTCACCGACGTGCTGTTCGCGCTCGACTCGATCCCCGCGATCTACGGCCTCACCCAGGAGCCTTACCTGGTGTTCATGGCGAACGCCTTCGCGCTGATGGGCCTGCGCCAGCTGTACTTCCTCATCGGTGGCCTGCTCGACCGCCTGGTGTACCTGTCCTACGGCCTGTCGATCGTGCTCGGCTTCATCGGCGTGAAGCTGGTGCTGCACGCGCTGCACGAGAACACGCTGCCCTTCATCAACGGGGGCGAGCACCTGGCGGTGCCGGAGATCTCCACCGGTCTGTCCCTGTCGGTCATCCTGGGCGTCCTGGTGATCACCACCGTCGCCTCGCTGGTCAAGTCCAAGCGCGACGGTGCCCGGGAGCAGGCGTCGTCGGACGTGCCTTCGGACTCCGATACGAAATAGCCCGCGCATTGTGCACCGTTGACCACCCCTGAGGTGGTCAACGGTGCACAGTCGTATCGGCGGAACCTGGTCGGCCTCCCGTGCGTCCAAGGGGTATGGGGGAATCGGGGGACGTCAGCCGCATCGTGGCCGACAACGACGGGGTGATCACGGTCGCGCAGGCAAGCGCGTGCGGGCTGTCGCCGCGCCAGGTGGACGGGAGGCTGCGCCGCGGCGAGTGGGTGCGATTGGGACGCGGCGTGTACCTCTCCTCGGCCCATCACTTCACCGACGCCGCCCGGATCCGCGGCGCAGTCGCCCTCACGGGTGGGACGGGCGACGCGGAGACGGCCCTGTTCTGGCACGGCGTGACCGACGTCCCACCCCTGCCGACGACGGTGTCGGTGCCCCGTGCGCACCACCGTTCACCGCAGTACCTCGCCCCGCTGGGAGTACACCGCCGGGACCTGCTGCCAGCCGACATCGAGGTGGTCCGGGGAGTGGCGGTGACCCGGCTACCGCTGACCCTCCTCGACTGCGCACCGCTCCGCCCGGACGCCACCACGCTGCTGGACCGATCCCTGCAGTCGGCCGGTGTCACGGTATCGGGCCTCCGCGCGGCCCTCGATCGGAACGCGGGCCGGCGCGGGATGGCTGAGGCCCGGCGGATCGTCGAGGTCGTCGAGGCGGACACGGAGTCCGAAGCTGAACGTCGATTCGTCGCGCTCATGGCGGCCGAGGGGATCTCCGGATGGGTCGCTCAGCTCCTGATCGGCCGGTACCGCGCGGATTTCGCGTGGCCGCGGGAGAAACTGGTCGTCGAGGTCGACGGTTGGGCCTTCCACAAGGACGCGGTGCGCTTCCAGGCCGACCACGACAAGCGCAACGCCCTCGCCCGGCTCGGAATGACGGTCCTCGCCTTCACCTGGCATGACGTGGTGACCGCGCCCGTGCCGGTGGTGGAGTCGGTGGTCGCGGTGCTCAGCGACCGACGGGCCGCGGTGTCCTGACGCGGTGTCCTCGACGCGACGCCCAGGGCACGGTGCCAGGACGCGGGACTCAGGACGGCTTGACGCCGACGGCCACGGTGGCCTGCCGCTCGTCGTCGATCTCGATGTGCGTGTCCAGGCCCACTGCGCGCAGCGCGGCCACCGTGTACGTGGCCTGCTGGCGCCCGGTCTCGATGAGCACACGGCCGCCCGGGCGCAGCCAGAGCGGCGCGTCCATCGCGATCCGCCGGTGCAGGGTCAGGCCGTCCGGCCCGCCGTCCAGCGCCCGGTGCGGCTCGTTGTCGCGGGCCTCGGGCGGCATCGTCCGGATCGCCGCGGTCGGAACGTACGGCGCGTTCGCCGCGATCACGTCGACGGTTCCGCGCAGCACCCCGGGAAGCGGGCGGAACAGGTCGCCGACGAGGACCGTCGCCTCCGGGGCGTTGCGCGCGGCGTACTCGGCGGCGGTGCGGTCGATGTCCGCGGCGTAGGTCTTCGCGGCGGCGGCGGTCGCCACGATCGGACCGGCGCCGCAGCACAGCTCGACGAGGACGCCGCTGCCGTCGGCGAGCTCGGACAGCAACTCGGTGCGCCGGCGGGGGACGAAGACGCCGGGGCCGACGATCAACCGGCGGCCGCGGAACTCGACCCAGCCGAGCAGGTGCTCCAGCGGTTCGCCCGCGCACCGCCGCCGGACGAGGGCCTCGAGGTCGGGCCCGGACGCCGCCGCGTCCTCCAGCAGTTCGGCCTCGCGTTCGGCGAAGGCGCATCCGGCTGCGCGCAGCTCACCGATCACATTCACCGGTGGAGTCAATCACGGTTGGGCGTGATTCACCACACTCACGACACCCCGGTATGCATTGGTTCACTGTGCGATATCGACGGTCGTGAATCGGTGAAGGTGACGCGTCGGCGGGGCGGCTGGAAATGTGCCGGTGTGGGGCGAATGCCCAGTTCAGGGCGGCCGTGAAGAGGTTCTCGGCGGCACCTTGGCGCTATGCTGACCCCATGACCCTGGGCTCCGAGAAGACCATTTCCGTCGCGACGTTCCGTCGGTCGGGCGTGAAGGTCGCCACGCCGGTGTGGGTGGTCCCCGTCGACGGTGACCGCATCGGCTTCTGGACGTCCTCCACATCGGGGAAGGCCAAGCGGATCCGCAACAATCCCGCCGTCGAGATCACGCCGTGCAACCAGCGTGGTGCGATCGCCGCCGGCGCGGCGACGACCGCCGGGACGGCGCAGCTGGTCTCGAGCGGGCCGGAGTTCGACGCCGTGCAGGCCGCGGTGAAGGCGAAGTACGGCTTCCAGGTGCCGATGTCGAAGATGTTCAACGTGATCGGCGCGAGGCTCAAGGGCCGGACGCAGCCGTACGGCGACACAGTCGTGGTGATCACGCCCCAAGCTTGACCGGACGCGCGTCGCCCTGGGTGGACCGCGGGCGCTACAGGGTCACGAGCATGCGGGTGTTGCCCAGCGTATTGGGCTTGACGTACGACAGGTCGAGGAACTCCGCGACGCCCTCGTCGTAGCTGCGGCACAACTCGTTGTAGACCTCGGCGCTGACCGGCGTCCCGTCGATCTCCTCGAACCCGTGCCGGCCGAAGAAGGCCGTCTCGAAGGTCAACACGAACACCCGGCTCAGCTCCAACGCGCGCGCCTCGTCGAGCAGGCGGGCGACGATCTTGTGCCCGATGCCGTGGCCCTTCACCGTCGGGTCGACCGCGAGGGTGCGGATCTCGCCCAGGTCCGACCACAGCACGTGCAGCGCGCCGCAGCCCACGGCGACGCCGTCGACCTCGTACACCCAGAACTCCTGTACCGACTCGTACAGGGTGACCAGATTCTTCTCCAGCAGGATCTTGCCCGCGTAGACGTCGATGAGGCGCTTGATCGCGGGGACGTCGGAGGTCCGGGCGCGGCGCAGCACATCGTCGTGGTCGGTGGTCACGGTAGGAAACTGTAGCGCGCAGAGCCGCCGATTCCGCGTACCGATAGGCTGATCGGCGTGAGTGCAACGGACGGCGTGCAGCCCGCGAGCACACCTGTCTCGAACGTCAACGTCGCGAACGGGTTGACGGTGCTCCGGATCGTACTCGTCCCCGTCTTCCTCGCGGCCCTGTTCGTCGACGGCGGGCACTCGACGACCTGGCGCTGGATCGCTTTCGCGGTCTTCGCCGCCGCGATGTTCACCGACCGGGTCGACGGCCAGATCGCGCGCCGCTACGGACTCATCACCGATTTCGGCAAGCTCATGGATCCCATCGCCGACAAGGCGCTCACCGGCGCCGCCTTCGTCGGCCTGTCCGTGCTCGGCGAGCTCCCGTGGTGGGTCACCCTGATCGTCCTCGCCCGCGAGTTCGGCATCACCGCCTTCCGGTTCGCCGTCATCCGCGACGGCGTGATCCCCGCGAGCCGCGGCGGCAAGCTCAAGACCCTGCTGCAGACCATCGCCATCGGGCTCTACCTCATGCCGCTGCCGGCGTGGATGGACGTGCCCAGCCAGGTCGCCATGGGCGCGGCCGTGATCGTCACCGTCGCGACCGGCGTCGACTACCTGCTGAGCTGGTGGCGTGGCCGCAAGTGACGCCGCCCGCCTGGTAGCCGCCCTCGCCGAGCGCGGCGAGACGGTCGCGTCGGCCGAGTCGCTCACCGCCGGCCTCTTCGCCGCCACCGTCGCCGACGTTCCCGGCGCCAGCGCCGTGCTGCGCGGCGGCCTCATCGTCTACGCCACCGACCTCAAGGCGAGTCTGGCCGGCGTCCCGTCGGGCGAGTTGGAGCGCAACGGACCCGTCCATCCCGAGACCGCGCGCGCCCTCGCCGACGGTGCGCGGACGCGCTGCGGGGCGGATTGGGGCGTCGGGCTCACCGGCGTCGCCGGCCCCACCGAACAGGACGGGGTGCCCGTCGGCACCGTCCACCTGGGGATATCCGGCCCGTCGGGCACGTCCGTCACCACCCTGCAGCTCGACGGTGACCGGGCGAACGTCCGCCGGGGGACCGTCGAGGCGGCCCTGCGGGAGCTCACCGCGCGGGTTTCGGCGAATCGGGAACCTTCCGGGCCCGCCCCGCGTTGACTGGACAGTAACCAAGACGGAGGTGAGCATGGCTCTACTGCTTCGCGAGGCGATCGGCGAGAACCTGCGCAAGACCCGGGTGCGCCAGAGTCGCACGCTGCGAGACGTTTCCTCGGCGGCACAGGTCAGCCTCGGCTACCTGTCGGAGGTCGAGCGCGGCCAGAAGGAGGCGTCCAGCGAGCTGCTGGCCGCGATCTGCGGCGCGCTTGCCATCGACGTGGCCGACGTGGTGGCCCAGGCCAGCGTATCGATGCGCCCGATCCCCACCATGGTGATCCCGGCGCCCGCGCTCGCCGCCGCCTGACCCTGAGACGACCGGTCCGGGGGGGGGGGGGGTTCCCCCCCCCCCCGCCCCCCGGCGGGGCACACCGGGGGTTTTACGGTAGCTTATTAGTCGCTAGGAGCC